>CALGMO010000124.1 GCA_937961665.1 uncultured Fimbriimonadaceae bacterium
AGGCACCACAGCTGCGCGACATTCGCATTGAACGGCGTGATACGCCGCAGAACATCTTCTTCTCACCCTAATAAGGTTGTATTCATGTGAAATCTCATGGACGCGAACGGACGCGCTTGGCCTGCCTGCTGCGGGTAGGTCTCGACGAGGTGACTGCGGGACTGGCTCCCCAAGAAGGCTGGGTCGGTGTGGAAGACGTGGCCGCCCATCACCGGGTGGCCAAGGAGTCCATGTACCACTGCGTGGAATCGAAGAGCTTTCCGGCTACTGTGTAAGCCGCCTGTGGAAATTCCGCAAGGACGAGGTGGACAAGTGGATGCAGGCGCATGGAGGAGACGATTCCAGTAGTCCGGGTCCCACGGAGAAACCAGGCCGGAAGGCACTGGGTTGGGAATTGCCCGTGAACCCTTGAAGAAGAGGGAGCCCGATGGCCCGACTGGAAGACCTGACCCGAGGGGCGGCGGTCAAGGGCATCCTGCCCGACCGGCTCGTTACCATCGTGGACGTCAAGTGGCACGGCTCGACCGTGGTGGAGGTCACGTACAAGGACGCCACGGGCCGCCCGGCGAACGAGCTCCTCTATCGGGACCGTGAGCCCACGATCGAGATCATGACGCAAGGGACGCCGTTCAGCTTCGACGGTGACGGCGCGCAGTTCCGGCTGGCTTCGGAGGCCCGCCGCATCAGCCTGGCCTATCTGTTCGATCCTCTGCTTGCCGTCCACACATCAATCATCGAGCCGCTACCCCATCAGATCACCGCGGTGTACGGCGAAATGCTGCCCCGCCAGCCACTGCGATTCCTGCTGGCCGACGACCCGGGGGCCGGGAAGACCATTATGGCGGGCCTCCTCATCAAGGAGCTGATGGTTCGCGGCGACCTGCACCGTTGCCTCATCTGCTGCCCCGGAAACCTCGCCGAACAGTGGCAGGACGAGCTCGACTCCAAGTTCCACCTCCCCTTCGAGATCGTGGGCCGGGACGCCATCGAGGCTTCCCGGACTGGAAACCCATACCTCGAGAAGAACCTCGTCATCAGCCGTCTCGACCTCATGAGCCGTAACGACGATGTGCGGGCCAAGCTGGAGCAGACGGAATGGGACCTCGTGGTCGTGGACGAGGCGCACAAACTCCATGCCTCGTTCTTTGGTGGCGAGGTCAAGGAGACCAAGCGGTACAAGCTGGGCAGGATGCTGGGTCAGCACACCCGCCACCTGCTGCTCATGACGGCTACGCCCCACAACGGCAAGGAGGAGGACTTCCAGCTCTTCTTGGCGCTCCTCGATGGCGACCGATTCGAGGGGAGGTTTCGCGACGGCGTCCATGTCATAGCTACCGGCGACCTTATGCGTCGATGCACGAAGGAGGCGCTCGTCCGCTTCGATGGGACGCCGCTCTTCCCGGAGCGCTGGGCCTACACCGTGACCTACACACTCTCCGACCCGGAGGCCCAGCTCTACGCCGAGGTCACCGACTACGTCCGCGACGAGTTCAACCGGGCCGACGGGCTGGAGGAAGGACGCCGCGGGACGGTCGGCTTCGCCCTGACCATCCTGCAGCGGCGGCTGGCCTCGTCCCCCGAGGCCATTTACCAGTCGCTGAGACGCCGGCGCGAACGCCTCGAAAAACGACTCCGGGAGGAGAAGCTTCTCAAGCGCGGCGCCGAGGTTCCCGTCGATGTCGCCCCCGAACTGCCCGCGCTGACCCAGGAGGACATCGAGGACCTCGACGATGCCCCTGATGCCGAGGTCGAGGAGATTGAGGAGAAGGTCGTTGACCAGGCCTCGGCCGCCCGGACCATCGCCGAGTTGGAGGCGGAGATCGCCATGCTGCGCCGCCTCGAGAATCTCGCCTTCCAGGTGCGCCATACCCGAACGGACAGGAAGTGGGAGAAGCTCTCCGAGGTCCTCCAGAACACGCCCGAGATGTTCCACCGGGACGGACACCGCCGGAAGCTTGTGGTCTTCACCGAGCACCGGGACACACTCAACTATTTGGCTGACCGGCTGCGCACCCTGCTGGGACGGCCCGAAACTGTCGTGATCATCCACGGCGGCATGGGCCGGGAGGAGCGCCGCAAGGCCCAGGAGTCCTTCACCCAGGACAAGGAGACCCAGATCCTGGTCGCCACGGACGCCGCCGGCGAGGGCATCAACCTTCAGCGGGCGCACCTTATGATAAACTACGACCTCCCCTGGAACCCGAACAGGCTGGAGCAGCGCTTCGGCCGCATCCACCGCATCGGCCAGACCGAGGTCTGCCACCTCTGGAACCTCGTCGCCCACGAGACGCGAGAAGGCGAGGTCTTCGAGCTTCTCCTGGAAAAGATCGGCGAACAGCGCAAGGCGCTCGGCGGCCGCGTCTTCGACGTCCTTGGGAAAGTCTTCCAAGAAAAGCCGCTGCGCGACCTGCTCATCGAGGCGATCCGCTACGGGGAGAAACCCGAGGTCCGCGATCGGCTTCGCCAAGTGGTAGACACCGCCCTGGACCGTGGGCATCTCCAGCAGCTCCTGGAGGAACGCGCCCTCACCCACGAAGCCCTGGACGCGGCGACCATCCGGCGCATCAAGGAGGACATGGAGCGGGCCGAAGCCAGGCGGTTGCAGCCCCACTTCGTCGCGTCGTTCTTCATCGAGGCCTTCCGGCTCTTGGGCGGGACCGTGCGCGAGCGCGAGCCGCGCCGCTACGAGATCACCCACGTGCCGGCTGTGGTGCGCAACCGCGACCGGCTGATCGGCACCGGGGCTCCAATCCTCTCAAAGTACGAGCGGATCACGTTTCACAAGGAGCTGATCAGTATCCCCGGAAAACCGCTGGCCGCCTTCGTCTGTCCTGGGCACCCGCTCCTAGACGCAACCATCGACCTGGTTCTCGAGCGTTACCGCGATCTCCTCAAGCGCGGGGCCGTGCTCGTGGATCCGCGCGAGGAGAGTGGCGAGGAGATCCGCGTCCTCTTCTACCTTGAGCATTCCATCCAGGACGCGCGCACCGACCGCCAAGGAAACCGGCGGTTCGTCTCCCGCCAGATGCAGTTCGTGGAAATGGACAAGACGGGCGGAGTCCGCATGGCAGGTTATGCTCCCTATCTGGACTACAGGCCCATCACTGAGGAGGAGCGCCGGCTGGTCGAGCGGGAACTCGAGGCCGAATGGCTGAAAAGTGACCTGGAGGGCAAGGCGGTTTCCTATGCCATCGAAAACTTGGTTCCTCGGCACTTGGACGAGGTCAAGAAATTCAAGGAGGAGATGGTCGCCCGTACCATGGCGGCGGTGAAGGACCGCCTGACCAAGGAGATCAACTACTGGGACCGCCGGGCCGAGGAGCTGAAGGAGCAGGAGCTGGCCGGCAAGCCCAACGCACGGATCAACTCGGCGAAGGCCCGCGAGCGGGCCAACGACCTCGAGGCCCGCCTCCGCCGGCGCATGGACGAGCTGGAGCAGGAGCGCCGCCTCTCGCCCCTGCCGCCTGTGGCTACGGGCGGGGCTCTCGTCGTTCCCCTCAATCTGATCCGCCGACTCAATGGCGAGGGGACCGGGGAGCCTGGGCTCTTTGCGCGGGAGACTAAGCAGGTCGAGCGGCTCGCGATGGAAGCGGTCATGGCCTCGGAGCGGCAGCTCGGCAGGGAGCCGCGGGACGTGAGTTCCGAGAACCTGGGCTACGACGTCGAGTCGAAGGCGCCCAAGGACGGCAGGCTCCTCTTCATCGAAGTCAAGGGCCGCGTGGCCGGCGCGACCACGGTGACCATCACCAGGAACGAAATCCTGACGGCGCTCAACAAGCCTGACGACTTCATCCTGGCCGTCGTGGAAGTGGACGGCGACGCAACCGGGAAGCCTATCTACATCCGCCGGCCGTTCCAGAAAGAGCCCGACTTCGGCGTGACCAGCGTGAACTACAACCTCGCCGAGCTCCTGAGTCGGGCAGAGGTGAGAAAATGATGCCGCTATCCTCTTCTGTCCTCAACTGGGTCTTACTGCCATTTCGCCTCGGTCGCAGTTTCACGGGCCACAGCCAGCTACCCATTCACGCACTGGACCGAAGAACGGTAATCACTCCTGGCGCACGAACACGACCGTTGGGTG
>CALGMO010000125.1 GCA_937961665.1 uncultured Fimbriimonadaceae bacterium
GGTCCGCCGCCTTCTGCCATAGTGGGCCATGCGGGCCCAAAGTCCCAGACGCCTCCGCGCTTTCACGCTGATCGAGCTGCTGGTGGTGTTCGCGATCCTGGCGATCCTGGCGGCGATCCTGCTTCCGGTCTTCGCCTCGGCCAAGGAGCGCGCCAAGTCCGCGACCTGCCAGAGCAACCTGAGGCAGCTGGGGCTTTCGTTCGCGCTGTACGCGTCGGACTGGGACGGCGTGCACCCGCCGGTCTTCGAGTGGAAGGGCCGGCTGCAGCCCTACGTGCGGACCGTCGAGACCAACCGCTGTCCGAGCCGCCCAGGCCTGCCGTGGTGGTACGGGCAGGGCTACAACGTCGGCTTCGCGCCGATGGCCGTCCGGGGCTTCGCGGGCGCCTCTGAGGCGGAGGTGACGGAGCCGGCCTCCAAGCTGTTGGCGGTGGAGTGGGACCGCTGCAACGCCGGGCCTCCCATCGGGCCGCCGGCGCTGCTCGCGGGCGGAGCCACCAGCTACTGGGCCGTGTGCCGGGTGCACCTCGGGTCGTCGAACGCGCTGTTCGGCGACGGCCACGTGCGGAGCCTGAGGCCGGAGGCCTACCACAGCAACACCGTGCGGATCGACGAGGAGGGCAGGCCCGTGCCGCCGCCGGGCGACGAGCTCCGGGTGGTGGACGAGCGCGTGTGGCGCGCGTTCTGGGACACCGCCGCCCCGGGACTGTAGATTCATAGAAAAGAAGGATTCTCAAGCGTGGAGGACTTTTCGCACAATGGGTCATGGCCCGGCTCAGGGCGATCCTGTGGCCGACGATCTGCGTCCTGGCGCTTGGATGTTCCGTCGCGGGGCGCGGAGGCCAGACGTCGGCTCCGCGACCTGAAAAGCCCCAGTTCCTAGAGCGGCGGGACGGTCGGCCGGCCCCGCACACCCTCGTTCTGGCCTGCAACGAGTGGTGGCCGTACGCCGGTCGCGCGGGCGGAGACCGCGAGGGCTTCGCCGTGGACCTCGTCCGAGCTGCGTTGGCGAGGATCGGTTGTCGGCTCGAATACCGCACCCGCCCGTGGGCCCGGTGCGTGCAGGAGATGCGCGAGGGCAAGGTCGACGGCGTGCTGGCCGCCTACCGGGTGCCGGGCCGAGACTGGCTGTACGGCGAGGTGCCCTTGGGTTTGGGCCCGGACGGCGACGTGGACTTCGTCGTCCTGAAGCGGAAGGGCTCGGCTTGGCGCTACCTCGGGCCGGAGTCGCTGCGAACCGCCCGTCTGGCCGTCGTCGAGGGCTACCACTACCCCGAACCGATCGAGGGCCGGCTGTACGGCGCAGAAAGGCGGGGTCTCGTCGTCGTTTCGGGCGACGATCCGACCGACCGCTTGCTGCGCGCGCTGGCAGCCGGCCGAGCGGACGCCGTTGTGGAGAATCGGGCGGTGCTGCAGGCCGCTCTGGCCGCGTCGCCCGAGCTTCGCGGCCGCCTCGAGGAGGCCGGCACCCTGCCGGGCTGGAAGGCCTACGTGCAGCTCCGGCCCGACCTGCCCGGCGCGCGCGAGCTGCTCCGCGAGCTGGACCGGGCGCTGCTCGAGGTGTACCGATCGCCAGACTTCGAACGGATCCTCGCTCGCTACGGCCTGCGGCCGACACACGCCCCCCCGCCATGAGAACCCTCGCCGTCCTCCTCGTTGTGCTTTCGATCGGATGCGGCAAGCAGGCGCCGCAAGAGGGCGCGGAGCCCCAGCCGCCCGTCGCCAAGCCGACCGAATCCGAAAGGCTCCGATCGGCCCCGCCCCGCAGGCTGGTTTTCGCGGGCAACGAGTGGTGGCCGTGGACCGGCAAGTCCGCCTCGGGGGAGGAGGGGTTCACGGTCGACCTGGTCCGCGCGGCCCTACGGCGGATGGGCTACGAGATGGAGTACCGCGTCCGGCCTTGGGCCAGGGTGGTGCGCGAGCTGGAGGCGGGGCAGATCGACGGCACCACCTGCGCCTGCAGCGGGCCGGAGCGCCCCTGGCGCTTCACGCGGGTGCTGATGGGCCTCGGGCCCGAGTGGGTCAGCGATGTGGTCGTGCTGCGATCCAAGGCCAGCCGCTGGACGTGGAAAGGTGCCGAGTCTCTGCGCACCGCCCGGCTGGCGCTCGTCGGGAACTACCACTATCCGAGCCCTCTGAAGGAGCGGCTGGCGAGGCCCGACGAGAAGCTCGTGATCGTGAGCGGAGAGGACCCGGCCGCTCGCATGCTCCAGTTGGCGGCCAAGGGCAGCGTCGACGCCGTGGCCGACGACCGCCTGGTGTTCGAGAACGCTCTGCACCGCCACCCTGAGCTTCGCTCGAAGGTGGAGGAGGTCGGCACGCTGCCCGCCTGCCGCCTGCACGCGGCGTTCAGCCCCAGACTGCCCGACGGCGAGAGGCTCGCCCGCGAGCTCGATCGGGCGCTGCTCGAGGTCTACCGCTCGCCGGAGTTCCCGCGCATCCTGGAGCGCTACGGCCTCCGTCCGGCCTCCGGCAGGCGTGCCGCCGATCCGTCTCCGCGCACGGGACGGTGAGGCCCCGGCGGCACCCGCCAGACCGATCTCCGCCGGCTCGGGCCGCCGAAGTTCGCGGACCGCACCGATTCCTTTGTTTTTAGGATTCTGATTGGACGATAATGAAGCATGGCTCGGTCGCGGGCCCTGCTGGCACTCGGGATCACCGTCGCCTCGGGCGGGTGCGCTCCGGTGGCGCGGCCACCGGAGCGGGTCCGTGCCGATTCGCCGGCCGCGCTCGAGCGAAAGAGGCAGGCGGCTCGCGCCCTTCCGCAGGAGTCCACCTTGCGGCTCGGCTGCAACGAGTGGCCGCCGTACGTTCTGGGTCCGGGGAGCCTGCACGAGGGGTTCGCCGTGGACCTGACGCGGGAGGCGCTGAAGAGGATGGGGTGGCGCCTGGAGTTCCGGAACCGCCCTTGGGCCCGATGCCTCCAAGAGATGCCGCGAGGCGAGTTGGACGGCGTGCTGTGCGCCTACCGCGCGCCGGGACGGGACTGGCCGTTCGGCGAGGTCCCCTTGGGGCTGGGGCCGGATTGGAGCGGCGAGTTCCTGATCCTGCGTCGAAAGGGCTCCGCCTGGCGGTGCCAGGGGCCGGCGGACCTGCGGAGCGCGCGGCTGGCACTGGTCGAGGGTTACGCCTACCCGGAGCCCTTGGCGAGCCGTCTGAAGGCTGGCGACCCTGGCATCCTGCTCGTAACCGGCGACGACCCCATGACGAGGCTGGTCGAGGTGGTGGCTCGAGGGCGGGCGGAGGGCACGGTGGAGCAGAGGCTTCCGCTGGAGGCCGTGCTGAAGCGCAGACCGGACCTGCGGGACAAGGTGGAGGAGGCCGGGGTTCTTCCCGGCTGGAGGGTGTACGTGGCTTTGCGACCGGACTTCCCCAACGCCGAGGCCGTTCTGAGGGAGCTCGACCGTCGCCTGCTCGAGGTCTACCGCTCGCCGAGGTTTCGAGCGATCCTCGCGCCGTACGGGTTGGAGCCCTCCGGGGGTGCCGGCGGAGCTCCCACAGGGAGCGGGCGGCCGACGCGGCCAGGAGGGCAGCGCGCGAGAGAATGGAACGCGCAGTCTGGGTGAGCCGCGGCCGGGTGCTGATCCCCATCGCTCTCGCCCTGTGGGCGGGTTGCGGCCGGCCTCCGTCGGAAGCGGGCGGACCAGCACCCGCGGCGCCACCCTCGGTCAAGGGGAGACCTCCGCCCGAGAAGAGGCCTCTCACCCGGCTGGTGGCCGTGGCCGACGCATGGATGCCGTTCACCGGAGAGGCCGGCGGAGAACTCGGGGTTGCGGTGGAGCTCGCCCGGGCGGCGCTGCTGCCGAGCGGCTACCGCGTCGAGTACCGAGTCCATCCTTGGAGCCGATGCCTCGAACTGGTGCGTGCGGGGCAGGCCGACCTCGCCGTCTGCGCGGTGCCCGCCGAGGAGCCGGATCTGGTGTTCCCCTCGGAGCCGGTGGCGTACAGCCGGAGGCGCCTGTTCGTCCTGCTTGGGTCCGAGCTGGACCGGCGGGGTTGGCGCTGTTCGGGGCCGGAGGAGATGGACGGGCTGCGCCTGGTGGTGCCGCAGGGCTACGACCTCGGGCCGGCGTGGCGCCGCTACGCCGACCGGGCGCGCCGGGCCGGAACGTTGTTGGAGGTGGGAGGAGAAAACCCGTTGGATCGGCAGATCGCGGCGCTGGAGCTCGGGCGGGCGGACGTGGCCTTGGCGAACGCCGACGTGGTGGCGTGGCGTCTGCGGCAGCTCCGGCGGGAGGGTCTGCTGGTGCCGGTCGGCGAGGCCGGGCGCGAGCCGCTGTTCGTGGCGGTCAGCCCGAGGAGAAAGGACGCCAGGGAGCTGGCGGGGCTCTTGACCCAAGGCCTGAGGCGCCTGCGGCGGGAGCGAGCGCAGGAGGAGATTCGAAGACGGTACGGCGTCTCGCGGGAGGCTCTTCCAGCCGCCCGGTGATCCCCTGGTCCGCCCTGCGGACGGGGCTAGGCCGACGCCAGCGCCCTTCTGCGGCAGGTTTTTTGCACGGAGACCGGAAAATATCCTCTGGAAGCGTCCCCGTAGAGGAGCCTGCGTGGAACAATCATCAGACTCGCGCGCGAGGGTAGGAGACATGGCAGGAAGGCGATGGGGCCTGAACACGCGGATCGCTGCCGCCCTGCTGGCGCTGGGGCTCGCGATGCTGGCCGTGCTGGCGGTGCACCGCAGCAGACTCGACCGGATCGAGGCCGAGGAGGCCGCGCGGGCGGTGGGCCTGCGCAAGGCGCAGAAGCTGTCGGAAACCCTCGTGAGCCCGCTCTACGAGCTCAGCATGCCGTCGGTGGAGTCCGCGGTGCGCGGCGAGTTCGACGACCCGGCGGTGGTGCAGATCGCGGTCTACGAGGATCCCGAGAAGCCGCCGCTGGCGGTGTTCCGCCGTGAGGGCGAGGCGGTGGAGAAGGCCTCGGAACTGCGCAGCCATCCTATGGACCTTCGCTTCGATTTTTCCGTCACGCGCCAGGCGCCCGGTTCGGGCGGCGAGGTGCTCGGGGCGGTCTCCGTCTGGACCTGTCCCGAGCAGGCTCTGTCGGCCATGGCCGGGCGCACCCGCCGGCGCCTGCTGGAGGAGTCGCTCGTCATCCTGGTCCTCGTGGCTGCGGCGTTTCTCGCCCTGCGTCGGCTGGTGGTCGTCCCGATCGGCCGCGTGACGGCGGCTCTGGAGCGCACGGCGGAGTCCGTGCGGATGGAGGAGGACCTGGGGACCGTCGCCGAGGAGCTGCACCGGAGCCTGCGCTCGGTGCGCGGAGGATCCCTGGAGTACGAGCGGTTGCTGCACGGCATCCAGGCGCTCGTCGCGGCGCTGGTCCGCCGTCAGAACGAGCTGGAGCGCATTCTGCAGACCGTGCTTGGAACGCTCAGCGTGGTCGACGCCCGGACCCAGGAGGTGAAGTTCGCGAACGACGAGTGGCGCGAGAAGCTCGGCATGTGCGCGGTGGAGGGCCGCCTGCGGGACGATTGGATCGAGCGGTTCGTGCACCCCGAGGATCATGCGACGGTGCTCGGGGCTTTCCAGCAGGTGCTGGAGCGGCGGGTTCAGGCCGGCCCCTACGTGACCCGCCAGATCCTGGAGGACGGCTCGGTCCGGTGGTGGCGGTGGATCGCCGCTCCGCTGGACATCGACGAGCGGGGAGAGGTGCTGCTCGAGATGAAGCACGCCCTGGACATCACCGACCTGCGGCGCCTGCAAGAGGAACTGGAGCGGGCGAACACGGTGTTGGAGGAGACCGTCGAGGAGCGCACGAGGGAGCTGGTCGCCGCCAACCGCGAGCTGGAGTCGTTCGCCTACAGCGTTTCGCACGACCTGCGCGCCCCGCTTCGAGCGATCAACGGGTTCGGCCAGATCCTGATCGAGGACTACTCCGACAAGCTGGACGAGGAGGGCCTGAACTGCGTGCGGCGGATGGTCGCGGCCGCCGATCGGCTCGGCCAGCTGGTGGACGCGCTGCTGCATCTGTCGCGCGTCACCCGGGCCGAGGTGCGAAGGCAGCCCTTGGGGTTCGGCGCTCTGGTGGCCGAGCTGATGGCCGAGCTGCGAGAGGAGTCCCCCGAGCGGCATGTGGAGGTGCACGTGGAGCCGGGCCTGACGGTGAACGCCGACCCCGTGCTGACCCGCTCGCTGCTGCAGAACCTGCTCTCAAACGCTTGGAAGTACACGCGGGGCAATCCGGATGCGCGCATCGAGATCGGCTCCTGCACCGTCGACGGCCGGCCGGGCTTCTTCGTTCGCGACAACGGCGTCGGCTTTGACGCCTCGCAGCTGGAGAAGGCGATGAAGCCGTTCCAGCGCCTGCACAGCGAGAAGGAGTTCGAGGGCCTGGGCGTCGGCCTGGCCACCGTCCAGCGGATCGTGGCCCGGCACGGCGGGAAGATCGAGGCCGTCTCCGCACCGGGCGAGGGAGCGGAGTTCCGGGTCACCTTGGAGCCCGGTCCGCCCGGTCCCAAGGGCTGAGCGGAGCGGCGGGGCATCCTCGCGGGCATGAAGGTGGCGGTCATCGGCGCCGGCAAGGTGGGCTCCGCCGTCGTGGGAGACTTGATGCGCGTCGGCTCGGTGTCCGAGATCGTGCTGGTTTCGCGAGACCGCTACCGGGCCGAGGGCGAGGTGCTGGACTATCAGCACACCACCTCGTTCACCCACTACCCCTGCGTCGACGTGCGCGTGGGCGGGTACGAGGATTGCGCCGGAGCCGACTTGGCGGTGATCGCCGCCGGGCCGAGCATCCAGGAGGGTCAGACGCGAACGGACCTGGCCGCGCAGAACGTGCAGGTTCTGAGAGAGATCTTGAACGGTTTGGGCAGAGTCTGCCCCCGGTGCTTCCTGATCCTCGTCACGAACCCGGTGGACGTGCTCACCTACGCGGCGTGGAGGCTCTCCGAGCGCCCGCGGAGCCTGGTGATCGGCACGGGCACGATGATCGACACGGCGCGGCTGATCCAGTCGATCGCCAGCGCGTACCGCATCGACCCGAAGAACGTGTTCGCCTACATGCTGGGCGAGCACGGCGAGACGTCGTTCGCCGCTTGGAGCATGGCCAACATCTGCGGGCTGAGTCTGGAGGAGTTCGGCAAGCTGCACGTGGCCGCGCGCATCGACCGGGAGCGGGAGGAGCTGCGGGCCAAGCAGGCTGGCTATGAGATCCTGCGCCGCAAGGGCTACACCAACCACGGGATCGCCGCGGCGGTGGCGCGGCTGGTGATCGCCATCGCGTCCGACGAGAAGTGCATCCTGCCCGTCTCGGTGCCTCTGGAGGGGGAGTACGGCCTGCGGGACACGGCGCTCTCGGTGCCGTGCGTCGTGGGCGCGGACGGCGTGGAGAAGGTGCTGGAGTTCCCTCTCTCGCTGGAGGAGCGGCGAAAGCTGCAGGCGAGCGCCGACCATCTGGCGGAAGCGATCGCGCGGGCGGGCCTGTAGAAGGGGTTGGTGGAGGCGGGGAGAATTGAACTCCCTTCCAAAACCGTCGCCTCTCGAGCGTCCACGAGCGTCTCCCCGGTTTGTTGCTTCGGCGCCGGCGACGCCCCGGGGCGGGCCTGCCGACGGCCTAGCCTGATTGGTTTGAGACTCTCCGCCTCAGGCGGCGGCTCGGAGTCCGATCCAGCTGGTTTCCACGCCCGCTGCCGACCCTGCTGGCCTAGGTCGGGCGGACGCGCGGTCCTTTAGGCCGCGTAGGCGTAGTTGTTGTTCGCCTTTGCTTTGTTGCCGCTTTTTACGAGGCCAGCGGCGCCTCGGCTCGCAACCCGAGATCGAACCGGCCCTGTCGAACCCGTTCGCCCCCAAGTCCTTTTGGTATGACGCTCGGGGCGGGCGGTTGGGTTCCCGCCCCGGCGCCTCCCGATCATCTTCTTCTCACGAACTGCCGAAGATACGCCGCGCTCTGCCGAAGGGCCTGCTTGCGGGCTTCCAGCGAGCCCTCGTAGGCGCGGTCTTCGACCTCCACGCACAGCGGGCCGTCGTAGCCGCAGTCGGTGAGCACCGAGACGAACCGGCCCCAATCCACCTCCCCCAGGCCCGGAAGCTTCGGCGTGTGGAACTGCAGCGGCGTCGCCAGGATGCCGACCTCGTTCAGGCGCCGACGGTCCACCCGGCAGTCCTTGGCGTGCGCGTGGAACACCTTGGGCGCGAACTCCCACAGCGGCTCGATCGGGTCGATCTGCTGCCACACCAGGTGCGAGGGGTCGTAGTTGAGGCCGAAGTTCGGGCTGGGGATCTCGGCGAACATCCGCCGCCAGATCGCGGGGGTGGTGGCCAGGTTCTTGCCGCCCGGCCACTCGTCCGCCGTAAACAGCATCGGGCAGTTCTCGATGCCGATCCGCACGCCCTTCTCCTCGGCGAGCGCCACCAGCGGCCTCCAGACCTCTAGGAACCGCGGCCAGTTCTCGTCCACCGACTTGGTCCAGTCCCGTCCGACGAATGTGTTGACCTGGCTCACGCCCACGCGGGGAGCGGCTTCGATCACCCTCTTCAGGTGCTCGAGGCAGGTTTCGGCCTCCGCGGGATCGGGGGAAAGCAGGTTCGGGTAGTAGCCCAGGCCGCTGATCTCCGCGCCGGTGCTGCGGACCAGGTTCTGCACCTTGCTGGCCGTTTCTGCGTCGAGCGCGGCGACGTCCAGGTGCGTCACGCCCGCGTACCTTCTCTCCGCTTTGCCGACGGGCCAGCACATCACCTCGACGCAGTCGAACCCCTCCTCGGCGGCGAACTTCAGCAGCTCCTCGAGGCTCAGCTCGGGGAGGATCGCGCTCACGAAACCGAGCTTCATCGTCGTTCTCCCTCCCTGGCGCCTACAGGGTCACCCACCGCTGCTCCGTGTGGCTCTTCAGGATCGCCTCGCACAGCACGATCTCCTTGTGGCCGTCCTCGAAGGTCGGGAACGTGGGCGGGGCGTCGAAGTCGCCGGCCTGGATGTAGCCGTAGAACGCGCGGAAGCACTGCTTCATCGTGTCCGGGAAGCCCTCGTTGTGGCCTCCGGGGTAGTTGGCGTACTGCCGGGCGTAGTCGCCCAGCAGGCTGGGATCCCGGACGAGCAGCTCGTTGGCCTTCTCGCGGTGGCCGATCCACATCTCGTTGGGCGCCTCGCTGTTCCAAGCGAGCGACGCCTTGCTGCCGGCGATCTCCAGCCGCAGGCAGTTCTTGCGGCCGGCGTACACCTGCGACACGTAGAGCGTGCCGCGGGCGCCGTTCTTGAACTTCAGCATCACGCAGCCGTAGTCCTCGGTCTGAATGTCGATCGGCTCCAGCTCGACCTGCTTGGGCTCCGACTTCCCGCTGAACGTCTCGACCTCGCCCTTGGGGCGCTGGCGGACCGGCCACACGGTCTTCAGGTCCGCGCACACGGCCTCCACCTCCAGGCCGGTGATGTTGGCCATCAGGTCCAGCCAGTGCGTCCCGATGTCGGCGATCGCTCGCAGGGCGCCGCCCTCCTCGGCCAGCACGCGCCAGTTGTAGTCGGTGGGATAGAACAGCCAGTCCTGGGTGTAGCTCCCGCACACGTGGAACACGTCGCCCAGCTCGCCGGCGCGCACGCGGTCCTTCGCCTCGAGGGCCAGGGGGTAGTAGCGGATGTTGTAGTTCACGCCGGCGGCCTGCCTGCGGCCCTTGGCGAGCGCGACCAGCTCGGCGGACTCGGTGGAGTTCATGGCCAGCGGCTTCTCGCACAGCACGTGCTTGCCGGCCTCGATCGCGGCCTTGGCCATCGGGTAGTGCAGCTTGTTCGGCGTGCAGAGGTGCAGCGACTGCGCCTCGCCGTCGGCCAGAACCTCCTCGAACGAGCGGTAGGCCTTCGGGATCGACAGCCTCTCGGCGGCCGAGCGGGACTCGTTCTCGTCCACGCCGAGGATGCCCACCACGCGCTGTCCGGCCCGGCGCAGCGCCTCCACGTGCACGGGCCCGATGAAACCGGCCCCGACGACGGCGACTCCGATCTGAGACATCGTTTCGAACCTCCTTCCGAATCTTCCGCCATTCTATCCCGCGTCGCCCGGCCCCGGTCCAGACGGGCCAGATTCGGATATCCTCATGGCTCCCATGGCGGTCTGGAGGGGCGTGATCGCGAGGTACGGCGACCGGATGGCCATCCGCGGCACCGATCGCCCGGTGACCCTGAACGAGGGCGGCACCCCGCTGATCCCGGCTCCCCGGCTGGCGCGGGCGCTGGGCCTGGGCTGCGAGCTGCACCTGAAGTACGAGGGCCTGAACCCGACCGGGTCGTTCAAGGACCGAGGCATGACGGCCGCCGTCACGGACGCCTTGGCCGGGGGCGCGCGGGCGGTGATCTGCGCCAGCACCGGGAACACGGCCGCCAGCGCCGCCGCCTACGCCGCGCGGGCCGGCATGGAGTGCGTCGTGCTGGTGCCCGACGGCAAGATCGCGATGGGCAAGCTGGCCGGCGCCGTGGCCTACGGCGCGCGCGTGGTGGCGATCGACGGCTCCTTCGACCGCGCGCTCGAGATGGTGCGGGAGGCCAGCGACCGCGCGCCCGTCGTGCTGGTGAACAGCCTG
Organism: uncultured Fimbriimonadaceae bacterium; assembly: GCA_937961665.1. GTDB lineage: Bacteria > Armatimonadota > Fimbriimonadia > Fimbriimonadales > Fimbriimonadaceae > UBA8783. Next base: position 10,500 of record CALGMO010000125.1, read on the forward strand.
AACGAGGCCCGGATCGAGGGCCAGAAGACCGCCGCCTGGGAGATCGTGGAGGCCTTGGGGGCCGTGCCCGACTGGCTGGCTCTTCCCGTGGGCAACGCCGGCAACATCACCGCCTATTGGAGAGGCTTCCGCGAGCACCACGAGGCAACCGGGCAGGGCCTGCCCCGGATCCTGGGCGCCCAGGCGCAAGGTGCCGCGCCCATCGTCTTCGGCCGGCGGGTGGAGCATCCCGAGACCCGGGCGACGGCGATCCGCATCGGCAACCCCGCCCGGTGGTCGCAGGCCTTGGAGGCGCTGGAGCAGTCCCGGGGCGAGATCCTGGCGGTCACCGACGACGAGATCTTCGACGCCTACCGCCTTGCCGCCGCGACCGAGGGGGTGTTCTGCGAGCCTTCCTCGGCGGCGGGCTTGGCGGGCCTGCGCAAGGCCGTTCGGCTCGGCAGGATCGATCTGGAGGGCCGGACGGTCGCGGCGGTGCTGACCGGCCACGGGCTGAAGGACCCCTCCTCCGCGCTGGACTGCGACCTGAGGATCGAGAAGGTGCCGGCGGAAACGGAGGCCCTTCTGGACCTGATGCAGGGGGCGCCGGCGTGATCCGCGTGCGCATCCCGGCGACCACGGCCAACCTCGGCCCCGGCTTCGACTGCATGGGCTTGGCGCTGGACCTGTGGAACACCTTCGAGCTGCACCTCGGCGGCGGGGGCTTCCGCGTGGAGACGCACGGCGAGGGGGAGGGTCTGCTGCCGGAGGACGAATCGAACCTGGTGGTGCAGACGATGCTCTCGGAGCTGAGCCACCTCGGGTGCGATGCCCCTGCCGGAGCGCGCGTGGTCGCCCACAACACCGTGCCGTGCACCAGCGGGCTGGGGAGCAGCTCCACGGCCACGCTGGCCGGCCTGCTGTTCGCGCACGCTTGGGCCCTCGCCCAGTCGGGCCGCTCGCCGATGGAGATCGACCGCCAAGCCGTGCTGGAGCGCGCCGTCGCGTGGGAGGGACACGGCGACAACGTCGTCCCGGCTCTGCTCGGAGGCTTCGTGATCGTCGTGCCGGACGACGGCCGGGTGCTGACGCAGCGGGTGCCCCACGTTCCGGTCAAGACCGTGGTGTGCGTGCCGGACTTCCACTACCCCACCACCCTGGCCCGCTCCGTCCTGCCGGATTCGTATAGCAAGCCTGACGCGATCTACAACATTGGGCGCGCGATGCTGGTGGCCGAAGCCCTGCGCGCGGGCGACGACGCGCTGCTGGCCCAAGCGATGAACGACCGCATCCACGAGCCGTACCGAGTGCCGTCGATCCCCGGCGCGTCGCAGGCCAAGCTCGCGGCGCTCGAGGCCGGGGCGATCTGCGTGGCGCTCAGCGGAGCCGGACCCGGGCTGATCGCCTTCGCGCGAGAGGGCTACGACCGCATCGGGCGGGGCATGAAGGCCGCTTTCGCAGGGGCGGGCCTCTCCGCGCGGTACTGGATTCTGGACGCGACCGACCAGGGCACGCACATCGGTCTGCTGCCGGTCTGAGCCGCGCCCCAACGCGCAAGGATGGTCAGGTTTCGGCGGGGTGCGCCGGGCTATGCTCCCCTCGGAGTGCGCAGGAGGACGCGGGAGGAGTACGAGGAGCGGCTGAGGCTGGTGATCCGCCGGATCGCCGAGAGCCTCGATGCGCCTGCGGACCTGTTCGAGCTGGCGGACCTGGCGGGCTTCTCCCGGTTCCATTTCCATCGGATCTTCAGCGCCATGACCGGAGAGTCGGTGGCGGGCTTCCAGAGAAGGCTCCGTCTGGAGAAGGCGGCCTGGCGCCTCGCCGGGGAAGGCTGGAGCGTCGGAGAAGCCGCCTTGGACGCGGGCTTCGACTCTCCGGAGGCGTTCTGCAGGGCCTTCCGCGGGGCCTTTGGAGTTCCGCCGAGCCGGTTCGCGGCCCACAGGCCGCACGGCCCCTGGCTGCTGGACGCACCGTCGTCCGCCCACTGGCCGGACCCCGCGTCCGGCTGGCGTCTGCCTGCGCCCCGAGGAGAACCCATGCAAGTCGAGATTCGCAACGAGCCGGGCTTCCGCCTGGCGGCCGTCCGTCACATCGGGCCGTACCACCGCATCGGCGAGGCCTTCGACCGACTGTTCGCTTGGGCGCGGAGCAGCGGCGTCCCGATCGGAGCGCCGATCGCCGTGTACCACGACGACCCCTCGACCACCCCCGAGGCGGAGCTCCGAAGCGACGCGGGCATCGTGGTCGACCCCGGCTTCTCCACCGACGACCCAATGATCCATCTGCTGGACGTGCCTCCGCAGCGCTGCGCCGTGGCCATCCATCGGGGACCTTACGAGCGCCTGCCGGAAACGTGGGCCAAGCTCCTCGGCGAGTGGCTTCCCCAGAGCGGAGAGGAGGTCGGCGACGGCCTGTGCTACGAGCGGTACCTGAACGACTGCCCGGGCGTCGCTCCGGACGAGCTCCTCACCGAGGTCGTCGAGCCGCTCCGATAGCGCGCGGACCGCTCCGACGTCCCCAGACGGTTGTATACTGCGTTCGACGGCCCGCCACGGATTCGGTGGGCCGGGCGGCGCACGATGAAGGTCGACACGAAGTCGAAGGCTGCCGTTCAGCCGAGGCAGGGCGCCCAGAGCCCGGAACTCTGGGAGGACGTGGCCGGGATCTGCCTGATCGCGCTCGGGTTGCTCTGCGTGCTGGCCCTGTCGCTGCCCGACACCGGCCTGGTGGGCGGGGCGCTGGGGTCGGTCCTGCGCTCGCTGTTCGGCCGCGGGGCGTGGGCGATGCCGCTCGTCACGGTCGGCATCGGGGCCTCGCTGCTGTTCGGGCGGCGGTGGCGCGAGGTGCCGAAGGTGGTGTGGGGTCTGTCCCTGCTGTACGCGGCGTTGCTGGGCGCGTTCGCCCGGGCCTCGGCGGGCGACTTCTTCGACCCCGAGGTGGCGGAGTCCTCGGGCGGCTACGTGGGCGCGGTGCTGGGATGGCTGTTCCAGACGCTGTTCGGCTCGGCGAAGTGGGTCGGGTTGGGCGCGCTGGGCATGATCGGGCTGATCCTGACGCTGGGCGCGCCGTTGCGCTCTCTCGTGGCTCGGCGGCCCAGGAGGCCGGGCGAGGCCCGTCCGGTGGTCCGCAAGGCCGTGGTGCAGGCTCCGGAGCGGCCGGCGGCGCCGGCGCGAGAGGAGCGGGAGCAGGAGCCCGCGCCGAACGCGGAGACCCGCGCTCCGAGGAGGCCGCCCGTGATCCGGGAGACCGTTCAGGCCGGCGGTCCGACGCTCGAGTCGATCCCCAAGGAGGGCTACCAGCTTCCGCCGATGAGCCTGCTCGCATCTCCGCCGGAGAGGCCCAAGCGCAGCCGCGAGGAGATGGAGCGGAACATCCGCACCCTGGAGGGCACCCTCGAGGAGTTCGGGATCGACGCAACGGTGGTCGAGGTGGCCACCGGCCCCACGATCACGCGCTACGAGGTCCAGCTCGGCCCGGGCATCCGCGTGGCACGCATCACGGCCCTGGCGGACAACATCGCGATGAACCTCGCGGCGTCGAACGTGCGCGTCGAGGCCCCGATCCCCGGAAAGTCCGCGATCGGCGTCGAGGTTCCGAACGTCCACCCCACCACGGTGACGCTGCGCGACGTGTGCGACACGCCCGAGTTTCGAGACCACCCCTCCAGGCTGTACGTCGCGCTGGGGCAGGACGTGAGCGGCGTGAACAAGTACGCCGACCTGACGCGCATGCCGCACCTGCTGATCGGCGGCGCGACCAACTCCGGCAAGTCGATCGGCCTCTCGGCGATCATCATGAGCCTGCTCCTGCGCAACACGCCCAAGGACGTGCGCATGGTGATGATCGACCCCAAACGGGTCGAGCTGACGCTGTTCGACAACATCCCCCACCTGCTGTGCCCGGTCGTCAAGGACGTGGGCATGGCTCCGGCGGTGCTGCGCGCCGTGAAGCGCGAGATGGACCGACGCTACGACCTGTTCAGCCAGGAGGGCGTCAGGAACATCGAGGGGTGGAACGCCCGCGCGTCGTTCCAAGACCGTCTCAGCTACATCGTGGTCGTCATCGACGAGCTGGCGGACCTGATGATGCAGGCGGCCGCCGAGGTCGAGACGGTGATCTGCAGACTGGCCCAGCTGGCCAGGGCCACCGGCATCCATCTGGTGATCGCAACCCAGCGGCCTTCGGTGGACGTTATCACCGGCACGATCAAGGCGAACATCGCCTCCCGCATCGCCTTCACCGTGAGCTCGCAGATCGACTCCAGGACCATCCTGGACCAGGCCGGAGCCGAGAGGCTGATCGGCCGCGGCGACATGCTGTTCCTGCCGATCGACGCCAGCAAGCCCGTGCGCATCCAGGGTTGCTACGTCTCGGAGCAGGAGATCGACGCCGTGTGCGAGTTCTGGCGGGCCCAGGAGAAGCCGGCCTACACGCTCCAGCCGGTCGAGGCCTCGGAGGACGGCCGGGAGCGCGGAGGGGGAACCGGCGACGACCAGCTGGACCCGCTCTGGGAGGAGGCCGTGCGGTGGGTCGTGGAGCGGGGGCAGGCCTCCACGTCGATGCTCCAGCGCAAATTCTCGATCGGCTTCCAGCGCGCCTCGCGGCTGCTGGACGAGATGGAGGAGCGCGGCATCGTAGGACCCCGCGACGGCCCCCGCCCGCGCGAGGTGCTGGTCGACCCGCTTCAGGTGGAGACGCTGTTCGGCGGCGGCCGGGTCTACACCGACGAGGAGATGGGGCCGGATCCGGACGAGGAGGACGGCTACTGAGCTCGGCGTCGAGAGGCTCGGCCTCCCGCGAGGGGAGGCCGAGCGCGGGTTCTTCCGCCCATGCGGGCGCTGCTAGCCTCTTCCGCCCAGATCCACGGTCGTGACGCTCCGCGGCGGAGCGTCGAACGAGACCGAGCCCTCCTCGACCTTCGGCGAGAACTTCACCGGCACGACGAGGTTCGCGCCGTCGCGGCGGTAGCCCAGCGCCGAGCGGGCCCGGAACCCACGGAGGTTGATGCGGAACGGCACCGTCGCGCCGATCTTGTTGATCGCCACGAGCACCAGGCGGCCCGGGTTCTCCGGGCTGGACGAGGCGTACAGCGACGACACCGCCGGATCGCCGCCCTCGACCTGAAGCGATCGCGAGCCGAACTTCCCGCCGCGCCCGTCGTAGTCGCGGAAGCACCGGAAGCCGGCGACCGTCGCGGGGCGGTCGGCGGAGATGCCCCAGTGGCACGCGGCGAACACGCCGTAGCGACCGAAGATGCCGAGCACGTCGGCCTGCGCCACCAGCCCGCTGGCGTCCGCACCGCCGCCATAGTCGTACTCGGTGATCGCCAGCCGGGTTCCCGGGTACTGCCTGCGGATCTGCCCGAACAGGCCGGGGAGCAGCGCGATCGGCTTCTTGCCCAGGTTCTCGGCGATCCAGCTGTCCTCGACGTACGTCGGGTCCCACAGCGACCGGGGCGCCTGCACGCGGGCCTCGACCAAGGCCGGAGTCGCCTCTCTCGACGTGATGCGGACGCCGCCGCCCCGCGCCTCGGGGTACCAGTGGATGTCCAGCACGTCGAGCAGACGCCTGCCAGCCTCCCTCTCGGCCTCGCGCATGCCGGAGAGATAGAAGTCGACGAAGTCGCGGCCGTCCGCGTCCGGCGCTCCCTGGAAGGTGCGGAACCCCTGCCAGCCGTAGTTGGCGGGGCCGAACACCAGGCTCTTGGGCGCGACCGCCTTGATCGCGGCCGCGTAGGCCTTGCCGATCTCGAGGATCTGGGCGTAGGTGGGGTTCTTGGGCCAGATCCGCTGGTGCGTGTGGCCCCAAAGGTCGGGCTCGTTGTCGAGGCTGAACCACACGGGCGTGTTCGGCAGGGCGATCTTGGTGATCCACGCGACGAACTCGTCCTGGTACACCGCGTCGTCCTTCGTGTCCGGCGGATAGACCGGCGGGCCGGCCTTGCGGGGCAGCGAGCGGACGAAGCGGGTCTTGAGGTAGTCCGGCGTCTGCGCGACGTCGCCGTCGGCCTTCTTGTCGGCGGCCACGTAGCCGGTGCAGGGCACGGTGAGCAGCACGGCCGCGCCGTGCCTCTGAGCGTCCTGCAGGAAGGTGCGGACCGTCCAGCCCGGCTCGTCGGTCTCCCCCAGGAATCCGTCGTTCTGGTGGCGCCAGTCGCTACCGGCGTTGCTGGCGTTGTTCTCCCAGTTGTAGGCGGACATGCGGTTGCCGCCTTGGCGAGCCAGCGGGAAGAGCGCGCCGATGCGGCGCCAATCGGGGAAGTTCGCCCCGTAGACGAAGGGCGAAATCGGTTCGGAGCGGTCCGCGTCGACGGTGTAGGTCTGCGCCTGCGCCAGCGCGGCCGCCGCTGCGAGAAGCAGAGTCATCGGATGTCCTCCTCCGGAACGGTTCGGGGCCGGCGCGAGCGCCGGCCCCGGGGAGTCGGGCGGATCAGTTGCCGCCCTGTTGCTGCGCCTGCTGCTCGGCGGCCTTCTGGAGGCCCTCCTGCATGCCCTTGATCGCCTCGGGCGGGGGCTCCTTGATGTTGCCCATGTTGCGGAAGGCCTGCTCCTCCTCCTTGGTGGCCTCGGTTTTCTCCGAGCAACCGACCGCGGCGAGGCCCAGGGCCAGCACGGCGACGAAAGCTGCGATCTTCCTCATTCGTTCCTCCCTGAAGGTCTGTGGCCGGCGCGGGGGCGGCGGCGCCGCCCCCGCCGGCCGGTCCCTAGCTTACTGCCGATAGGCGTCCCACATGTTGTCCGCCGGCCGGTTCCGTCCGTCCGGGTTGGTGCGGACCGGATCCATCATCGCCGCGTGGCCGTCGGCGAACAGGAACGGCGTCTGGCCGCTGTAGACGACCGAGCAGCCGCCCCACTTGTCGTTGTTGTTCCACTTGACGTGCGCCTGGTACACGGCACCGGTGCGGTTGCGGCCGGTGACGTCCTGCGCGCCGCCCTCGGGGGTCAGACCGGGGGCTCCGCCCGTGCCGGCCCAGTCCCACCAGTCGACGCCGGGGAAGTACAGGCCGTTGCCGTAGATGGTGTTGCCGAAGAACCGGCCCGCCAGCACGATGGTGCTCGACGGCTGGGTGACGGCGGTCTCGGTGGCCATGTTCCGCTTGATCCAGGAGGTCTGGTACAGGCCCATCACGCCGTACACCGCCCAGCTGCTCAGGCTGCTGTCCCACTTCATCGCGCCGTTGGCGGCGAAGCTCAGGGGCAGGATCTCGGGGATGGTGCGCATCCAGCCGTCCCAGCTGGCCTTGTCCTTCGGGTCGCTTGGGTCGGTGAGCAGGGCGTAGCTCTTGATGTACGGCTGCGTGTCGACGGTCCAGCCGCCGTCGCGCGGAGCCCACCAGTCGCGGCCGAGGCCCATCGGGTAGGTGCCGTCCTGGTCCTGCATGTACATCATGATTCCCAGGCCGAGCTGCTTGATGTTCGACAGGGCGGCGGTCTTCTTGGCGGCGAGCTTCGCCTGCGCGAAGACCGGGAACAGGATCGCGGCCAGGATCGCGATGATGGCGATCACGACCAAGAGTTCGATGAGGGTGAATGCTTTGCGCTTCATTGGATTCAGTCCACCTTTGGATGAGTTGGGGGGGTCGATGTGCTGCCCCGGACGTCGAGGCCGCACGGCAGAACGAGGTCAAGCGGCTCGGGTGTTTCTCCCCGGATGCAGCGCACCAGGAGGTCGATCGCCTTGGAGCCGATGTCGACGAGCGGTTGGGAGACGGAGGTGAGCGGGGGCTCGACCTCGTCGCAGAAGGCGGTGGAGTCGAACCCCACCACGGAAAGCCGTTCGGGAACGGGGATGCCTCGGAGCCGGGCGCGGCGCACCACGTCGGCCGCGACGCCGTCGTGCTGGCAGACGAGGGCAGTGTGGCGCGGGCCCTCGGAGAGGTATCGGTCGATGGCGTCCCAGTCGCCGGCGCCGGGGTAGGTCAGGATGTCCGCCTCTCCGACCTCCCGACCTAGGTTCGCCATCCAGCGGCGGAAGGCGCCGATTCGCTCGCGGGTCTCGGTGAACGGTCTCGCCTCGCCGATCACGAAGCCGATCCTGCGGTGGCCCAGGTTCCACAGGTGCTCCAAAGCCAGCCGGATTCCGCCGTCGTTGTCGCACCGCACGCTCGGGAAGCGGTTCTGCAGGAGCGAGGAGGGCGTGTGGATGAGAACCAGGGGCACCCTCGAGGCGAGGAGCATGCGAACGTTCTCCTCGGCGGGCATCGTGCTGTACCACACCAGGCCGTCGAAGCGCCCGTCGTTGATCCCGTCGTCGGGTGCGCCGCCCATCAGCTTCGGGCAGAGCGTCAGGGAGTAGCCTTGCCGGAAGGCGCCCTCGATCAGGCCGTCCATCAGCGCCGCGAAGTAGCGGGAACCCCTCGAGAAGACCGGCCGCGCGAAGCCGATGCCGTGCAGGATGCCGATGTTCCAGGTCTGGCCGTCGCGGAAGCTCCGAGCGAACACGTTGCAGCGGTATCCCAGCTCCTGGGCGGCCTGTCGGACCCGCTCGGCCGTGGCGGGGCTCACGCGGACGGTGCTGGCCCGGCCGTGGAGCACGCGCGACACCACGACGGGAGACACTCCCGCCTTCTTCGCCACGTCGCGCATCGTCACGGCCATCGTCGGCTCCGCTTCGTTTCGTTCCGCTACAGGTTGGTCCCGTTCGCCCGGATCGTGTCCCGGTACCAGTGGAAGGAGTCCTTGGGCACGCGCCGCTGGGTGGCGTAGTCCACGTACACCAGACCGAAGCGGCGGTTGTAGCCGAAGGCCCATTCGAAGTTGTCGAGGAAAGACCAGTGGAGGTAGCCCTGCACCTTCGCGCCGTCTTCGGCCGCCTTGGCCAGCTGGCGCAGGTGCCGGCGAGTGTAGTCGACGCGCTGGGGATCGTGGACTCGGCCGTCCAGCGCGATCCAGTCCATGCCGGCGAGTCCGTTCTCCGTTATGACGATCGGCTTGCGGTACCGGTTCCAGAAGTGCATCGGCCCCCAGTAGAGGCACCGCTCGTCGACCGTCCAGTCCATCATGGTCTTCGGCGCGCCGACGGGCTCCGGGGACGCCTGGATGGAGCCGTCCACGCCCGCGGCCACCTCGTAGCCGGTGTAGATGTTCAGCCCCAGGAAGTCGACCGGCTCGGCGATGGTCCGCATCTGCTCCTCGGTGATCCGTGGAACCGCGTCGCCGAAGACCTCGAGGGCCTGCTCCGGATAGCGCCCGAAGACGACCGGGTCGATCCACCAGCCCATGCTCCAGAGAGAGTTCGGGGTGGCGTCGAAGGTTCGGGCCGCGGCGGCCGCCACGTCGGCGGGGTTCTCCGGGTTCTTCGGGATGCCGGGGCCCACGGCGGGCACGAGGCCGACGCTGCACCCGGAGGAGTGGACCCGCAGAACCCGCGTGGCCGCGCCGTTGGCGACCAGCGTGTGGTGCGAGGCCAGCAGCACCTCGTCGAAGCGCAGCCTATCGCCGGGCGCGTGGTTGCCCGACTGGAGCCCCAGGTTGATGAAGCACTGCGGCTCGTTCAGGGGCATCCACCGCTTCACGCGGTCGCCGAGGCGCTTGGCGACGACCTCGGTGTAGTCCGCGAACCAAGCCGGGCTGTCTGGGTTCAGCCACCCGCCCCGGTGGTAAAGGGCGAGGGGGAAGTCCCAGTGGAACAGCGTGACCCAAGGCTCGATGCCCGCCTCGAGCAACGCGTCCACGAGCCGGTCGTAGAAGCCCAGGCCCTTCTCGTTGACGGCGCCGGTTCCCTCGGGCAGGATGCGCGGCCAGGAGACGCTGAAGCGGTAGGCGTTCACGCCGAGCTCGCGCATCAGCGCGACATCCTCCTCCCAGCGGTGGTAATGGTCGCACGCCACGTCGCCGGTGTGGCCGTGGTACACCGCGCCCGGCTTGCGGCAGAACATGTCCCACACGCAGGGGCCTCGGCCGTCCTCCCGCGCGGCGCCCTCGATCTGGTACGCCGCCGTCGCCACGCCCCACGCGAACCCTTCGTCGAACCTCGCCATGCAGACTCTCCGCGGCAATCGTCGTGCCGCAACAGCATGATACACCGATATAGTCCAAACAGTATACCGATGAATCGCTCAATTTTGCGGGAATTCCGTTGGCGGCGGCTCCCTCCCGGCCTTGGCGCGCGGGCGCGGGCGGAAGGTAAGTTGCCGCCGAGGAGCGGCAGATGTCGGAAGGGTGGATCGCTTGGGATCGGATTCTGTACGGCGGGGACTACAACCCCGACCAGTGGCCGGAGGAGGTTTGGCGGGAGGACGCCCGCCTGATGCGGCTGGCCCGCTGGAACACCGCCACCGTCCCCGTTTTCTCCTGGGCCAGGCTGGAGCCGGAGGAGGGGCGCTTCGACTTCGGCTGGCTGGACCGCGTCGTCGAAACGCTGGAGTCCGAGGGCATCGGGCTGTGTCTGGCGACCTCGACCGCCTCGCAGCCCGCCTGGGTCGACGCGAAGTACCCCGACGTGCTGATCACCGATCCGGACGGGGTGCGCCGGCGGCACGGCAACCGCCACTCGTTCTGCCCGAACAGCGCCAACTACCGGCGCCTCTCCGTCGCCTTGGCCAGCCGGCTCGCAGACCGCTACGGCCGCCGACCGAGCCTCAGGCTCTGGCACGTGAACAACGAGTACGGCACCGTCTGCTTCTGCGAGAACTGCGCCGCCGCGTTCCGCCGCTGGCTGCAGAGGAGGTACGGGTCGCTGGAGGAGCTGAACCGCCGCTGGTACACCGCCTTCTGGGGACACGCCTACAGCGATTGGCGCCAGATCGAGCCCCCTTACCGCCACGGCGAGGGCAGCATCCAGGCGCTGCGCATCGACTACCACCGGTTCCAGTCCGAGAGCCTGCTGCGGTGCTTCGTCGCCGAGCGCGACGCCATCCGCCGCCGCTCGCCGGGCGTGCCCATCACCACCAACCTGATGGGCACGTTCTTCAACCTGGACTACCACCGGTGGGCCAAGGAGCTGGACGTCGTCTCGTGGGACAACTACCCTTGGCCCGAGGCGAAGCCGGAGGACGTGGCGTTCTATCATGCCCTGCACCGGGGCATGAAGGATGGACAGCCTTTCCTGCTGATGGAGCAGAGCCCCTCGCAGCAGAACTGGCAGCCGTACAACAAGCTGAAGGCCCCCGGCCGGCTGCGCCTGCAGTCGTTCCAGGCGGTCGCGCAGGGGGCGGACAGCGTGATGTACTTCCAGTGGCGGCGCGGCCGCGGGGGATGCGAGAAGCTGCACGGGGCCGTGGTGGAGCACGGCGGGTCCGAGGCGAACCGCGTGTTCCGGGAGGTCGCCGAGATCGGTGCCGAGCTGGAGTCGCTGGGCACCGAGACGATCGGCGGGCGGACCCCGGCGCGCGTGGCCGTGGTCTTCAGTTGGGAGAGCTGGTGGGCGATGCGCTACTCCAGCGGCCCCAGCCGCGACCTGGACTACCCCGCGGTCGTGCGGTCGTTCTACGCCGCGCTGCACCGCCTCGGCGTCGCCGCGGACGTGGTGGGCCCCGACGCGCCGCTCGAGCGGTACGACGTGATCCTCCTGCCGCTGCTCGCGATGGTGCCCCGAGAGCTGGGAGAGCGCCTGGAGGCCCGCGTGCGGGAGGGCGCGACGCTCGTCGCCACGCCGTTCACCGGGCTGGTGGACGAGACCGACCTGGTGCATCCGGAGGGCGCCCCGGGTCCGCTCTCCGAGGCGCTGGGGGTCTTCGTGGAGGAGACCGACGCGATGCTGCCGCGCGAGGAGAACGCGGTGCGGTTCGCCGACGGGGACCGCGCCGAGGCCCGGCTGCTGTGCGACCGGGTCCGGCTTCGCGGAGCGGAGCCGATCGGCTTCTACGAGCGCGGGTTCTACTCCGGCGAGCCGGCCGCCACCCGGAATCTCTGCTCCAAGGGCGTGGGCTACTACCTGGCGACGTACCTGGGCGACGAGGGCCTGCGCCGGTTCCTGAAGCGAGTCTGCGCCGAGCGCGGGATCGCCTCGCCGCTGGAGGGTGGGGCCGAGCCTCCCGAGGGGGTCGAGGTGGCCCAGCGCGTCCAACCGGACGGGGCCGTGCTGACCTACCTGCTGAACCACTCGGACGAGGAGCGGACGGTGAGGCTGCCCGCCGCAGGGACCGACCTGCTGACGCTCCAGCCGACAGGGCCGGAGGTGCGTCTGGCCCCAAGGGCGGTGCGGATCGTCCGGTCCTAGGACGAGCCCGCCGGACAGGGGCGGGTCTGAGGTACGGTGGCCGGAAGCTCCGACGACGGTTGGGGCCTGTAGGTGCCCCATGCGATCCCTTCGGTTGCTCTCGCCCTTGCTTCTCGCCTTGGCCGTCCTCTCCCGTGCGGACACGTTCGGAGCGCTCCAGTTCGACCCGCCGGCGGGAGAGCGGAGGATCTCGCCGCACGCGATCAGCTACTCCTCCGCGGCGGGGAGCGACTTTGTGGTCGTCACGGCCTTTCGGCATGCTGCCAGCCAAGGCTCACCAGCGTCGGACTTCGCGGCCGAGTGGGCGGCGCGGGTCCGTGACCCGCTCAAGGTCGCCGAGTCGCCCAAGGGAGACCCGCTGGAGCTGGCCGGGGGCTGGACGTTCAGCTTCGGCATGTGCCAGGCGAAGATCCAAGACGTGGCCTGCTGGGTGACGCTGGGCGTGTACTCCGGGCACGGCGTCCGGGCCTCCGTCCGGGCCGTCTTCACCAACGACAAGGACATCCAGAAGGTCGCGGACTTCTTCGATCGGGTGAAGCCCCTGTCGGATGCACCCAAGCCGTCGGAGCCTCTTCCGTGGTCCGGGTTCAGCATGGCCGTTCCGGAAGGCTTCCGGCAGAGCGGAAACTGGCAGGTCAAGACCGTCGTCCGCGAGGTGGAGGGCCGCAAGACGTACACGTCGCTCCACTTCCGACTGCTGGACCCGGTCCCGGTCAAGGGCAACATGGGCGAGGCGCTGGTGGCCCTGTCCAAGTCGAGCCTCCCCTCGAACATCCCCGTGGGGACGATCGTGTTCCGGCGGTACGTCGGCGAGGGGCTGGCGTCCTGGTTCCTCATCGGACGGGGAAGGGAGGAGGGCCGCAAGGCCGACACCCTTTTCTCGCTGCACCTGATCGACTTGGGCACCCTTTGGCAGCCGCTCGTGATCGCACAGACCTACGAGGATCCCGACGGCACCGACGCGGCCGCCATCGCCGCCCGCGGCGCGGAGAGCTTCGCCCAGAGCGCGAAGCTGGCCGAGGAGGCGCTGAAGGACCTGACCTGCCCCGGCGTGACCAGCAACGGACTGGCGACCGACGGCGCGCTGGTCGGGGAATACGAGTTCGGCAAGGCCAACCGGGTCGACTGGGCGAAGATGTCGATCGGGCCGGCGAGGTTCTCGCCCGCGACGCGATCGGGCTCCCTGAAGCTCGCGGCGGACGGGTCCTACCGATGGACGGAGGAGGGCAAGCCGGAGGAGACCGGCCGGTGGAAGTTCCAAAAGGACCTGCTGGCGCTCACCCCGGCAGGCGGCTCCGAGCGTCGGCTCCGCCTGGCCGCCCTGTCGCGGTTCGCCTCCGGCGAGAAGTTCCTCGTGCTGCTGGATCGGCTCGACGATCCGGTGAACGCTCTGACCGTCGGCGACGCCTCCACCTACTTCCTCACCAAGCCGCAGAAGTGAGGGACGCAGGCTTCCGGGGCCCGGTTGGCGGGCCCCGGATTGCGCCTTTCGGGCCTCGGCGGGCTCAGGCCGCGCAGAGGCGGAGGATTTCGCGAACCTGGTCCGGGCCGATGTCGCGCCGCTCGCCCAGCACCACTCCCCGCTGGGCTAGCCTCGGAGGAACCTGCTCCACGGCGTTCTCCGCGCCGTACTCGGCCAGCCGCGTCTTCACGCCGAGCAGGCGGAAGAACTCCTCCGTCTTCTCGATCGCGGCCCGGGCCTTCTCCTCCTCGGTGCCGAGGACGCCCCACACGCGCTCGGCGTACTGCGCGAGCTTGGCCTTCTTGTCCGCGAACTTGAACCGCCAGACGGCGGGCATCACGACCGCCAGCGTCTGGCCGTGGTCCATGCCGTACAGCGCGGTCAGCTCGTGGCCGATGCCGTGGGTGGCCCAGTCCTGCGGCACGCCCAGACCGATGATGCCGTTGAGGGCCATCGTCGCCGTCCACATCATGTTCGCCCGCAGCTGGTAGTCGTGCGGGTGCTCGAGCAGCTTCGGGCCGATCTCGATCAGTGTGGAGAGGATGGCCTCCGCCAGCCGGTCCTGCAGCGGGGCGTCCGCCGGGTAGGTCATGTACTGCTCCATGGTGTGCGCGAAGGCGTCCACCACTCCGTTGGCCGTCTGCCGGGGCGGCAGAGTGAAGGTCGTCTCCGGGTCGAGGATCGAGAACTTGGGATAGACCAGCGGGCTGTAGAACGCCAGCTTCTCCCTGGTCTCGTCGCGCGAGATCACGGAGTTGCCGTTCATCTCGGATCCGGTGGCCGACAGGGTGAGCACGCTCCTGAGCGGCAGGGCCGCCTCCACCCTCGCGTGCTTGGCGAGGATGTCCCACGGCTCTCCCTGGAACGGAACCGCGGCGGCGATGAACTTCACCGCGTCCAGCACGGAGCCTCCGCCGACCGCCAGCAGGAAGCCCACGCCCTCCTTGCGGCACAGGTCCACGGCCTTCATGCAGGTCTCGTAGCGCGGGTTCGGCTCGATTCCGGCGAACTCCAGCACCTCGCGGCCCTCGAGGGCGGCGCGAACCTGGTCGTACACGCCGTTCTTCTTGATCGATCCGCCGCCGTAGGCGAACAGAACCTTGTCGCCCTGAGGCACCAGGCGGCGCAGCTCCGCGATCGTTCCCTTTCCGAAGACGAGCTCCACGGGGTTGCGGTAGGTGAAGTTGTTCATGCGTCGACTCCTTGTGGAGAAGAGGTTACTTCATGAACCCGGGTCGCACCGGCCCCGGGCCCGCCGGAGGGGGAACCGGCCCCCCGGTTCCCCCGTATGAGGAACGCGCCCGCCGACCTAGGGCGCGGGCATCCAGACCACCGAGCGGCCGCCGCGGTTCAGCCGTGCGTAGTTCGGCACGGCGATCGCGGGGCTGCCGTCGGCGAACCGGGTCCGCAGCGCCACCACCCCGCCGAGCAGGCCCGGCTCCCAGACGGCCTCGATCGGGGCCGTGGGCGACAGCGGCCGATCCAGGCTCTGGTCTACCGACTCGAAGTTGTAGACCAGCGGGCCGTAGCGGAGCGCCGTGCGTCCCACGTTCGCCTTGACCCGAGGGTCGCAGAACACCCTCTGCGGGCGCAGCGGTACGGAGAACTCCACCGTGTCGCCCTTGCGCCAGACCCGGTCGAGGATGCGGTATCCCTTGGCCGCCTGCGCGCGCACGGGCTTCCCGTTGACCCGGATCGCGCCCAGCCCGGCGACCTCCGGCTGGTTGCGGTAGAGGGCGCTCGTCTGGCGGTTCGGCTCCCGCAGCCGCAGAACCAGCCGAACGGGCTTCTCCGGCTCGAGCGTGAGCTTCACGGAGCCCTTCCACGGGTAGTCCGTCTTCTGGGCCACGCGGGTCCGCACGCCGGCCACCTGTCCTAGGTCCGCCGAGCCCTCGAAGAAGAGGTTCACGAACAGCCCGTCCGGCGCCTTGGAGTAGGCCCATTGCGGGAGCTGGAGCAGGGTGCGCGGGACGTTGCCGACGCAGCAGGGACAGGCGTGCCACTTGTAGCGGGCGTGGCTGGAGTCGAGCGCGTTGGTGTAGGTGTAGTTCTCGCCGGCCAAGTCGATCGCCCCGAGCACGTTGTTCATCAGGGTCTCCTCGTACCGGTCGGCGTGCCTCGCCTCCCGGGTGGTGCGCAGGAGGGCGTTCTCGAAGAACAGCTGCCCGCAGCCGGCGCACGACTCGCAGTAGGAGTTGTTCGGCAGGGAATAGTCGGCGCCGAATCCCTCGGAGGTCTCGCCGCTGCCGATCCCGCCGGTCAGGTAGTACTTGCGGTGGACGATGCTGTCCTCCAGCGAGAGCGCGGCGCTGAGCAGATCGACGTCCCGGGCCTCTTGGAACGCCTCCACCATTCCCTGGTACTGGTAGACCGCCCGAACGGCGTGTCCGACCGCCTCGTACTGCCTGCGAACCGGCAGGTGGCTCTGGTCGTACTCGCCTCCGCCGCCCCTCTCGCCAAGGAAGTAGAGCGCCAGCAGCCGATACCGGCGCCCTTGGCCGGGCCCTTGCAGCTCGTCGACGAGCCGGCCGAGCCGGATCAGAGCCTGCTCGAGGCCCTGGTGCTCCACGTGGAAGTGGCGCTTCGGCGAGGGCCCGAGGTTGCGGTCCCAGCAGTCGGCCGCGCGGATGGCCGCGTCCAGCAGCCTCCGATCCTTGCGGCCGGTGGCCTCGAAGTGCGCCAGGGCGGCCTCGATGAGGTGCCCCAGGTTGAACGCCTCATGGTTGTGCACGTTCGACCAGCGCGGCGAGCCGGAGTTCGTCTCGAAGTTCTGGATGTACCCGTCCGGGCTCTGGGCCGAGAGGATCTTCGGAATCCAATCCTCGATGGTTCGGCGGAACAGCCTCTGGGCGGACTGGATCTCCGGGTCTCCCTCCGGATCCAGCAGCAGAGCCAGGCACAGCGACTCCAAGGCGTCGTAGATGAACGCGTCGGCGAACGGCGGACCCATGTGGGGCTGGTGCGGCTGGCCACGCAGCTTCTTGCCGACCTCCTCGAAGTTCCGGATGCCGCCCTCGGGCAGCTTCGGGTCGTTGTACTTCTCGATCAGGTACGGCAGCCAGCGCGTGAGGATCGCGCGGAAGCGCGGCCCCCAGAAGGGACCGCCCACGGACCAGCGGGCCGCGCCCGGGCGCTCCAGCCAAGGGCCGGCGGGCGCCGGGACAACGTGGACCCGCACCGTGTCCGCGGCTCGCTCCTCGCCGTCGTCGGCCGTCAGACGGAGGAGGAACGTCCCCGGTCGGTCGAACACGGCCGATGTGTCCGCCTTGGTCTCCGAGGCGAACGTCGCCCTGCCCGGCCCGGAGGCCTGCTCCCAGCGGACCGAAAGGCGGCCCTCCGGCTTGCCGTCGTCCAGCACCTTGGGCGTGAGGTAGGTGCGCCCGCCGAGCACCACGGTGCGCTCGGGGCCGGCCTCCACCTTCGGTGCGAAGTTGGGGGAGTTGCCGGAGTCCAGCACGCGCCACTCCAAGATGCCGGTCGACGCCTGGCCAGAGGAACGGAACTCCAAACGGAGGCGTTCCGTCCGGACCTCGGGGAACTCCACGACGTTGAATCGGTCGCCGAGCACGCCCACGGACTCGGCCCCCGGCACGGGCCGCCAATCCCCATCAATCCACGCCAGCAGCCGGCAGGAGGAGGGCAGGCGCACGCCTCCGCGGTCGTCGAACCAATACACCTCGATGCGGTTCGTGGAGATCGGCTTGGGCCACCGGTACTCCACCCACTGGGTGCCGGTTCGGGGCCAGTTTCCATAGGCCGCGGGGCCGCGGTCCCACGATCCTCGGGGCTCGTAGCCGTCGTTCACGGCGGAGAGCTTCTCGTGGGGCGAGACGTAGCTGGTGGCCGGCTCCGCCGAGGCCGCGAGGTTGGCGGGGGCGGGGCGGCGCTGGGACAGGCCGAACCCGAACGCCAGCAGCAGCGGCGCCGAGCCGAACAGGAAGAGTTGTCTGAGGGCCATGGATGATGCTCCTTGATCGAACAGTATAACAAGACTGTTATGTGAATCGCGATTCTGGAACCGGCTCTTCGCGAAGGTAGAGTCGAAACGGAGGAGATTCGATGGAGAAGCGGCAGCTGGGACGAACCGGACGGATGGTGAGCCCGATGGGCTTCGGATGCTGGGCGATCGGCGGCCCGTTCTGGGCCGGCGAGACGCCGCTCGGCTGGGGGCAGGTGGACGACGAGGAGTCGATCCGCGCTATCCACGCCGCCCTCGACCTGGGAATCGACTTCTTCGACACCGCCAACGTGTACGGCTGCGGGCACAGCGAGCGGGTGCTGGGCCGCGCGCTCAAAGGTCGGTGGGACAAGGTCGTGGTGGCCACGAAGTTCAACGCGGTGTTCGACGAGGCGACGCGCCAGGTGACCGGATCCGACGCCACGCCGGCCGGCATCCGGAAGGCTTGCGAGGACTCGCTCCGGCGCCTGGGGACCGACGCGATCGACCTCTTCCAGTTCCACGACGGCGGGTACCCGCTGGAGAAGGCGCCTGAGGTCCGCGAGACCCTGGAGGAGCTGGTCCGCGAGGGCAAGATCCGGACCTACGGTTGGAGCACGGACTCGGCGGAGCGCGCGGAGCTGTTCGCCCAGGGCGAGCACTGCGCCGCGATCCAGTTCCACCTGAACGTTCTGGACGACAACCCGTCGGTGATCGCGGTATGCGAGAAGCACCGCCTGACGGGCATCAACCGCGGACCTCTGGCCATGGGCTTGCTGACGGGCAAGTACGGCCCCGACACCAAGGTCGGCGCCGACGACGTGCGCGGCGAGAAGGCTCCCGAATGGATGCGGATCTTTCTAGGAGGAAAGCCGAACCCTGAATACATCGCCAAGCGGGAGGCGATCCGCGAGGTGCTGACCAGCGGCGGCCGAACGGTGGCGCAGGGCGCGCTGGCGTGGATCTGGGCGAGGAGCCCGCAGACGCTCCCGATCCCCGGCATCCGCACCGTGCGGCAGGCGCAGGAGAACGCCGAGGCCATGCGCTTCGGCCCGCTCACTCCCGCGCAGATGGCCGAGATCGAGAAGATCCTGGGTCGCGGCTAGGCGTTCTCCAGGGCTTCCAGCTGCTCCGCCGTGAGGCGCAGGCTCTCCGTGGCGAGGGCCTCGCGCAGGTGCGCCTCGTTCCCGGTGCCGAGGATCGGGATCGCCGTGGGTCGCTGGCTCAGGAGGTAGGCCAGGGCGACTTGGGCGGTCGTCGCGCCGACTTCGGTGGCCACCCGGCGGGCCGCCTCGAGACGGCGGCGGTTGCGCTCGGTGTCGTAGGAGCCCGAGGCCCCTCGCTCGAGTTCGGCCACGCCCCTGACCGGGGCCCACGCAGCGACCGGAATGCCGGCCTCGGCGAGGCGCTGGCGCTCCTCATCCAGCACGTACCGCACGTCGCCCGGCGCATCCAGCGAGGTCCAGCTCGGCTGCAGCAGGCTCCAGTGGTTCTGGAGGATCGCGAACGGTCGGAGTCCCTTGCTCCCCGCGCAGCGGTTGGCGGCGAGCAGCCGCTCGGCGGACCAGTTGCTCGCTCCGAGGTGCCGGACGCGGCCGCTGTCGGCCAGGCGGTTGCAGGCGTCCACGATCTCGTCCACCGGCACGCGCGGGTCGTCGCGGTGCAGGTAGTACAGATCGACGCGGTCCATGCCGAGCCGCTCGAGGCTCTCGGTCAGGTCCCTCTCGACGACCTCCGGGGCGAGGAAAGCGTCGGGCCGCGGGTAGCCGTCGAAGGCGCAGTGCCCGCCCTTGGTGGCGATCGCGAGGCCCTGGCGGCCGAAGCGCCTCACCGCCTCGGCGACCCAGCGCTCGCTCACGCCCAGGCCACCGGGCACCCAGGCGGAGTAGCAGTGCGCCGTATCGACGAAGTTTCCGCCGGCGTTCCTGTAGATTTCGAAGACGCGGAGGGCTTGGTCCGACGGAATCTTCGTGCCGCAATCCGCCGTGCCGAACGCGAAGCGCGAGACTCGAAGGTCCGTGCCGGGAATCAGGATGGTCTCCATGGAACCTCAGAAGGTCGTTCGGTGCGCCTCGTCGATCGCGGCGGCCAGGTTGGACCATGGGGTGTCCGCCGGGACGGTGCAGTCCGCGCCCAGGATCATGCCGGGGAACGCGCCCTCCAGCACGCGGCGCGCCTCCCTGCGGACCTCCTCCTCGGTTCCCGTGGCGATCACGCCGAGGCGGTCCATCCCGCCCAGCACCGGCCTGCCGAACTGGCGGTGGAGCTCCTCCAACGGGACCTCGCGGCCGCCGATGTGCGGGCTGCAGCTCAGCACCCGGCCGGGGTACCCGAGGAACGGCTCCATGCTCGCGTAGCCACCGACCTTCGTCCGGTGGTAGTCGCACACGTGCAGGATGTTGAACGGGAACAGCGCGTCGATCTCCCGCATCACCTTGAGGTCGGAAGGACGGATCGCCTCGTCGAAGAACCGTCGGTCCGGGAAGCGGCGCTCCTCGCCGCCTTGGGTGGAGTGGTAGAAGCCGTCGAGTCCGGCCTCCTTGCAGGCGCGGACGAACTCGAGCACGTCGTCGGCGATCCGATCCAGGCCGGCCGCGACGGCTTCGGGGGCCTCTTGGAGGTCGGCATCCAGCCGCCCGTCGCGCACCAGGTGCGCCGCGATCATGTACGGCGAGTAGAGCGTCAGCACGACGACGGCCTCGCTGCCGGCCTCGCGCACCAGACCCTCCACGACCTCGAGCATCGGGCCGTAGAAGTCCATGCCGAGCTTCGGCACATCGGCCCACTGACGGGCCTCGGTGATCCCGAGGTCGGGCCAAGGCATCTCGAACTGGATCTTCAGCAGGTCCATGCCCGTGGTCCGGAAGAACTCGAGGTGCTTCTCCACGGCGGCCCGGCCACGGTGGTAGGCGGGCGGGAAGTGCAGGAAGAACGCGGCCGGGACGTAGGGTGGCACGAACCCAGGCTGCAGCAGGCTGAGCATCAGCTCGCGCTTGTTCGGTGCTTGGCTCATGCCCCCAGTTTGGCAGGTCCGAGGGCGGGGATCGCCGGGTCAGCGGCCCGACCGGCCCAGCAGGTCCGCGGCGGCCTGTGCGATGTCCTCCTCGGTGGCGAGCGAGCCGGGCGCGGCCGCCGCGCGGCCGTCGGCGAAGCCGGCCTCCACCGGGTCGATCTCCAAGGCGCCGGAGAGCAGCAGGCAGGGCACGCCGGCGGCTCGGCAGGCTTGCAGCACCTCGAACGGGAGCTTGCCCTGCAGGGTCTGGCGGTCGGTTCTGCCCTCGCCCGTGAAGCAGAGCGAGGCGAGGGCCAGCCGCTCTCGGAAGCCCACGGCCCGGAGGGCCAGCAGCGCTCCGGACTCTACCCGTCCTCCGAGCGCCTGCAGGATGGCGTAGCCCAGGCCGCCTGCCGCCCCGGCCCCCGGGGTGCCGCTGTGGTCGTGGGGCGCGCGCTCGGCCAGCAGTCGGGCGAGGTTGCGAAGGCCGCGGTCGAGCAGACGCACTCCCTCGGGGTCCGCACCCTTCTGGGGTGCGAACACGTGCGCGGCGCCGTTCGGCCCGTACAGCGGGTTCCAGACGTCCGTGGCGGCGATCAGCTCCATTCCGAGCGGCGGTCCGGGCTCGACGGAGCGGATCTCACGCAGGCAACCGCCGGTGGGATGCACGGGCCGGCCCTCCGCGTCCAGGAAGCGCCATCCCAGCGCGGCGAGCATCCCGACGCCGCCGTCGCAGGTGGCGGTGCCGCCCAGGCCGACGATCGCCCTCCGGAAGCCCTCGTCGCGCAGGAAGCGGAGCACCTCGCCCAAGCCGTAGGAGGTGGTCCGCAGCGGGTCTCTCCTGTCCGGGGCGAGGAGGGACAGGCCGCAGACCTTGGCGGACTCAACGATGGCTCCGCCCTCTCCGTCGCACAGAAAGGGCACCCGGCGCGGCACGAAGTCGGGTCCGGTCGCCCCCGGGTGCCAGGCCCGGGTTCGGAGCGGTGGGCTTTCCAGGCAGTCCAAGAAGCCGTCACCGCCGTCGGACAGCGGACACAGGTCGAGCGAGCCGCTCGGCACGCCCGCCTTCTGGAGACCCCTCGCTGCGGCGGAGCAGACCGTCGGAGCGTCCAGCGTTCCTTTGAACTTGTCGAACGCCAGCAGGATCATGGGCCCTTCTTGCGCCTCTTGGTCTGCGGCTGCTCGGTCGGGTCCTTCGGCTTGTGGCTGGACTTCACGATGAAGCGGATCGGCGTGCCCGGCAGCGGGAACTCGGCGCGGAGCCGGTTCTCCAGGTATCGCCGGTAGGAGAAGTGCAGGAGGTCGGGGTCGTTCACGAACAGCGCGAAGGTCGGTGGCCGGGTGGAGACCTGCGTGCAGTAGTAGATCTTCAGGGCCTTGCCCTTGGTCGTGTAGGGCCGCTCGTACACGGCGTCTTGGATCAGGCGGTTGATGCGCCCCGTGGAGATGCGGAAGCTGTAGCTCTCCAGAGCGGACAAGACCGTGTCGAGCACCGGTTCGAGGCCCGCGGACTCGATCGCGCTGGTGAAGCAGGCCTGGGCGTAGTGCAGCTCAGGAAGCTCGTTGGAGAGGATCTTCAGAAAGTCCTTCTTCAGCGGGCTCTTGCGTCGGGGCTGGCCGTCCGGCGGCTCCTTGACGTCCCACTTGTTGATGGCGACGACCACGGCCCGGCCGGCGTCGTGCGCCATCTTGGCGATGCGCTTGTCGCCGTCGGTCAGGCCCTCCGATCCGTCGACGACCACCAGAGCGCAGTCGCAGCGCTCGATGGCGTGCGTGGCGCGGTTGGCCATGTAGTACTCCACCGAGCCCTGGATCTTGCCCTTGCGCCGCAGGCCGGCGGTGTCGATCAGGCGGAACCGCTCGCCCTTGTATTCGAGCAGCGTGTCGATGGCGTCGCGCGTGGTGCCCGGCAGGTCCGAGACGATGGCGCGCCTCTCGCCGGTGAAGGCGTTGAGGAGCGAGGACTTGCCGACGTTGGGCCTGCCGACGATCGCGAGGCGGATCTCCTCCTGCTGCTCGTCCGCAGGGGGCGCCTCCGGCAGAAGCGCGACGATGTCGTCGAGGAGGTCGGCCACGTTGCGGCCGTGCAACCCGGACACGGGTCGGACCTCCCGGCCGATGCCCAGCGCGTAGAACTCGCTGGCCAGCGCGTCGTGGTTGGGATGGTCGCTCTTGTTGGCCAGCAGGAGGATCGGCTTGTCCAAGCCCCTGAGACGCTCCGCCAGGTCGCGGTCGGCGGGGTTCAGGCCCGAGACGGCGTCGGTGAGGAACAGCACGAGGTCCGCCTCGGCCAGGGCGATTTCGGCCTGCACTCGGATCTGCTCGATCAGCGGGTCGTCGTCTTGGAACAGGATGCCGCCCGTGTCGACGATGGTGAACCGCTTGCCGCGCCACTCGGCCTCGGCGTAGAGCCGGTCCCTGGTCACGCCGGGCGTGTCCTCCACCACGGCGACGCGCTTCCGAACGATGCGGTTGAAGAGCGTGCTCTTTCCGACGTTCGGGCGTCCCACGATCACGACGACCGGCAGCGACCCCTTCATGCGGCAGAGGGATCGTACCCCTTCCGGCCGTCAGACGAACGGGCGGAGATCCGGTCGGCGGCGATGGTGGTCGGTGGCGCGCTGGACGACGTCGGCCGCCGCGACGGCCTTGGACTCCTGATAGGGGCGTGCGAGGAACGACACGGACCGGCTCTTGCCGTCCGGGTGCGTCCCGAACGGAACGATCGCCTGCGGCAGCCCGCACAGGTTGGCCGGATAGATCGCGGATCCGCCAGCGTCGGCCAGCACGAGGCAGTCGAACGGGGCCATCGCCTCGTCCCACTGCGCGCAGAGCCTGGCCCTGGCGCGCTCGGCTTGGGCGTACTCCACCGCCGGCACGAAGCGCGCCGCGCGGAAGTAGAGCGGCCACTCGTTCTCCACGAGGTTCACGCGGCCGTTGCGGGTGATCTCGTCGAACATCGCCGCCGACTCGACTCCGATGATGTTGCCCAGGCCCGGTGGCGGTTCGGGAAGCGCGGCCTCCCGCAGCTTGGCGCCCGCCTTCTCCAGCAGGTCCAGCGCCGCGCGCTCCGGCCTGCCGACCACCCCGATGGTCCAGCCGTCGAGCGTCTCCGCCGGAGCGTAGCGGAACGGACGGGACACGGTGCCCAGGTCGCGGGGATCCGGGCCCATCAGCGCGGCGAGCACCACCGCGGCGTCCTCGATCGTCCGGCAGATCGGCCCGATCTTGTCCATCGACCACGACAGCGTCATCGCGCCGTGCCGGCTGACGGTTCCGAACGTGCTGCGGAGCCCGGAGACTCGGCAGCGGAGCGATGGGCTGACGATGCTCCCGCTCGTCTCGGTGCCGATCGCGAACGGCAGCAGGCCGGCGGCCACCGCGGCGGCGGACCCGGCGCTGGAGCCGCTCGAGCCCTCCTTCGGGTTCCACGGGTTCAGGGTCTCGCCGCCGAACCACTTGTTGTCCATCGCCAAGGCCCCCAGGCTGAGCTTGGCCACGATGACCGCGCCCGCCTCGTCCAGCTTCTCCACCACCGCGGCGTCGTAATCCAGCGTCTGTCCGCGGAACGCCTCGGTGCCCCACTGCGTGGGGTAGCCCTTGGTGGCGAACAGGTCCTTGACGCCGGTCGGAATGCCGTGCAGGGGTCCGCGGAGGCGGCCGGCGCGGATCTCCTCGTCCGCCCGGCGGGCCATGCGCATCGCCCGCTCCTCCATCAGGGTCACGAGGCAGCGGAGCTTCGGCCCGTAGCGGCGGAGCCGGGCGATGGCCAGCTCGGTCAGCTCGACGCTGGTGACCTGCCGGGTCCTCAGGAGGTGCGCCAGCTCGGTCAGGCTGAGGAACGCGAGGTCCTCCTCGTCGGAGGGCCGGCGCAGACGGACCGGGCGGGTGCGGACCGTGATCCGTCCGGGCTTGAGCCGCTCCGCTCCCACCGGGCGGAAGACGCTCCGCGGCACCAGATCGTAGGAGTCGGCGGCCTTGCGCAGGCCCGCGTACTCGGACACTCCCTCGGCGACTCCGGCCCGCAGGACCTCTTGGATCTCGGCGTCGCTCATCCGGAGGTCGGCGAGCTTGAGGAACGCCTTCAGGTCCTCGGGCGTGAGCTCCGGCTTGGGGGCCTCCGCCGACTGGGCCAGCCCCCGCCGCGCCAGCGCCAGAGACGCGGCCCCGGCGGCGACCGCGCGGAGGAAGTCGGAACGGGTCAGGCCCTGCTCCGCCACCTCAGGGCTCCCTGGTGGAGGACTCCAGCTCGCGGAGCCTGCGCTCGGCCTCAGCGACCCGGCGATTCGTCTGGCTCAGGTAGACGAACAGCACGCACCACACGATCAGCGGAGTGACGCTGGCGAGAATCCAGTTCTGCATCGAGTTGCTCCAGTCGCTCTTCCAGAAGAATGGCGCGGACGCGCTGCCGATAGGCCCAGATCGCCGCGACCATCAAGCAGGCGAACACCATCAGGATCGTTCGCCAGTAGATCGGATCGAATCCGCCCTGCTTGCCGATCACCTCCGGGTGGAAGGTGCTGACCTGCGGCAGGCGGGGGAAAACGAAAATCAGGAACAGGTTGGGAAGCAGGCTGCCTGCGGAGTACGCCGCGGAGTTGCGCGCGCGGCGCTCGGGGTCTTGG
>CALGMO010000126.1 GCA_937961665.1 uncultured Fimbriimonadaceae bacterium
GGTGGTGGAGGCCTTCGACCCCGATCCCCCGGGCGCGCTGTTCCTCTACGGCAACACCAGACTGCTCTCGGTGCCGACGTTCGCCGTGATGGCCTCGCGGGGCGGAGGCCCCCGCACGCTCGACCGCATCGAGGCCCTGACGCAGGAGGGCGTTCTGGCCTCGGAGGTGGTCGTCTCCGGCCACGACCGACCGGAGTACCAGCGCGCCGCGATCGTCCCCCTGCGGTGGGGCGCGCCGAGGATCCTGGTGCTCGACCGCGGCCTCTTCCGAGCGCTGGGCGACGATCTGGATCAGGAGCCGTTCGCCGGGGCGCGCCTGTGGAGGTACAAGTTCGACCCCCAGACCGACCTGGTGGTCTCGCCGGTCAAGCCCAGGGCGGGCTTCGTGGGCGTCAGCAACCAAGTGCGGGACCGGCTGGTGGCAGCCTTGGCGACGCGCGTGGACTTCGCGCACCTGGCTCCCGGCGGAACCATGGAGGGAATCGCCAAGGCCGCGCTGCGGGCCGGCAAGCCGGTTCGCGTGCCGCCCGAGGCCCCGGATTTCGACGCCCTGGTCTCGCTCGGGGCCAGGAGCCTGTGACCGGCCGCCGGCTGGGCCATACTCTTCCGAGATGAGACTCGCCTTTCCCGTCGCACTCCTCTCGCTCTTGGTCGTGGTCGGCTGTTCCGGCGGCGAGAAGACCCAGCCGGCGGCTCCGGCCCAGTCCGGCGCCTTCGCCCCCGTCGCGGAGATTCTCGAGCGGCGCTGCATCGGGTGCCACGCCGCGGGAGGCAAAAAGGGCTTTGACTTCCGCTCCTACGACAGTCTGATGGCCGGCGGCCGCTCGGGCCCGGCGGTGAACCCCGGCGACGGGCCTGGAAGCCTGCTCGTGCGCGCCGTGAAGGGGGAGGGCGTCCGCCGCATGCCCCCGGCCGGGCCTCCGCTGACGCCCGAGGAGATCGCCACGATAGAGCGGTGGATCACCGACGGGGCGAAGAAGTAGCGCCCTGAAACACAGAGGCTCCCGGCCCCCATCGGGAGCCGGGAGCCGATCGCGCCTCGCAGATCAGGCGACCGACAGGCCCTCGGCCTGCGCCACCTCGTACACGAGGTCTCTCAGGTCGTCGAAGGTCACCGAGGTGTGCACCATCCGGTGGCGCTCGAAGTCCTCATAGGTGACTTCCACGTCGACAGGGTGCGGCGTGTTCGGGACCTTCAGGCAGCACGCGGCCTTCTCCCCAGACGCATCCACGATGTGCCGGCGACCATGCACGAGCGCCAGCAGCTCGTTGACGTTCACAGAAAGATGACACAGGTTGCCCATGGGGTGGTGGAACTGGTCCACGACCGTGAGCCAGGCCCAGCCCACCTCGGGGGCCGGCACCAGCTCCAGCCGGAGCTGGGATGGCGCCGCAAACGGGATCGAATGCTGGAACACCATAACCATACTGTATCACGCCTTCGGGATTTGTCCAAGTTCCCGGGCGAGATTCCGGCAGATCGGCCCAGCAAAATTGCCGGGTGGCCGCAACGGACCGGCTCACAGGCGGCCGGCGGCCAACAGCCTCTCCGCGATCTGCACCGCGTTCAGCGCGGCACCCTTCAGCAACTGGTCGCCCGCGACGAACAGCGAGACTGCGGACGGATGGCTGATGTCCCGGCGAATCCGCCCGACCAGCACCTCCGCGATTCCAGAGGCGGCCAGCGGCATGGGGAACACGTTGTGCTCGCGATCGTCCACCAGCCGGACTCCCTCGGCCCGGCGGATCGCTTCCCGCACGGCCTCCTCGCTCGGCGCCTCCCCCACGAACTCCACGGTCACCGACTCGCTATGGGCCCTCAGCACGGGAACGCGAACGCAGGTGACGTTGATCCGGAGGTCCAGCATCCCGAGGATCTTGCGGCTCTCGTGGATGACCTTCCACTCCTCGTCGTTGTAGCCGTGCTCGTTGATCGGAGTGTTGTGGCTGAACAGGTTGAAAGCGTAGACGTGCGGGAGCACCTGCGGCCTGGGCTCCCGGCCTTCCAGGACGTCGCGGGTCTGCTCCTCCAGCTCGCGCATGGCCGCGGCTCCCGCGCCGCTCGCGCTCTGGTACGTGCTGACGACCAGCCGCTCGACCCGCCCGAGCTTGGTCAGCGGGTGGACGGCCATCAGCAGGATGATCGCGCTGCAGTTGGGGTTCGCGATCAGGCGGCAACCCTCCGGGATGGCGTCGAAGTTGATCTCCGGCACCACCAGCGGCACGTCCGGATCCATGCGGAACGCGCTGGAGTTGTCGACGACCGTGGCCCCGGCCGCCACGGCGTGGGGGGCGAACTCGCGGCTCCGCGACGCGCCCGCGCTGAAGAAAGCGACGTCGATCCCCTTGAACGACTCCGGGCGAACGGCCTCGACCTCAACCTCCTCGCCACGGAACGGCAAGCGTCTGCCCGCGGAGCGCTCGCTCGCCAACAGCCGGAGCTTGCCCACCGGAAACGACCGCGACTCGAAGAGCTTGAGGAACTCGCCGCCCACGGCGCCGGTCGCACCCAACACCGCGACGTTCAATTGCCTGGACATACGGGGCCGTGATACCCGATCCCTCTCGGCCCTCGCCGACGGAGTTGGGTGGCATCCGTCTCATTCGGTACGAAGAGCGTCCCGAAAGCTTGGCTTCTTGCTCCACAGGCAGCATAATCAAAGTGGAGCGGGGACGAAGTCGGAAGGGAGACGAGCGAGACGATGAGGTTCGGCCAAGACTGCCCGCTCAGCGGCACCGAGCTCTACCACACGGAGCAGGAGCTGTTCGAGCTGAGAACGGGGGCCGTGCAGCAGGCCACCCTGGTCCGGCTGGAGTTGCCTGCGGACACGCACTGCCTGCTGTGGGTGTGCCACGGCACCATCCTGGTCCGTCGCGGCGCCACGGGCAAGTGGTCCGTGCTCGCTCCCGAAAGCGTCGGGTTCGTCTCCGGTCCGGCTCCGGTCTCGGTCAGCCTCGCCCGGGGAGAGCACAAGATCTACGTGATGATGTGGCACGGAGAGTCCGCCGCCGCCCTGCACCGGTGGGTTCTGCGCGAGCGACGCTCCAGCAGGACGGGCCAGGTTCTGCAGGGGGTGTTCTCCACCCCGTTCCGCCACGTGCAGGAGGCCCAACTGGATCGGCTGGCCGCCGACGCCCGGCGCGGCGCGGACTGGGTTCTCCCCGTTCTCCTCTCCTACGCGCACTGCGGGGTGGCCGAGTGCGTCAAGAGCGAGGACGCCGTGGGTCTGACCCCGCTCCCCGCCGACCTGCCGCCGGTGCTCGTCGCCCTGATCGACCGCGTCAAGGAGCATCCGGAGCACCTGTGGCCGCTCAAGGACGGCGCGGACTTCGTGGGCTACTCCCCGTTCCACTTCTCGCGCGTCTTCAAGTCGCTCGTCGGCTACGGGTTCCACGAGTTCGTGGACCGGTGCCGGACGGAGCTGGCGGTTCGAAAGCTCACGAGCACGGACGAGCCAGTCGAGTCGATCGCCGCGGCCTGCGGTTTCGGCACGGCGCAGGGTCTGCGCGAGTCCATCAAGGAGTACCTGGGCCTGCTGCCCT
Organism: uncultured Fimbriimonadaceae bacterium; assembly: GCA_937961665.1. Classification (GTDB taxonomy): domain Bacteria; phylum Armatimonadota; class Fimbriimonadia; order Fimbriimonadales; family Fimbriimonadaceae; genus UBA8783. The sequence continues at coordinate 3,544 of CALGMO010000126.1, forward strand.
CCGAGCTGAGGGCCGAACACGGCCAAGGCTGAGGCGGCCTCAGCGGCCGCTGCGCCTGCGCCTTGCCAAGAACGCGAGCCCCACGCCGAGCGCGGCCAAGGTTGCGGGCTCCGGCACCGCCTCCACCTGGAGCGTGGCCGAGCCTCCGGGCCGCAGGGTGTCGGTGTTCAGGTTGTACAGGAACGTGGTGCCCTCGATGTCCCGGCCGGCGTCATACAGAACCACGCTGTAGGACTCGCCGGGCAGAAGCCCGAGGTTCTTCAGCTTGACGTCGAGCAGACGGACGGGCGTGTCGGCGGGGGTGGGCGTGTCGACGCCGCTGTTCAGAACGAGCAGATACTCGATGCCGTAGGGCCGCTCACCCGGACCGCTCGTCGGGTCGGTGCCGCCTCCCAGGACGCCGGTGTTGGAAGGAAACAGGCTGTAGAGCGAGTTGACGTTGGCGTGCGAGGTGGTCGCCGTGCCGGCCAAGCCGAGGAGCCCGTCGGACGGGGACGCCCCCGGGCCGGCGGAGGTGGTTCGGTCGAAGCCGACAAACAGGTTCGCGCCGAGGTGGTCCCACGATCCCCCGACCGTCTTGAACCAGACGCTGAGCGTGAACTCGGTGCCGACGTCCCCGATCTGCAGATAGCTCAGGGGCGTGTTGGTCGCGTCGGCCGGGTCGGTGAAGAAGAACTCCACCCCGACGGCATGGGCCAACGGACCGGCCAAGGCCAACGCCGCCACGATTCCGCCAGCGATTCCTCTCATTCGCATGATCGATCCCACTCCATGAGAGCCCGCCGCACCGCGAAGCCCCCGCACTCTTTCAGGATAGCGCAGAAACGGCCGGATGGAGCTGGCATTGGGTACCGGTTTCTCACGGATCCCCCCTCAGACGCCAGTTCTTGGCGACGATGTTGCGGTCCGTCAGGTTCACCCGAAGGTCGCCGTTCAGATCGGCCCGCGGGTCCCAGTTCGCGGAGCCGGGCTGAGACCGCCATGCGGCGGCGATCAGGTTCAGGTCGGCCAGGTTGATCAGGTTGTCCCCGTTGCAGTCGCCGTTCAGCAGCGAGAACGACAGTCCGGAGGCGCCGTTCGCGGCGATCGTCACGTTCTTCAGAACCTTGCGCAGCCACGTTGCGCCCTTGAACGCGAGGTCGTAGGTGCCGGGGGCGACGCTCGACCTCACCCGGAACCCGCCCGACGAGTCCAGGTGGATCGTGAGCGACTGGACCACCGTGGTGGTGCCGGGGTTGCGGATCTCGAGCGTTATCGGCACCTGCGTCCGGTCGCCCGCATAGTCCTGCAGCTGGCCGACGCCGGCCAGCGCCTGCTCCGGCACGACCGTGAGATCCGCCGAGGCCGTGCCTCCGCCGTAGGAGCCCTGGATCGTCACGGTGGTCTGAGAGGAGACCGCTCCCGTCGAGACGGCGAACGTGGCTTGGGTGGCGCCGGCGGAGACGGTCACCGAGGCCGGCACCGAGGCGACGGCCGGGTTGGAGCTGGTCAGAGTGACCACCGCTCCTCCGGAGGGCGCGGGGGCCGTGAGCGTCACCGTGCCCACCGAGCTCTCGCCGGAGACCACCTGGTTCGGGTTCAGCGTCAGGCTCTGCAGGCTGGAGGCCGCGCCGGGCGTGAGACCCACGACCACGAGACCGAACGCCTGCGAGCCGCCGACCAGCGACCCCTTGTGCGTCACGCGCACCTCGACGGTCGCCGTTCCGGGGTTGGGGATGTCCACCCTCTCGACGTTGTCCCGGAAGTTGTCGCCCCTGGTCGCGGCGCTGCTGGGCGAAGCCGGGTTGAGCACCCACGGTCGCCACTCCACGCCGTTCACGAACACCCGGAGATCCAGGTCGTTCACCAGCCGGAGGTCCGTCGGGTCGTTCGTTCCGTAGTTCGAGACCGTCCCCGGACGGTCGGTCCAAGCGATCGCCACGCGCACGGGGGCTCCGCTCGACTGGTAGGTGTACGTCTTCGTCTGTCCGTTGCCGAGGGTGTCCTCCACGACGACTCCCGGAGTCTGCAGGTTCGCCAGCAGCACATCCGTCGCTCGCTTCGCGTCGATCAGGCCCCACCCGAATTTGTAGTCGGGACCATCCGCCGGGCCGGCCTCGTTCGCCGAGGCGATCAAGAGCGCCTTGATCGTCGCGCTCCACAGGTCTTGGCCCTGGTTCAGGTTGCGCTGGTGCCTCACGAGCAGGCCGACCACCCCGGCCGCCGCGGGCGAAGCCATGGAGGTGCCGCTCGCGAAGGCGTACGAGCTGTCGTGGTTGTTGTAGGTGGAATACACGTTCACGCCCGGAGCGACGAGGTCCGGCTTGATCCGGCCGTCGTCCGTCGGACCCCAGCTGCTGAAGTTGTTCATCACGACCGACGAGGGACCGCTGTAGCCGCCGGAGATGCTGCTGACCGCACCGATCGTGAGCACGTTCTTGGCCGTGCCGCTCGTGGGGATGGTGTCATAGCCGCCCTTGGTGTTCCTAGACTGATCGTTGCCCGCGGCCTTGACGATCACGTAGTACGGGGCGTCGAAAGCCAGCTGATCCCAAGTCTGCGCCTCGGGGTCGTAGAAGCCGTAGATCCAGTTCGCCCCGTTGTCGTACACGACCGAGTAGGAGTGGTTCGACACACGCAGTCCGGCGGCGGCCCTGGTGGCCATCTCGGACGAGTCGGAATTCCAGTCGAAGCTCAGCAGGTTGGCCTCGAAGGCCATTCCCTTCGCCGAAGGGTCCACTCCGGCAGCCACCATCGTCCCGCCCACGTGGGTGGCGTGTCCCTGGTGGGCGACGCCGTCCACGTTCGTTGCGCGCCCCCCGAACTCCCGGTGCGTCGTGCGCACGCTGCCGCCGTCCCAGATTCCCAGCTCGACGCCGCTCCCCGAGAGCGCCAAGCCCGCCGACCCGCCGGGCCAGATCTTGTCCACGTTCAGGGTCCGGGCGGAGTTGAGGTTGCAGGTGACGAACATCCCGTCCCAACCCGGGAACCTCCAGAACCGCTGGCTCAGGCGCCCATCCGGCAGAGTGCGGAGCGCGGGCTGGGCCAAGCTCGGCGCCAGCAGGCCGACGGCGAGGCGCTGACCCTGCTCCAGCCTCCGGAGGCGGTCGGACAGCTCCAGCAACGCGGGCACGTTGGTGAACGTCTGGGCCGAAGACAGCGCGGCGAGACACAGCGCCGCGAGCGACGCCAGAGTGAGTTTCCTTTTCGTCATCATGGCAAATTGGAGAACGGCGGGCGGGGAAATCCCCCGCCCTCCATTGTCCAACACTTTCCTACCGAAACTGGGCCCGGCAAATCTGCCGGGTTCCTCACGGCGCGCCGGAGAGGCGCCAGTTCCGAGCCACGATGTTGCGGTCCGCCAGGTTCACCGTGCCGTCTCCGTTCAGGTCGGCGTTCGGATCCCAGTTCGGGCTCCCCGGCGTCGAGCGCCACGCTCGCGCCACCGCGTTCAGGTCGGCCAGGTTCACCGTGTTGTCGCCGTTGCAGTCGCCGTTGATCAACGCGACCCCAAGGCCATCGATCGGCGAGCCGCTGAGGACCACGCCCGCCACCTTCCGGCGCAGCCAATGGCTCGCCTTGAACGCCAGGTCGTAGGTGCCCGACAGGGTCGTCACGAAGCTGAACTGGCCGGAGGAGCCGAGAGCCACCGTGTGCGTCTCCAGAGCCGTTGTGCCGCCGGGCGCCCTCACCTGCACCTCCACGGGCACGCCCAGCGGAGAGCCCACGAAGTCGCCGAGCGTGACGGAGCCCGAGACGGTGGTGGCGGCCGCAGCCTGGATCGGCAGCGTGACCGAGCTGGAGCGGCCCGAACCCGCCAAGTACGTCGCCCTCAGGTAGCAGGTCTGATTGGGCAGGGTGAACCCGGTCAGCTCGAACTCCGGACCGTCGATCACGACTTCCCGGTCGGCCAGCACGTCGTCGCCTCCGGGCGTGGTGCCGATCCGCACGGTCAACTGGTCGATCCCAGTCTCCGTGTCGTAGGCCCAGTGGCGGACGACCAGCCTGCCGGGCTGCGGGTCCTCGGCGAGCTCGAAGCGCGCGATGGTCGGATCGGTGTCGTCCCAGGTGAACGTCCCGCACCAGAAGTCGACGCCGGGCGCGTCCGAGCCGGCGTGGACCACGGCGCGCTTCGACTTGACCGCTCCGAACGGCGCGGCGGAAACGTTGTAGACCCCCGGCGGAAGGGCCTCGAACCGGTAGGTGCCGTCAGCCTGGGTCGTCGTTGAGTAGGTGATCCCTCCGGCCGCCAACCGAGCCTTGACCGCCACGTTCGCCACGGGGGTCGCGCCGTAGTAGACGATGCCCTCGATCGCCCCGGTCTCCGCGTTCCGGAAGTCGGCGTCGTCCAGCAGAGCCGCGATGTTGAGCGAGCCGTACCCCTGGTAGGGCTCCCAGCCGCCGTAGGGCGCGCCCATCACGCCGATCGCGGATCGCTCGATCGCTCGGTACACGCGCACGTTCGCCCAGCCCGAGTCTCGGCGCAGGCCGTACTTGTCCAGGTAGAGCGCCGCCGCCCCCGCGACGATGGGGGTCGCCATGCTCGTTCCGGCCAGGTAGGCGTAGTTGAGGTTGTACGGAGGGTAGAGCACGCCCTGCTGGCTCAGGTTCCAGAGGGCTCCGGGTGTGCGCATGGCCGTGGAGAAAACGAACTGGATCTTGAACGAGCTCAGGTCCGGAGCGATCAGAACGTCCCCCCCGGGAGCGGCCACGTCCACGTAGTAGCCGAATCCGCTGTAGGTGGACACAGCGGGAACGAAGTCCGGGCCGTTGGCCGACACCCCGAGCGCGCCGCTGCAGGCCGCAGGGTAGATCGGTCCGAGGTCGCCGCCTCCGCCTCCGTCCTCGTTGCCGGCCGCCACGACCAGGCAGCCCTTCTGGAAGGCGTAGGTCACGGCGTCCTGGAAGATCTGCGAGTAGTTCTCCGTGCCGAGACTGAGGTTGATGATGTCCGCGCCGTTGTCGGCGGCGTAGAAGATGGCCGCCGCGGCGTCGGCGTCGGTTCCGGTGCCTCCGTCGTCGAACACGCGGAGGATCATGCCCGTGGCGTTGTAGCCGATGCCGATCACCCCGTGTCCGTCGAAGCCGCCGTTGTTCCCTGCCGCCAAGGCGAGCCCCGCCACGTGGGTGCCGTGGCCGTGGCGGTCCTCCGGCGAGCCGGACGGGTAGACCGCACCCAGCCGGAACTGCTTCGAGCGGCTCCAGTCCAGTTGGCCCCCGTGCGACACGTCGCTGGAGATTCCTCCAGCGTTGCGGAAGTCCGGGTGGTTCATGTCGCAGCCGGTGTCGATGACCGCGATCACAGGGCCGCCGGTCGGCTTGGTCAGGGCGGTGAACCACTGGTTCGGGAAGTCGGCCCAGGCGTCCTCGGCCAGCGTGTCCGTCAGGTGCCAGAGTCTCCGGAACTGGCCCTCCTCGCCCTCGAGGCCCAGGATCAGGTCGGGCGAGTCCTCGATGGCCTGCACGTCCGGGTCGTTGGGTTCGTCGTACAGCGGATAGATTCGGTTGAGCGGCTGCGCGGAGGCCACCAGAGGGTTGCGTCGGGCCTCGCGCACCGCTTCGGCCACCGTCTGGCCGGGTCGCAGCCGCCACAGGGTCCACCCCGTCTCTCCGATCCGCGAGACCAGCGCGGCGCCCGGCACGAGCGCGACGGGCGGAACGATGGGCTGCAGCGACAGCGCTGCGACCGACCGCGCCGTGCCCTGCGACGTCTTCACCAACACGAAGCCGGGAACGATGCCGTTCTTCGGCCCGCGGTGGATCGGCAGAGTTCCAACGGAGGGCCGGACCGGAGCCTCGGGAAGCTGCGGGCCTCCGCCCCCGACTGCCAGCAGGAGAAACGCGAACAGTTTGCCGAGCATGAACACCCCCGCCCCGAGCGACAAGCCGGGCGCCTACGACCATTTTGATGGCGTTTTCGGGAATCGTGTTCCAGTATTTCTACGGGGCGGGACGAGTGGCCGAGACGCTTCCGCCGCATTCCCTAGGGTAAACCTGCCGCCGTGCCGATCCGCAGACTCTCTCTCGCACCGGTGCTGTGCGCCCTCGCGCTGGCCGCGGCCGCCACGGCGCAGGAACAGCTGACACTCGACGACATCTTCCCCCGCAAGGGCTACACGGGCAAGGCGGCCCAAAGCCTGGCCTGGTCGCACGACGACCGGTTCCTGGCGTACCGCTGGAACCCCTACGACGACAAGGGCTACGACCTGTGGATCTACGACACCAAGGGCGGCAAGAGCCTGCGCCTGACGTCGATGGACGTCCTGGAGCCGTTCGACCGGGAGATCCCCAAGGCGCGCGAGCGCTACAAGAAGGAGGCCGAGGAGGAGCAGAGGGTCCTCCGGATGTCGAACGAGGAGTACCGGGAGTACCGCATCAAGAAGCGCGAGGAGGACGAGAAGCGAAAGGAGCCCCTTCCCTCCTACCCCGGCGTCGCCGAGTTCGCCTGGGGCAAGAAGTCCAACCAGATCCTGTTCGTGTACAAGGGCGACATCTACCACCTGAAGTCGCCGGACGCCAAACCGGAGCGGCTGACGAAGACCCGCGGGCAGGAGGCCCAGGTCGAGTTCGTCGACGACGACAAGGCGTTCCTCTACCGCGAGGGCGGGGGCATCTACCGCCGCGCGTTCGGGGACACGTTCGTGCAGCAGCTCAACCCGCCCCTTCCCAACGGAGGCGACGTCGACCGCTATTGGCTGTCACCGGACGGTTCGCGCATGGTGATCGTCTCCAGCAAGTCGAAGGGGCCCAGCCGGCAGGTGGACTACATCGTCTACCGCGACCGCTTCGCGCAGGCGAGGAAGACGGACCGGGACGTCGCGGACGACCCGTTCAACTATGAAACCACCGTCTACTGCGCCGACGTCGACCGCGGACCCGGCGAGGACCCCAAGACGGACGGGAAGCCCTGGGAGGTTTGGAAGTTCCCCGGCGGCGAGGAGCTGGTCTACGAGATCGTGGGCGAGAAGCCCTGGTCCCCCGACTCCAAGAAGTTCGTCTTCGCGACCTACAAGCGCGACCAGAAGGTCTTCGAGGTGTTCGAGGCCGACCCCGCCTCCAAGAAGCTCGAGACGCTCTACAAGGCCACCATGGACGGCGAGCACACGACGGCGACGCTCGCCAACCCGAGCTACCTGCCGGACGGCTCCAGAATCCTGCTGCTGATGGACCTCAGCGGGTTCCGGCACGCCTGGCTGCTGGATCCCAAAACCAAGGGCGCGACCCAGCTGACCAAGGGCGACTTCGAGCTGTATCCGGACAAGGTGAGCGCCGACGGCAAGACGCTGTTCGTCCACGCCCAGAAGGAGCATCCGGCCCGGATGGATCTGTACGCCGTCGACCTGGCCTCCGGCCAGATGCGGCGCCTCACGTCCAAGGATGGCGTGTACGAGAACCCGGAGTTCTCCCACGACGGGCGGTGGGCCGCCGCCATGCACCGCAGCTGGACCTTCCGGCCGGAGCTGGTCCTGGTGGACGCCAAGAGCCCCGGCAAGGAGAGGACCCTGACCTCCAGCCACCGTCCGGGCTTCGAGAAGGTGTACAAGATCCAGCCCCAGCTGTTCAGCTACGTGAACCGGCACGGGCAGACCATCTACGGCTACATTTACCTGCCGCCGGGCCACCGCAAGGAGAACAAGCGCCCTCTGTGGATCAACGTGTACGGCGGCCCGCTCACCACCGGCAAGTCGGTGAACGACGGCGCGATCAGCCTCGTCGACGTGTACATGGCCTACACGCTCGGGATGGTGGTCGCCACGATCGATCCCCGCGGGCAGAGCGGCTACGGCAACGTGTTCGGCAAGGCCAACTTCGGCCAGCCGGGCAAGCCGCAGGTCGAGGATCTGGTGGATGGGGTGCGCTTCATCCAGCAGACCTGGGGAACCGACCCCGCCAGAACCGCCGTGAGCGGATGGTCGTTCGGGGGCTTCCAGGCCCAGATGTGCCTGTACACGGCGCCGGACGTGTTCACGCTCGGCGTCGCCGGCGCGGGCCCCACGCAGTGGCAGAATTACAACAACTGGTACTCCGGAGGCGTGATCGGCAAGTCGCGCATCGGCAAGCCGGAGGATCTGGACAAGTTCTCCCTCACGCACCTGGCCAAGAACCTGCGCTCGCCGCTGCTGCTGATCCACGGCATGGAGGACCTGAACGTGCTGTTCCAGGACACCGTGGCCGTGTACCGCGAGCTGCTCAAGTGGGGCAAGGGGCCGCTGGTGGAGCTGGTGGTCGACCCGACGGGCGGACACGGACTGGGTGGAGACATCGACTACCGGTCGCAGATCGAGATCGTCCTGGAGTTCGTCCGCAAGTGGTGGGGCGTGGCTCCGCCGCCGGCGAAAAAGGAGTAGCCCGACAGAGGGGGCCCGGCGGCGGTGCCGCCGGGCCCCCTCGGCCTTGGGCCGGCCGATCTCAAACCTCGTGGTGAACGCGGACCGGAAGGCCCTGGTTCCGGCCGGACTCCCAGGCCGCCTCAGTCAGCTCGATCACCCGCAGTCCGCACTCCAGAGGCGCGGCAACCTCCGCCCGGCCAAGGATCGCGTCGACGAAGTTCCGATCCGGGTCGCTGCCGCCCGAGATCCGCTGGAACTCCGACCTCGTCCCGTCCCCCTCCACGACGCACAGGTGGCCGTTCCGAATCAGGAACATCCCCCTCTCGCACCACACGGTGATCTCCTCGTGCCAGCAGGGAGCGTCGCCGACGATCGAAACCGAGGCCATCGCGCCTCCCGCAAACCGGATGCTCAGGCTGGAGTTGATGTCCACCGGCGTGCCGAGGTTGTCGATGATCGCGCTGACGCTGGCCGGGCGCAGCCCGCTCACCCACAGCAGGATGTCGATCAGGTGGCTTCCCGAGTCGTTCAGCTGCCCGCCGCCGGAAAGCTGCGGGTCCTGCCTCCATGTTCCCTTCGTCAGGCGCTTCCACTCCTGGCACTGCAGGGCCGCCATGTACGTGACCGCCCCCCACTCTCCCGAGGCGATCTCCCTCCTCAGGCGGATGAACTCCGGCTGGGTGTGCCTCTGGTAGCCGATCGCTCCCACCTTGCCCGGCGCCTTGCGGTGCGCGTCCAGAACCCGGTGCGCGTCTTGGACGCTGGTGACCATCGGCTTCTCGACGAGGACGTGCAGTCCGCGCCCGAACGCGTCGATGACCTGGTCCACGTGCTGCGTGTGCGGCGTGCAGATCACCACCGCGTCCATCTCCGCCTGGGCGAGCATCGCGTGGAAGTCGGAGAACACGGGAACCTTCGCCAGCGCCGGAAACATCGCCTGGGTGCGCTGGATCTGCGCCGGGTTCGGGTCGGCGAGCGCAGCCACGCGCGCGTCGGCGACTTTGCACAGGTTGGAAACGTGCCAGCGGGCGTGACCCCCGCAACCAATGATGCCAATACGAACAGGGTTCATCCGCTATCCTCCCACCGTTGGGTTGCCGGCGAGACTACCCACGGCGGGAGGCCGGGACGCAACGTTTCGCGCGCTAGAACGCCGGCTTGTCCTTCTTCTCGCCCCCCAGCCGCTTCTCCAGCTCCTCGAGCTGCTGGTCCACCTCGCTGGCCGGCACTTCCGGCGCCTTCGGGAGCTCGGTTGGCTGGGCGCCGGGGCCGACGGGCTGCACCGACTGGACCTCCGCCTCCGAGGGAGCGGGCTGCCGCAGGCCGAGGCGCTCCTCCAGCTTCTGAAGCTCCTCCTCCGCCTGGTAGTCCATGGCCTGGTCCTCCATGGCCATCACCTTGCCCTGCAGGCTGGTCGCATGCATCTCCTGCCGAGCCGCCGCCTCGCTCTGGGCCTCGCGGATCCGCTCCTGGGCCGCCTCGAAGCTGCCGAAGCTCGATTCGAAGGTGAGCCCGTCCAGCGCCTTGGCGATGCTGTTCTGGATCTGCGCCTGCTTCCACTGGGCCTTCATCGCCAGCGCCTCGGCCGTCTTCTTGCGGACCTCCTCCTCTTGGCGCTTGATGGCGATCTTCACGGCCTCGACGGTCTGCACCGCCTGCTGGTAGCTCTGCTCCAGCGACGCGATGACGGCGTCGTTGTTCGCCTTCTCGCGGACGAACGTGCGCGCGAGGTCGCGGTTGCCCTGCCTCAGGGCCATCGCCGCCTTGGCCTCCAGGTCCGCGCTCCGCTTCCGGGCGTCATCGAGCATGATCTGCAGGCGGTTCTTCTGCGTGATCGCCTGGACCGCCTTCTCGCGGTTCGCGGCGAGGTTCTCCTGCATCTCGCGGCGGGCCTGGTCGAGCATGATGTCGGGGTCCTCGAGGCGATCCATGCCGCGGTTGAACAGGGCCTTGAGCCATCGGAAGAAGCGTTTCATCGGTTTCGGCGGTCCCTCCTGATCGGGTTGCGCGCAGTATACACGTCCCGGACGGGCCATCGTCCTTGGCCGCCGAGGGGTCGTAGGTATACTGCCGCCCGCGGGAGGGGGAACCCTCCGTCGCGCCAAAAAGGAGTCACCGAACGCCATGCCAGCAGAGGGCACCGTCATCCAAGTTCTCGGACCCGTCGTCGACTGCCGCTTCTCCGCCGACACCCTTCCGGCGATCTACAACGCCATCCGGATCGAGGACCCTGAGCGCGGCATCAACCTGGTCTGCGAGGTCGCGCAGCACCTGGGCGACGACGTCGTCCGCACGGTGGCCCTCAGCACCACCGACGGCCTGGTCCGGGGCATGAAGGCCGTGGACACCGGCGGGCCGATCACGGTCCCCGTCGGCGAGGAGACGCTCGGCCGCGTGTTCAACCTGCTCGGCGAGCCGATCGACAACGCCGGGCCGGTGAACGCCAAGGAGCGGCACCCGATCCACCGCCAGCCGCCTGCGTTCACCGAGCAGAGCACCAAGGTCGAGATCCTCCAGACGGGACTGAAGGTCATCGACCTGCTCGTTCCGTTCAACAAGGGCGGCAAGATCGGCCTCTTCGGAGGCGCCGGCCTGGGCAAGACGGTTCTGATCCAGGAGCTCATCCGCAACATCGCCGTCGAGGCCTCGGGCGTGTCGGTGTTCGCCGGAGTCGGAGAGCGCACCCGCGAGGGCAACGACCTCTGGCTTGAGATGAAGGAGGCGAAGTTCAAGGACGTCGACGGCACCGAGAAGCGCGTCATCGACAAGACCGCCATGGTGTTCGGCCAGATGAACGAGCCGCCCGGAGCGCGCCTGCGCGTGGCCCTCACGGCGCTCACGATGGCCGAGTACTTCCGCGACGAGGTCGGCAGCGACGTCCTGATCTTCATCGACAACATCTTCCGGTTCGTCCAAGCCGGCTCCGAGGTGTCGGCGCTGCTGGGCCGAATGCCGAGCGCCGTGGGCTACCAGCCGACGCTCGCCACCGAGATGGGCCTGCTCCAGGACCGCATCACCTCGACCACCAAGGGGTCTGTGACCTCCGTGCAGGCCGTGTACGTGCCCGCGGACGACCCCACCGACCCGGCCCCGGCCACCACGTTCTCACACCTGGACGCCTACGTGTATCTGGAGCGGTCGATCGCGGCGAAGGGCCTCTACCCCGCCGTCGACCCCTTGGCCTCCACCTCCAAGAACCTCGACCCGAAGATCGTCGGCGAGGAGCACTACGACGTCGCCCGGCGCGTGCAGCAGACGCTGCAGCGTTACCGCGAGCTGCAGGACATCATCGCCATCCTCGGCATCGACGAGCTGTCCGACGACGACAAGCTTCTGGTCAGCCGGGCGCGCAAGATCGAGCGGTTCCTCAGCCAGCCGAACTTCGTCGCCGAGCAGTTCACCGGCAACCCTGGACGCTACGTCACCATCGACGAGACGGTGCGCTCCTTCAAGGAGATCGTCGACGGCAACCTGGACGACGTCCCGGAGCAGGCGTTCCTCTACTGCGGCGGCCTCGAGGACGTGATGGAGAAGGCCAAGAAGCTCCAGGCGGCCGTCTGAGGAGGCATCCATGGCGGGCAAGCCGTTCCACCTGTCGATCGTCGCCCCCGACCACAGCGTGGTCGAAGAGGACGTCGTCTCCGTCGTGGCACCCGGACGCCAGGGCTACTTCGGCGTTTGGGCCGGGCACATGCCGATGATCGCGGCGCTGAAGGCCGGCCTGCTGGAGTACGAGACGCCGAGCGGCGACCGCCACTACGTGACCGTCAGCGGCGGCTTCGCCGAGGTGCAGGGCGACCGGGTCGTCGTGCTGGCCGACGCAGCCGAGCGGGCCCAAGAGATCGACGTGGAGCGCGCCCAGCGCGCGCTGGAGAACGCCCGCAAGGCCCTCCGGGGCGAGGTCAGCGGCGTGACGCCGGCCGAGGCCGTGCAAGAGATGGAGCGCGCCGTGAACCGCCTGCGCGCCGCCCAGCGGATCGGCAGGGGATGAGGGTCGCCGTCCTCTCCGGCGCGGGCATCAGCGCGGAGAGCGGCCTCAAGACGTTCCGCGATTCCGACGGCCTGTGGGAGAACCACCGGGTAGAGGACGTCGCCACTCCTCAGGCCTTCCGCCGCAACCCCGAGCTGGTACTCCGCTTCTACAACGAGAGGCGGAGGGCCGTCCTGCAGGCCCAGCCGAACGAGGGACACCGCGAGATCGCTCGCTGGGAGGCGCGGCACAGCGTGAGGGTCGTGACCCAGAACATCGACGACCTCCACGAGCGGGCGGGCTCGACGTCCGTCCTGCACCTCCACGGCAGCATCCTCGAGGGCAGGAGCTCCAAGGACCCGGACCTTGTCTTCCCTTGGACCGGCGACATGAGGCTGGGCGACCTCGCTCCGGACGGCACGCAGGTCCGTCCGAACGTCGTCTGGTTCGGGGAGCCGGTGCCCCGGATGGAGGCGGCGATCGAGGCCGTGGAGGGTTGCGACGCCCTCGTCGTCGTAGGCACCTCCCTGCAGGTGTACCCCGCGGCGATGCTCACCCAGTTCGCCCCGCCGCATGCCCGGCTGGTCCTGGTCGATCCGAGGCCCCCGGCCCACCCGCCCAAGGGTTGCCTGGTAATCGCCGAGAAGGCCTCGATCGGACTGCCTCGGGCGGCGGAGCTGCTCGGTCTCTAGCCGTCGCCCCGCGCCCCCCGGGCGAGCGCCCGCCACGCAGGCTCCCGAACCAGACTGCTCGCGCAGAGGCGAACTGCGTGCGCCTCTCGACGCGCCGGGCACCGTCCGAGAAGGGCGCCCGGCGCGGCGAGCGACGAACGGCGGCTCAGGGAGGCGCTAGTCCGACCGGCGGTACATCGCCTCCGCGTAGTCCTCCAGCATCCTCCGCGTCGAGAACGCCCAGGCGCTGGTCGCGATGGCCCGCTTCATCAGCCTCACCCATCCGAGCGGCAGGCCGTCCTTCGAGCGGTCCCAGAAGAGCCCGCTTGCGGCCTCGAGGGCCTCGTACAGCGCCTCCGCATGGTGACGGTCGCGCTTGCGCGGGCTCGTTGGCGCTTCCCGCTCGCCGACGGCCCAGCCGTTGTCCGCCTCGTAGCCTTCGTCCCACCACCCGTCCAGAACGGACGCGTTCGGCACGCCGTTGATCGCCGCCTTCATGCCGCTCGTGCCGCTGGCCTCCAGCGGGCGGATCGGGTTGTTGATCCAGAGGTCCACGCCCTGCACCAGGCGCTTGGCCACGGCCATGTCGTACTCCTCCAGGAAGAACACGCGCCCTCGCCAGCGCCGCTCGCGGCTGAGCCGATAGACCTCCGCGACCATCCGCTGGCCATCCCCGTCGGCGGGATGGGCCTTGCCGGCAAACAGGATCTGAACGGGCCGGTCGGTCCGCTCGAGCAACCGGCGCAACCGGCGCGGGTCGGACCAGAGCAAAGACGGCCGCTTGTACGGCGTGAACCGACGCGCGAAGCCCACCAAGAACGCGTCGGGGTCCAGTAGGGACCCGACCTCCTCCAGCTCCTCGGGGCTCCAGCCGTACTTCGTGTGCTGCCGGATCAGCCGGTCGTTCACGAAGGCCGCCAGCTCCCGCTTCCGCGCCAGGTGCGCTTCCCAAAGCGCTTTCGGTTCGAGGTCCGCCAGGCCCTCCCAGGCCGGGCGGCGGTCACCCCGCTCGACCAGCGGCGGCCGGTCGGGGCTGGCGACGGGGTATCCGTGCTCCTCGTACAGCCGGCGCAGCTCCTCCCCGAGCCACGTGGGCGGATGGACGCCGTTCGTGACCGCGCCCACCGGTCTTCCCGTGACCGGGCGCCAGGTGCCGTCCGCGGTCTTCCCGTGCAGCAGGCTCACCCCGTTCGCGGCCTTGGAGAGTCGCAGGGCGAAGGCGGTCATGTCGAACACCCTGCGGTCGTTGGCGGAATCCCGTGCGAGTCGCAGAACGAGGCGGGGGTCGATCCCAGCGGGAGCCAGCGTCGGAGCGAGCAGCTCGGTGGCGAGCTTGGCGTCGAACCGCTCGTTCCCAGCCGGCACCGGGGTGTGGATCGTCAGCACCGCCTCCCGGCGCACGGCCTCCGTGGCCTCCGTCCACGAGGCGCCCGCTGCCATCCTTCGGGCGATGCGCTCGACCAGCAGCAGCGCGGAATGGCCCTCGTTCATGTGGAACACCGATGGCTCGATGCCGAGCGCCGAGAGCGCCTTGGCGCCGCCGATGCCCAGCACGCACTCTTGGTAGAAGCGCATCCGCCTCCCGAGCATGTAGAGCTGCGCCGTGATCGGCCGATCGGTCGGCCGGTTCTCGGGCAGGTCGGTGTCGAGCAGCAGCAGAGGCGTCCTGCCCACGGCGACGCGCCAGACCGCCGCGGCGACCTCGCGGCCGGGGAAAGGCACGCGCACCACCAACGGCTCGCCCGTGCAGGGATCCAGCACGCGACGAAGCGGGTGCTCCACCGGGTCGAAGCGAGGGTAGACGTGCTGCTGCCGCCCATCCGGCTCCAGGTCCTGGCGGAAGAATCCCAGCCGGTAGAAGATGCCGACGCCCACCAGCGGGAGGCCCATGTCGGACGCCTCGCGCAGATGGTCGCCGGCGAGGATTCCCAGCCCTCCGCAGTACTGGGCGAAGCTCTCGTGCAGGCCGTACTCGGCGCAGAAGTAGGCGACGGGCTGATCGGTCGAGAACCCGTCGGGCGGTCCGGCGGGAGCCTCCAGATAGCGACGCAGGGCGGCCTCGCCCTCGGCAGCGAGGCGCAGGAAGACCGCGTCTTCGGCCAGCCTGGCGGCCCGGGCGGGGTCCATCAGCAGACGGATCGGGCTCTCCCCGCGGTCTACGGCCTCCGGATCGATGGCCCGGACCGCCCGGCGGCACTCGGGAATCCAAGTCCAGGCGAGGTTCGAAAGGACGCTGCCGATCGTGGCGAGCGGGCCGTCGGCGGGCAGGACGGGGTGGGGCTGAGCGGGAATGCGGGCGACGAGACCGGCCTCTGGTGCTGACACGGAGACATCCTATCCGAAGCCGGCCACGCCCTTCAGGACGGAAGCTCAACGCTGCGCGGACGCCCGGGCCACCACCGCGTCGATCCAAGCGTGCAGCGGCGTCTTGGAGTGCCTCCGCAGAAGCTCCGTGGGATGCTCGTCCGCGCGGATCCAGCGCAAGATCTGATGGGGCCAGAACCTCAGGTCCCCTTCCGCGGGCCACGCGACCCACTCGTCGGGCGACGGGATGGGCACCTCGGAGCCCGTGCCGCAATCCCGCAGGTTGAGAACGGCGTGCGCTTCGTGCGCGGCCTCCTCCGGGCTGGCGCAGGTCCAGACCGAGTGCGGCGACTTCTCGATGGTCAGGAGCACCCTCCAGAGGCGCTCGATCAGATCGAGGAACTCGGCGTCAGCGTCGTGGAGCCGCACCTCGAGAGGCCGCTCGGGGAAGCTCGTGGCGAATGCCGCGGCGACGGCCGCCCCGAGCCGCCGGTCGGCGGCCTGCAGAATGGCGATCCGAACGCGCTCAGGCATCGCAGGGGATTCTATCCCCAACCCTCTCTGGGCTTCAGCCGAACCGTCTCGCCCGGTCGGAGCTGGGCCACCTTCCACAGCTCCCCCTCGGGCACGCAGGCCACCTTGGGATAGCCGCCGATGGTGGGTCCGTCCGGACCGATCACCACCAGCTCGCCACTCGGAGTGGCCTGCACGACGCCGACGTCGCAAGGTTCGCTCGGAAGCTCCGGCAGGGCCAGCGGCGGGGCGCCGACCAAGCGCACGCCCGACCGACCCGACTGAGGGGAGACCTCGAAGGCGCCGTCCAGGAGTCCGGGAGGCAGAAGCACGGCATCCGGCCCGGCGTCGACCGCGACCTCCAGGCGCGTGTCCCACTGGGGCGGCTCGGCGCGCGCCGGCTCTCCGCTGGCCCGACCGATCCGGAGGATGTCCCCGGTGCCCACCGCGTGGCCGGAGACCGAGCCGAGGATCCGATCGGCCTCGAACCCTCCCTCGACGCACAGGAGGATCCGCAGGCCCTCCGTCGCCAGGCCGATCTCCAGCTCCGAGCCGGGTTGCAGACCGACCGGTCGGCCCCATGGAGCCTCCCTTCCGTCCACCCGAACGGCGCAGGGTGCCCCGACGACGGCGACCCTCAGCGCCGACTCTGCCCGGAACCGGCCCCCGAACAGCAACAGCTCGAGCGCGGGCGCACCCGGCGGGTTGCCCAACAGCGCGTTGCCCCACTCCAGGGCGGCGAGGTCGAAGGCTCCCCCTTGGGGGACGCCGAACCGCCGGTAGCCCGGTCTGCCCGAGTCCTGCAGCGAGGCCCCGGCCTGCACCCGGAGAACCCTCAGGCCCACGGCGCCACCTCGAAGCCCGCGTCCTCCAAGGTTCGCCGCACCGCGCCCGCAAGCCCAACGCAGTCGGGCGTGTCGCCGTGTAGACAGATCGAGTCCACCTGCGGAGCCAGGTCGAGCGCGTTTCGGCACACGGCCGAGGGATCGGTGAGAACGGCGCCCGGCTCTGATCGGGGGGCCAACATCCCATTCGGGAGCAGGCGTCGGTCGGCGAAACCCTCCCTCGCGAAGCGGACGCCCGCCCGCCGAGCCACGCCCTCGTGCTCGCCGCCCGGCAGACCCAGCAACGGGAGGCCGAAGCGCCGCAGCAGCTCCTCCAGCACCCCCGCCGCAGGCCCGCCCTCGGCGGACTGGTTGTAGAACGCGCCGTGCGGCTTGAGGTACGCGGCCCCGAGGTCGGCGAGAAACTCCGTCTGGGCCAACAGGCTGTCGAAGGCCTGCCATGGGTCCTGCCAAGGCGTCCGGCCGAACGTGTGCCGATCCGGATAGCCGGGGTGCGCGCCCACGACGACGCCGAGATCGCGGCAGAGGAGGACCACCTCGCGGGTCAGCCGGGGCGAGCCGGCGTGCGCGCCGCACCCAACGTTCGCCGAGGTTGCGAACCGCAGCAGCGGGGCGTCGTACGGCATCCCCTCGCCGATGTCCACGTTCAGGTCGACTCGTCCCACAGCGGCCTCCCGAGCATGCGGTCGAAGTCTCCCTGCCCGATCGGACGGAACTGCACGCGGTCGCCGGGCCGGATGGGAAACCGCCCCTCACGGAGGCTCGCCACGGTCAGCGGCGTTCTCCCGATCAGCCACCAACCTCCGGGGGTATCGGACGGATAGACGCAAGTCTGGCGTCCCGTGATGCCAACGGACCCCGCGGGCACCCTCGGGCGAGGGCTCGCCAGCCTGGGCAGGCCGCACAGCTCCTCGGGAAGATAGCCGAGGTACGGAAACCCGGGGCTGAAGCCGACCGCGTGGCAGCGGTACTCCCGGCCGGCGTGCAGGCGGACCACGTCCTCGGCTGAGAGACCGAGGCGCGCGGCGGCCTCCCCCAGGTCGGGGCCGAGCTGGTAACAGACCGGAACCTCCCAGACGCGCCCGATCCTTGCCGGTCCCGCCTCCAAGCCCGCCAAGCGCGCCAGAACCTCGGCCGGGCCCGGCGCCGCGGTCCGAAAGTACAGGGCAACGCTCTCGTAGGCTGCCACGGCCTCCTCGAGCTCGGGCCAGGCGGCTCGGTGGACGGCCTCGGCCAAGGCCGCGGGGTCCCAATCGCCGAGGCTCCGCACCAGCACGGAGCGGGCGCTCAGGCGGAAGGCCCTCACGGCCGGCCCTCCCCGAAGGCCTCCCTGGCGATGCGGGCCGCGCCGTGCACGCCGGCCCAGTTGCCCAGCCGAGCGCGCTCCACCTGCAGGGGGCGCACTAGAAACGGAAACCTCTCCCGCCCGACCTGGCCGAACGGAACCAGGAGATGCCCGAAGTCGTCGGTGACGCCTCCGCCGAACACGACGCGGCCCGGCCGATAGGCGTAGGCGAAGATCGCCAAGGCCCTCCACACCCCCTGCCGCACCCGCTCGGCGCCGGGATGGTCGGAGGACAAAAACCTCGCGATTTCCGGCCCGAACCCGGCTTGCTCCGCCTGATAGGCCAGCCCGCCTCGGCACAGGACGTGCTCCAGACAGCCCCTCAGGCCGCAGGCGCAGGCAGGGCCGTCCTCGAACACGGGCACGTGGCCGATCTCCGGGTGCTCCCCGAACGCACCCCGATAGCGGTGGCTGCCGGTCCAGAGCGCCCCGCCGACGCCCGTCCCCAGGGTCAGCAGCAGCACCGGGTCCCTTTCGTGCTCTCCCACCTCGCCCATCAGCGCGGCGTCGGCGTCGTTCACGAGGGTCATCGGCAGCGGAAGCCGGCTCTCCAGATCCGGACCGAGCGGACGGCGATGCCAGTCCTCCGGGGTGACGCACTCCAGGTACCCCGTCTCCTCGTCCAGCGGGCCGCGGCACCCCACCCCGACGGCCTCCGGGCTCCGTAGCGCGATCCACTCCGCGATGCGGTCCAGCGTGGCCCCGTAAGGGCCCGTCTCGATCGTCGACCGCTCCAGCAGGCGGGGACCCTCGAACAGGCCCAGCGCCGTCTTGGTCCCGCCGATGTCCACTCCCGCAACCCTCATGGCTCACTCCAAGGGCGGAAGAAGCTCCTTCTGAAGCCGCAGCATCTCGTCGACCATCGCCACGGCGCGACGGTACGAGTCGACGGTCGGCTCCAGCAGCACGGCCTGAAGCAGCTTCTCCTTGGACCGCTCGGCGAACGCCTCCACCAGCAGCCTCTGGATCGAGGCCTGAGTGCGCAAGATCGCCGCCACCGGCTCCGGCAGCTCTCCTGTGGCCTTGGGATGCACCCCTCGGGCGTCCGCGAGGGCCGGGACCTCGACCACGGTGCCATCCGGCAGGTTCGGCACGTAGCCCCGGTTGGGCACGTTCACGGCGTCGATCTCGCGGGCCTGCCCGGTCGCCAGCGCCTCCAGGATCGGCTGGGCGTTCTCGCCGGACGGGCGGATCTCGCCCCGGGGGATGGATCGGTCCTCCGCGGCCGATTCGCGCCGAAGAGGCCGGTGCGTCGACACCGCCCCGACGGTGTACACGAACTCCGGAGCGCGCCCGGTCTCCCAAGGGTGGCCGTCGCACGGATCGTAGTACCAGTGCAGGTTGCTCGCGAAGAACTCGTCGGCCCAGCCGATGTACTCGCCGATGTGGTTGGCCCCCGGCGAGGGATACAGCCCGAACCGGCGCAGCAGGATCCGCGACAGCCCGACCTCGTGCCAGTCGTAGAGCGGATCGCCCTGCCGGTCGGCCTCCCTCAGGGCCGGGTAGAGGTCCTCGCCGGTCGACTTTCGGCGGATCCGCGTGAACCAGGTGCAGTGGTTGATCCCGGCGGCCTCCACCTCCAGGTCCTCCGCCGGCACCCCCAGCATCGCCGAGAGCTGCCCGATCCCCATGGCGATGCCATGGCACAGCCCCACGACCCTGGCGCCCGTGAGACGCGTGGCCGCCTCGCACAGCTTGTGCATCGGGTTCGTGTAGTTCAGCAGCAGGGCGTCGGGGCAGAGGCGCTCCATCGCGCGGGCGATCTCCACGATCGGCCCCATGTTGCGGAGGGCGTGGAACAGGCTGCCCGGACCGCCGTTCTCGCCGTAGATCTGCCGAAAGCCGTAGTTGCGCGGCACGTGGAAGTCCATCGCCCAGTACACGTCGCGGCTGATCTCGATGGCGTCCACCACGGCCCGTGCGCCGTCCAGCGCCTCCTCGAGCCGCGTGGTCGAGCGAATGGGGATCGGGCTGCCGAGGCGGTCTGCCGCCCAGCGGGCGTAGTCCTCCACCTCGCGCACGGCCCGCTCGTCAATGTCCATCAGCACCAGCTCGGCCCCGGCCTCGGCCAGCGGCTTGCTGAGGAGAACGTCGCGCACGGTCGCCGGTCCGAACGAGCGGCTGCCGGCTCCCACGAGAGCGATGCGGAACGAAGCCATGCCGCCATTCTAGGGCCAACCGCGGCCGGAATGCGCGGGTACGCTCCCCGGCATGAGGGTGCTCTTCGTCGGTGGAACCGGCATCATCAGCTCGGCCTGCACCGAGTGGCTGGTGCAGCACGGGGTGGAGGTTTGGCACCTCAACCGCGGTGCCAGCAGCAAGCCCCCGGAAGGCGTGCGCTCGGTGGCCTGCGACGTGCGGTCCGGCGGCGGCCTGCCCGAGGAGCTGCGCGTCGAGCGCTTCGACGCCGTCGCGGACTTCATCGCCTTCACCGTGGAGGACATCGAGCGCGACCTCGCCTGGTTCGAGGGCAGGACGAGGCACTTCCTGTTCATCAGCTCCGCGAGCGCGTACCAGAAGCCGCCGGCGTCCCCCTTTGTGAGGGAGGACACGCCACTCTCGAACCCGTTCTGGGAGTACTCGCGCAACAAGATCGCCTGCGAGGAGCGGCTTCTCCGCGCCTACCGCGAGCGAGGCTTTCCGGGCACGATCGTCCGGCCGTCGCTCACCTACTCCGACTGGCTGATCCCGCTGTGCGTGAACAGCTGGTCGCGATCCTGGACGATCATCGACCGGATGCGGCGCGGCAAGCCGGTCATCGTGCCCGGCGACGGCACCTCGCTGTGGACGGTCACGCACAACAGCGACTTCGCGCGCGGCTTCTGCCCTCTGCTCGGCAACGAGGCCGCCGTCGGGCACGCCTTCCACGTGGTGTCGGACGAGGTGCTCACGTGGAACCAGCTCTACCAGCAGGCCGCCCAAGCCGCAGGAACGGAAGCCAAGCTGGTCCACATGCCGTCGGACCTCATCGCCGCGATGGACGGCAAGGAGCTGGGGTCGCTGATCGGCGACAAGGCCAACAGCGTGGTCTTCGACCTGAGCAAGCTTCGGGCCTTCGTTCCGGACTACCGCCCACAGGTTCCCTGGCGGGAGGGCGTGGCGCGCTGCATCCGATGGTTCGAAGCTGATCCCTCGCGCCAGCTGGTCGACGACGAGGCGAACGCCCGCTGGGACGCCATGATCGCCCAATACGCCAAGGCCTGGCCGGAAGGGCGCATCCCGGGGATCTGAAGTTGCGTTGGCTTCTGGATCCGGCTCGGCTGGAGCGGGGCTGCGCCCTGGTCTGGGACGAGGCCGGGCAGCGTTGGCTGCTGTTCCGAGAACCGCTCGCGACCCTCACGGCGGAGGCGCCCGAGGAGTGTCCGGCCGTTTTGGAGGCGGCCGAGCGCCACGCGGAGCGCGGGGGATGGGCCGTGGGGTTCGTCGCCTACGACTGCGCCTGCGCATGGGACCCGGCCCTTGCGGCACGACGGAGAGAGGGTTGCCCCCTCGCGGCGTTCGGCCTCTACGAGCGTCCGGAGGAGCATCGCTTCCTGAGGTCGGATCCGGCCTCGGACCAGCCCCGCCTGCAGCCCGAGATCGGGCCGGGTGAGTACTGCCGGCTGTTCGACGCGGTACGGCGGCATCTGGAGTCGGGAGACACCTACCAGGCCAACCTCACCCTCCGCCTCCGCGGACGATGGAGCGGCGACCTGGCCGCATGGTTCGCCCGCGTCGCCGGCTCTAACCCGCCCTGGCACGCGGCCTGGATGAGCCTGGGAGGGCTGGAGGTCGCGAGCCTGTCTCCCGAGCTGTTCCTCGAGCGTCACGGGCGAAAGGTGCACAGCCGCCCGATGAAGGGCACCGTGGGGCCGGAATCATCCCGAGACCGTCTCCGTTTTTCGGAGAAGCAGCGGGCGGAGAACGTGATGATCGTGGACATGGTCCGAAACGACCTCGGCCGCGTGGCCCGGCCGGGAGGAGTCCGCGTTCCGGAGCTGTTCACGGTGGAGCACCACGGCGAGGTGCTGCAGATGACCTCCACGATCGAGGCCGAGACGGACGCCGACCTCTGCGCCCTGTTCCGGGCGGCCTTTCCCTGCGCCTCGATCGTCGGAGCGCCGAAGGTGGAGACCACCCGCATCCTGGCAACCTTGGAGCCGTCGCCCCGCGGGCTGTACACGGGCGCGATCGGCTGGATCGAGCCAGGCGGAGACTTCCGCTTCAGCGTCGCCATCCGCACGGCCGTCCGATACCGCGACGGGCAGGTCGAGTACGGCACCGGCGGCGGCATCGTTTGGGACTCGGACCCCGAGTCCGAGTGGGCGGAGGCCCTTCTCAAGACGGCAATCTTGGACCGCAGGTCGGAGCCGTTCGCCCTGCTCGAGACGCTCGGCTGGGATCCTGCGCATGGCTTCCAACGGCTAGACCGGCACCTGGCGCGGCTGGAGCGCACTTGCAGGCGGCTCGGCTGGTCGGCCGACGTCGGCTCTTGGGTTCAGCGGATCCAGCTGGCGGAGGACGGTTGGCCGGGCGACTCGCCGCCGCTCCGGATCCGGCTGCTGCTGCATCCGGACGGTCGGCTCGAGATCCAGCACTCGGTGCTCAAGCCGCCGCCAGCGATCCTGAGCGCCAAGCCCGCGCTGCGTCCGGTGCGGTCCGACGACCCGGCCCTGCGGATCAAGACGACCTACCGCGCCGTGTACCGCTCGCGGCTGGCGGAGGTCGGGGACGCCGACGAGTGCCTGCTCTGGAACGAGCGGGGCGAGGCCACGGAGTTCTGCAACGGCAACCTGGTGCTGCGGAGGGGCGGCCGCTGGGTGACTCCGCCGATCGAGAGCGGGCTCCTGCCGGGAGTCCTGCGCGAAGAGTTGCTGGAACAGGGCCTCCTCGGCGAGGAGAGGGTGACCCTCGAGGAGGCGCTCGGGGCTCAGGAGCTCTTTCGGGTGAACTCGCTGACCGGCTGGGTCCGCGTCCGTCTGGAGCGTCAGTAGCGGCCGAAGGCGAGGGCGAGGTTGATCCACACCGCCGGGAGGAACACGACCAGCCCGAGGATCGTGCCTCCCACGATCGAGAGGGTCTCCCAGCGGCGCAGGGTCTCGGGGTCTTCGGTTCCGTCTCCCTCGTGGCGATAGGTCATCACGTCGTGGCCGAGCTCGATCACGAACGTGACGGCGGCGTAGACGGCCACCCATCGCCACACCCGCAGGAAGTCCGGGTCTCGGTACCCCGTCGCCGCAACGGCAAGGCCGACCGCCAGCGCCAACCCGGTGGAGGCGCAGAGCATCAGGTAGGCGATGCTCCGGCCCCTGCGCGCGTCCTCCCGGAGACCCAGGACGTTCAGCACGACGAACAGAGCCAAGTAGGCCCAGAGCACATCGAGAGTCTACCGAACGGCCTCGGGCACTCCGATGGCGTACACTGCCGCGGATGGTGCTGGCCGAGAACTTGGCTAAGGTCTTTCGGGACGGCCGGAGAGAGGTCTGGGCCGTGCAGGGGATCGGCTTCGAGGCCCGGCCCGGCGAGGCCCTGGGAGTGCTGGGCGTGAACGGAGCCGGCAAGACCACTCTTCTCCGGATGCTCTCGACGATGCTCGAGCCGACCGAGGGCCGCGCCGTGGTCCAGGGGCACGACGTCCGAACGGAGGCGCAGAAGGTCCGGGCGTCGATCGGCTTCCTGTCAGCGAGCACGGCCGTCTTCGGCCGCCTGACCGCCCGGGAGGTGGTGACGCTGTTCGGGCGCTTGAACGGCCACCGCGGCACCGATCTCCGAAGAAGGGTGGATGCGGCCATCGACCGCTTCGGCATCGGTCCTTTCGCCGACCGCCTCTGCGACCGGCTCTCCACCGGACAGAAGCAGCGCGTGTCGATCGCCCGGACCGTGGTGCACGACCCGCCCGTGCTTCTCTTCGACGAACCAACGAGCGGGCTGGACGTCCTCACCAGCCAAGTTCTGCTGGAGTTCGTCGAGGAGGCCT
>CALGMO010000127.1 GCA_937961665.1 uncultured Fimbriimonadaceae bacterium
TCCGCGGAGACGTGGTCTCCGAGATCGATTTGCTCGAACAGACGAAGGAAGGCCAGCGGCTGACTGGCCGGCTCGGCGACGGAACCGGGTCCGTGGACGTGAGCGCCGTCAACGGCGACATCGTCCTGCGGCAGCGTTTCGCTCCGCCGGCGGAAGGATAACCTCCTAAGGGTTGGGCCCGGCCGATCACAGGTCCGGGCCTGCTTTTTTGCCAAACTGTCGCCATGCGGCGCTGGCTGATGAAGTCCGAACCGGCGGTGTACTCCATCGAGGACCTGCGGCGGGAGGAGCGCGCGATGTGGGAGGGCTGTCGGAACTACCTCGTCCGGAACCGCCTGCGTGACGAGGTTCGGCCCGGCGATGCGGCCTTCTTCTACCACTCGAACGCCAATCCCTCCGGCATCGCGGGCGTGATGGAGGTGGCGAGCGAGGCCTATCCCGATCCGACGCAGTTCGATCCTGAGAGCCCGTACTACGATCCGAAGTCCTCGCCCGACAACCCGAGGTGGCTGGCGGTCGACGTTCGGTTCGTGCGGGCCTTCGCCCGCGTCGTGCCGCTCTCGGAGCTGAAGTCGCACCCTCTGCTGAGCGGCATGGAGGTGTGTCGCAAGGGCCAGCGCCTCAGCGTGCTCCCGGTGACGGAGGAGGAGTGGGCGGCGGTGCTGGAGTTGCCTGGAATCTGACGTTCTCGTGGTATACTGCCCTCGTCTGCGCGCTCGTAGCTCAGTGGATAGAGCAACAGGTTGCGGACCTGTAGGTCGGAGGTTCGAGTCCTCTCGAGCGCGCCAGTCTTCCCATCCTCCGGCTCTGCCGAGCGCATGGATATCGCTTTTTCGATTCGTGGGCGCCGGAGGGTCCCGTTTCTGGGAGCGCGACCGCCGTTTGGCGCGTTTCTTGTGGAAAGCGAGTCCAGGACTGCAAGATGAGCATTGAGAACCCCGCGAAGGAAGCCCCGACCCGCCGTGCCGCGCTCGACTGGCGCTCCCTGACGCAGAGTCCCGACTTCGTGCCCGTCGTCGCCGTCGTGGCGGCGTTCCTGTTCGCCTTCTGGCCCTTCGTCGCCAAGGTCTGGGGGTTGTGGTTCGCCGAGGACTCCTACTACGCGCACGGGGCGATCGTTCCGCTCTGCAGCCTGTTTCTGGTCTACGACCGCTGGGAGAGCCTCCGCAAGATTCCGGTTCGCGGGTTCTGGCCGGCGATCGTGCTGCTGCTGCCGTCGCTCTACCTGGGCTATGTGGCGCAGCGGACCGTCATCCAGACGGTCAGCTCGTTCGCGTTCATGGCGTCGCTCCTTTCGGCGGTGCTGTTCCTGGCGGGCTGGCGCTGGCTGTGGGCCCTGACGGGACCGATCCTGTACCTGGTCTTCGCTCTGCCCGTCTGGCAGGCCGTGATCGACCGGATGACGGTGCCCCTGCAGGACTGGAGCTCGACGCTCTCCTACTACCTTTTGAAGCTGGGCGGCATGGAGCCGTTCCGCGCCGGGACCAACACGATCGTCCTGCCGAACTTCACGCTGGAGGTCGCGGTGGCCTGCAGCGGCCTGAAGCTCGCCTTGGCCGTGGTCGCGATCTCGGTCTTCTTCGTCATGGCCGCGAGGCTGCGTTGGTGGGCCAACGCCATCCTTCTGGCCAGCGCGCTGCCGCTGGCGGTGGTGATCAACGGAATCCGCGTCGCCCTGATCGGCGTGGTCGGCAACCAGTACGGCGGCGAGGCGGGGATTCGGTTCCACGACACCAGCGGCTACATCGCGCTCGTGCTCTGCTTCGCCATCCTCTACAAGTTCACGAAGGCCCTCGGCTGGAAGTGACCGCCGCCTCGACTCGAGACTGAACCATGAAGATCCGCGCCGCCATCCTCATTCTTCTGCTGGTCGCTACGGGCGTTGCCACGCTGTTCCGCAACCGGGTGACCGGGTACGAGCGCCCCGACGAGCGCTGGCTGGAGTCGGTGCTTCCCGACCGGATTCAGGACGCGAGCTACCTTGCTAGCTCCGAGAACCCGGAGCAGTCGTACTCGATGGACAGCGCCACCTACGAGGCGCTCAAGCCGATCGGCATCGTGGCCCGCGTCTACCAGCACGGCCCGCACCGGTACGACGTTGTGGTGATCGCCGGAGACGAGCCGAACACCTTCCACGATCAGACTTGGTGCTTCAGAATGCAGAACTGGCGTATCCTGGAGGACCGCACGGTGTCAAGCGCCACCCGCAAGCACGGCGAGGTTCCGATGCGTCTGATCCACGTGGCGAACGACCAGACCAACCGCTGGATGGTGTTCGTGTTCCGTGGCCCGGAGGGTCGGTTCTATCCCGACTTCGGCGGGATGTGGCGCGAGTTCTTTCTGAGCGACCTGAAGAAGGGCGTGCCGACTCCAACGTCCTTCCTCCGTGTGATCGGCCTCTCGGGCCAGACCCCGGAGGAGGTGCTCTCCTTCGCGGCCGAGGCGGTCGACGCCGGATTCATGCCCGTCGGCCTGGGGAAAGGTACCTGATGCCACTGGCATCAGGTAAAATGATGGCGTCCAGCTCAGGATCATCAGTCCGGCGCGGTTTCCGGCGCTGGACGATGGCTGGGCGCCGTACGGTTGTTGTCAAGTAATAGGGAGGTGAGATTTTGAGCTTGTCCAAGGACGCTTGCGTCAAGCGGGTGGCTCTGGTCGGGAACTTCCTTCCGAGGCGCTGCGGCATCGCCACCTTCACCACGGACCTGCACGCCGCGCTTCGGGCCGGCGGAAGGGACCTGGACGTGTTCGCCGTCGCGATGAACGACGTTCCAGAGGGCTACCGTTACCCGGAGGCCGTCCGGTTCGACATCCGGCAGAATTCTCTGTCCGACTACCGGCACGCGGCGGACTACCTGAACTACGGGCGGGTGGATCTCGTCTGCGTCCAGCACGAGTACGGAATCTACGGCGGGGAGGACGGCTCCTACGTGCTCGATCTGATGCGCGAGCTGAGGATGCCGATCGTCACCACCTTGCACACGGTTCTCCAAACGCCGACGCCGGGCCAGAAGAAGACGCTCACCCAGATCGCGCAGCTGTCGGACCGCTTGGTCGTCATGAGCGGCAAGGCGCGGGAGATCCTGCGTGAGGTCTACGGCGTTCCGGAGAGCAAGGTGCGCCTGATCCACCATGGCATTCCCGAGATGCCTTTCGTGGATCCGAACTTCTACAAGGACCAGTTCGGTGTGGAGGGCAAGAAGGTCATCCTCACGTTCGGCCTGCTCTCCCCCGGCAAGGGCATCGAGCACATGGTCCGCGCCCTGCCCAAGGTCGTCGCTCGTCACCCGGATGCCGTGTACATCGTGCTGGGCTGCACGCACCCGCACGTGAAGCGGATGCACGGCGAGAGCTACCGGCAGTCGCTCCAGAGCCTGGCGCGGCAGTTGGGCGTTGCCGATCACCTGGTTTTCCACGACCGGTTCGTGGAGCTGTCGGAGCTGCAGGAGTTCCTCGGTTGCGCGGACATCTACGTGACGCCCTACCTGAACCGGGAGCAGATCACGTCGGGCACGCTGACCTACGCGCTGGGGGCGGGAAAGGCGGTCGTGTCCACGCCGTACTGGCACGCCGAGGAGCTGCTGGCGGAGGGACGCGGCGTGCTCGTGCCGTTCGCCGACCCGGACGCCCTGGCGGAGGCGATCAACTCGCTGCTGGACAGCGACGTGGAGCGCCACGCGATGCGCAAGCGGGCCTATCAGTACACGCGCTCCATGGTCTGGCCCGAGATCGGTCGCCAGTACCTGGAGCTGTTCGAGGAGGTTCGCCAGGCCCGCGCGCTCAGCCCGAAGCCGGTCTTTCGGGCTAGGTCGGTGCAGGGCCCGACGCGCGGCATCCCGGTGCCGAAGCTGGACCACGTGCTGCGCCTGACCGACGACGTCGGAATCCTCCAGCACGCGAAGTACGCGGTGCCCAACCGCGAGCACGGCTACTGCACCGACGACAACGCCCGGGCCTTGATCGTTTCCCTGATCGCCAGGGACCAGATCGAGGACCCCAAGGTCTGCGACAAGCTCTCCTCCACCTACATGTCGTTCCTCCTCCATGCGTTCCACGAGGACACCGGCAGGTTCCGGAACTTCATGAGCTACGACCGCCGCTGGCTGGAGGACGTCGGATCGGAGGACAGCCACGGCCGCGCGCTGTGGGCGCTGGGCGAGGCGGTGGACCTGCAAGGTTCCGAGGAGATTCTCGGCACCGCGCAGTTCATCTGGGAGAAGGCCCTTCCGGTGGTTGAGGGCTTCACGTCGCCCAGGGCTTGGGCGTTCACCCTGGTGGGGATCGATCGGTACCTGGAGCGGTTCCCCGGCGACACCGCCACGCGCCGAACGCGCGAGAGGCTTGCCCAGAAGCTGATGGATCTCTACCGCGCCAACGCGACCGAGGACTGGCCTTGGATCGAGAACACCGCAACCTACGACAACGGCAAGGTCTGCGAGGCCCTCATCCGAACGGGGGCTTCGCTGGAGGATCCGGAGCAGCTTCGGGCGGGCTTGGCCATGCTTCGATGGCTCACTCGAGTCCAGTTCGACGCGGACGGCCATTTCGTCCCGATCGGAAACGACGGATGGCTGCGCCGCGACGGAGCCCGGGCTCGATTCGACCAGCAACCGCTCGAGTGCCACTCGATGGTCGACGCCTATCTGGCCGCCTATGAGGCGACCGAGGATCCCGCGTGGCTTTCGTACGCCCGCGCCTGCGTCGACTGGCTCGTCGGTCGGAACGACCTCGGCACGCCCCTGTACGACTTCCACTCCGGAGGTTGCAGCGACGGCCTGCTGCCCGACCGGATCAACCTGAACCAGGGAGCCGAGTCCACCCTATCCTGCCTGCTGGCGATGCTGCGGTTGCTGCGGGCGAAGGCTCCGGAGAGGCCGCAGTTCGCGGCCGTGGAGGCGGAGGAGCCAGCGATCGAGCCGCTCGGCACCGCCTGATCCAGGCTTCTACCTGCGAGAACGAGGTCCGGCCAGCGGGATTTCCGGCCGGACCTTTTGGTAGCCTTCGGCCGATGATGGCCATCGTAGCGCTTCTGGCAGCCTTCGTCGCCACACAGCAGCCGAACCCCTGGGAGGATCCCAGCGTCCAGGCGGAGGGCAGAGAGCCCGCCCACGCTCTCCTTCGCCAGTACCCGACCGTGGCCTCGGCGATCGCGGGCAGACCCCAGCAGGCCATCCGTCACACTCTGCTGGACGGGCGGTGGCGCTTTTGGTGGGTCGGCAGGCCGGACGACCGGCCGAAGGGCTTCGAGTCCCCGGAATTCGACGACTCCGGATGGCGGACAATCCGCGTTCCCTCCTGTTGGGAGACGGAGGGATACGGTGTTCCGATCTACACCAACGTCGCCTACCCGTTCAGAGCCGACCCGCCGCGCATCGATCCTTCCTACAACCCGGTGGGTTCCTACCGCACTTGGTTCGAAGTGCCGGGGAGCTTCGGAGGTCTGCGCAAGTACCTCCGTTTCGACGGCGTCTACTCGTTCTTCACCGTGTGGGTCAACGGCAAGCGGGTGGGCTTCAGCAAGGACAGCAAGCTGCCCGCCGAGTTCGACGTCACGCCCTACGTCCGGCCCGGAAGGAACCTTCTGGCCGTGGAGGTCTTTCGGTGGAGCGATGGCAGCTACCTGGAGGACCAGGATATGTTCCGCTTCGGCGGAATCTTCCGAAGCGTTCACCTGGAGGCCCGGCCGGAGACGCACGTCGCGGACCTCAGGCTGCACCCGGAGGTCGATCTGAGAACCGGATCCCAGACTCTCCGGATCGAGGCGGACCTGAGACAGCGGCCGCAGGATCCGGCTCCGCAACTCTCCTTCCGCCTGTACGAGCCTTCCGGTCGGCCGGTGGCCGACCCGGTGCGGGTGCGGGCGAGGCCCGGGGAGAAAACCGTGGAAGCTACCCAGAGCTACCGCGGGCTAGAGCTCTGGTCGGCCGAGAAGCCGAACCTGTACGTGCTTGTGGCGGAGTTGCGCGATGCCGCTGGCCGGCCGCTGCAGATCCTCTCCACGCGGGTCGGATTCCGCAAGGTCGAGTGGAGCGGAGGGGTCTTCCGGGTGAACGGTCGGCCGGTGAAGCTCCACGGCGTGAACCGGCACGACCACGATCCCGACACCGGAAGAACGGTTTCGGAGGAGCGCATGCTGCAGGACATCCTGCTGTTCAAGCGCAACAACATCGACACCGTTCGAACGAGCCACTACCCGAACGACCCGAGATGGTACGAGCTGTGCGACGAGTACGGCATCTACGTCGTGGCGGAGGCCAACGTCGAGTCCCACGGCATGGGATACAGCTGGGAGAGGAGTCTGGGCAACAACCCTGACTGGAAGACCTCGCACGTTGTCCGGGTGGAGCGCATGGTGCAGACCTACCGCAACCACCCGTCGATCGTGATGTGGTCGCTCGGCAACGAGGCGGGGCCGGGTCAGAACTTCGCTGCGGCCGCAGACCGGGTCCGCCAGCTCGACCGGACCCGCCCGATCCACTACGAACGCTACAACGAGGTGGCCGACGTCGACAGCGTGATGTACCCCTCGGTGGAGTGGTTGGATGCGCAGGGCAAGGCGCGCTCCGACCGCCCCTTCTTCGTGTGCGAATACGCGCACGCCATGGGCAACGCGGTCGGCAACCTCAAGGAGTACTGGGAGGTGTTCGATCGCCACCCGCGCCTCATGGGCGGGTGCATCTGGGACTGGGTGGACCAAGGGCTCCGACGGTACACCGACGAGCCCCCGGGGCCCGATGGCAAGCCCCGCTGGTACTACGCCTACGGTGGCGACTTCGACGACCGCCCGAACGATGGGCCGTTCTGCAACAACGGCTTGGTCCTGCCGGACCGCCAGGAGACTTCCAAGCTCTGGGAGGTCAAGCGGGTGTACCAGCCGGTCTCGTTCGAGGCGGTGGACGGCCTCGGTACGGTGAGGGTCGCCAACAAGCACGCGTTCACCGACCTGGGCGAGTACGAAGCGGCCTGGGAGGTCCAAGTGGAAGGCCGGGTCGTCGCTCAAGGCGTGCTGGACCCGGTGCGGTGTGCGCCGGGCGACTCGGTGCAGGTTCGCATCCCGGTGGGCCGGCCCGAGCTGCCTCCGGGCGGCGAGGCGTTCGCCTTTCTGAGGTTCCGGCTGAAGAACGACGCGCCATGGGCGGTCAAAGGGCACGTGGTCGCGGCGTGCCAACTCCCGCTGGAGCTCCCGGCGCCTCCGCCCGCGCACCGCGAGGCTACGGGCGAGCTGAGCGTTGTCGAGCAGGGCGGCCAGGTCGTCGTGCGGGGCGCGGGCTTCGAGGCCGCGTTCGACAGGGAACTGGGAACGCTGTCGAGCTATCGCGTGGACGGGAAGGAGCTGCTCGGCCCGAGGCTCGATCTCGGAAGGAGAAACGGCACCCAGGCGCACGGCGGCGTCATTGCCCCCGGTCCTCGCCTGAACGTGTTCCGGGCGCTGACGGACAACGACATCTGGTTCCGTGGCGCCTTCGAGGCCTCCGGACTCACGCAGATGCCCCATCGGGTGCAGGCGTTCCGGGTGACTCGGCTGAGCCCGCAGGCGGTTCGGGTGGAGGTGCGAACCGACTGTCGGGGCTTCAAGGGGAACGGCTTTTGGCACGACGCCGCGTTCACGGTGTTGGCGGATGGCACGATCGTCGTCGACAATCACGCGGATCCCGTCGGGGCCCTGCCTCCGTTGCCGAAGATCGGTTCCATTCTGAGGGTCGCGGGTTCCCTCGACCGGTTCCAGTGGTTCGGAAGAGGACCGAGGGAGAGCTACCCGGACCGGAAGACCGCCATGGACGTCGGGCTGTACGAAGGCGCCGTCGACGAGCAGTTCGAGGAGTACGTGCGGCCGCAGGAGAACGGCAACAAGGAGGAGGTCCGCTGGGGAGCGTTGCGCGATGGCAGCGGATATGGGCTCCTGTTCCAGGCGGACGGCCCGCTGTCCATGACCGTATCCCGATTCACGCCGTGGCAGCTGGAGGAGGCGAGGCACCTGAACGGCCAGCCGAGGAAGTTCCACCGGCCTGGACCGCGGGAGGATATCGTGGTGTGTCTCGATGCTCGTCAGATGGGCTTGGGCGGCGCATCCTGCGGCCCCGGGCCGCTGGAGCGCTACGTGCTTCGGGCCGGTCCGATCGATTGGAGGTTCATCGTAAGGCCGCTTCGTCCTGCGACGGAGGCCCCTCCGGAGGGACGTCTGGCGCCTCCCGTTCCGAAGAAGCCAACGGTGGAGCGCGGCGACGACGGAATCGTGCGCATCGCCGCGGGCAACGGCGCCTCAAGGCTCGACGTTTGGGTGAACGGGAAGGCGGAGTCCCGTTCGTCGTTCCCCCTGCCCGAGGGAGGCGAGGTGCGGGCGGTGGCGGTCGCGCCGAGCGGCCTGACTTCCCAAGAGGCCGTCGCCCGCTTCCCGAGGATCGTGCCGATGGTGCCGATCCCAGGCACCGAGGTGTCCGTCTCCGCGTCGAGCTACGAGCCCGGCGAGGGCGATCCGAGCCACGCCACAGACGGGGACAGGGACACGTTCTGGCACTCGGAGTACTCGTCGGGCAAGGCGAAACACCCCTTCGAGCTGAGCCTCAGGCTGGCTGCGCCGCGGCCGGTGATCGCCTTGGAGTACGTGGGCCGGAGCGGCAATCCCAACGGCAGGGTCCTCCGCTACGAGGTCGTCGCGGAGGGGCCCGACGGCCGGCGCACGGTTGTGGCCAAAGGATCGCTGCGCGACACCGCCGAGCCTCAGCGGATCGTGTTCGATCAGCCGGCGGAGGCGGCGACCGTGATCTTCAGGGCGCTGAGCGAGCAGCGATCCCAGGACTTCGCATCCGTCGCCGAGGTTCGGTTGTTCGAACCGCTACCCTGATACCCTCCCGGCCAGAAGGAGTTCGAACAGCCTTCGGTCGATGCGGTAGCCTTCGATCTCCTCGTAGACGGCTCCCGGTCGACCGTGCTCCACGATGCCGAAGGCGCCTTCGAACGTCCACAGTGCGAAGCCCCAGCGGTACTCGCGGTAGAGGCTTAGAAGGTCGTCGAACCACCGGAGGGCCACGTCGTTGTGCGTCTCGCGGTAACAGCCGAACTCTCCGATGTGCACCCGAACGCCGTCTCGCTCGACCCACCGCCAAGGCTCGTAGAACCACCGCAGGGCCTCGGCGTTCCACCGGACGCCGTTCCAAGCCATGCCGGGATACCGCGGTTCCGGCAGGCCCTTGTGGCCGTCCCACCAGTGCGCCCGATAGTGGGTCAGGGCCATCGGCATGTATCCCCTGCCGGAGTGCACGACGCCGAGATCCGCCAGCTCCGGCATGGCGAAGTGCCCGCCGCCGATGCCGTCGATCACGACCTCCCGGGTGGCATCGATCTCCCGGATGGCCGCCACGGTCCGCCGCACGAGCGCCTCGTGCGCGGCTCGGGTGAACCCGTACTGTCCCTCGGAGGGCGGCTCGTTGACGAGGTCGAAGCTGAGAAGCTCGTTCGGCACTCCCTTGTACCTCTCGGCGAACTCGCGCCAGAGGTACACGAAGCCCTCCTGTGCCTCAGGGTCGGTCCAGAGGTTGTGCCTCTCCAGGTGGTTGGAGTTGATGCAGTAGCCCGGCGCCCGGTGAAGGTTCAGGCAGAGGTGGAGGCCGCGCTCCCTCGTCGCATCGAGGCATCGATCGATGGACTCCCAGACGCGACGGTCGGGCTCGGTGTAGCGCCACTCGCGCGTCCAGAAGCGGTAGTCCATCGGTAGGCGGACGAAGTCGAAGCCGTGCTTCGCCAAGAAGTCGAGGGCCTTCAGGTCCGGCGGGCTGGGAGTGGCGCCTTCGGACCAGACGAACATCCACTGGAAGTTGAAACCGTATCGGGGCATGGACTCACCGCCAGGATTCGCCGGCAGGGCCGACGAAAGACAAAGCATGTTGGCATGGTGCGTTTCCGCGATGCTCGCCGCAGGGGGGCAGGGCGCTCTGGACGGATGGGGGAGCGTCTGGTCGCGCGATCCGTCCGTTATCTCGGCGGTGATCGACCGCACGGTGACGCGCTTCGGCAGACCCACGGTGCGCGTGGATCATACCGGCCGGCAAGATTGGAGCCTCTCGCAGCTAGGGGAGATCAGGGTCCGCCGGGGAGACATCGTCGAGGCTTCCGTCTGGATCCGGGTCGAGGGAGAGGGCGAGGCTCAGCTTGGCTTCGTGTCGCGAGGGCCCGACGGTGCCGTGAGGGAGTGGATCCTTGGCGGGCGGACGGCGCTGGCCGGCGACTGGCGCCGGATCGTGGCGCGGGTCGTCGTTCCCGAGGGGGTGGCGACGCTGCTGCCGAGGGTTACCGGCAACGGCCCGTCCAGGGTGTGGCTCGAGGGCTTCCGATGCCTCAAGGTCGGAAACACCGAGGAGATGCGCGACCCGAGCATGCCGGGGAAGCTCTCCCTGGAGAACCGCTGGCTTCGCCTGGAGTTCGACACCAAGAACGGGGCTTTCGAGCTCATCAGTCGAAGGTCGCAACGCCGATGGTCTCAGCTGCCGGGTCATTCGGTGCTGGTGCAGAGCGCGCGCGTCGACAAATCCCGCCTGACTGCCGAGCTCTTGTCCGCCGCGGACGCCCAGAGGCTCTCGCTGAAGGTCGAAATCGAAGCGCAAAGGCCAGAGGTGCGCCTCGAACTGACGGGCGAAGGCGATCTGGAAGCCCCCCTCGCTTACCCTCATCCGTGGGCGACCCGGGCCGGCATGGAGCTCGTGTTCCCGATGAACGAGGGCGTGGCCTTCCCGGTGGACGAGCCGGGTCTGCCCGAGCAGTGGCTGCATCTGTACGGAGGCCACGGTCTCTGCATGCCGTTCTTCTGCCAGACCGACGGGAGCGCGTGTGTGCTGACGATGGTGGACACTCCGGATGACGCCTTGGCGCGCTTCGTGTACGACGGGCCGACGATGGTGGGCAAGCTCCTCTGGGAAGGTCAGAAGGGCAAGTTCGGTTACCCCCGACGGTGGCGCTACGCGCTGTTCGACAGCGGCGGATACGTCGCAGCCGCCAAGCGCTATCGAGAGATCGCCAAGAGCAAAGGGCTCTTGGTGACGCTTCGGGACAAGCGCAGGAAGGTGCCCGCCGTCGACTTGCTCGTCGGCTCGCCCAACGTGTGGGTCTTCGGCGGAAACGCCGCGGAGATGGCGCGACGGCTCAAGGAGGCCGGTTTCGAGAGGATGCTGTGGAGCGCCGGGGGTTCGGCCTCCGACATCCGCGAGATCAACCGGATGGGCTTTCTTACGGGCGAATACGACATCTACCAGGACTGCATGGATCCGTCGCAGTATCCGAAGCTGCAGTGGATCCACCCGCAGTGGACCAGCGATCTGTGGCCGGACGGCATCGTGCTGAGGCGAGACGGATCCTGGGAACGGGGATGGGAGGTTGAGACGAAGGAGGGCGGCATGATCGCTTGCGGGGTGCTGTGCGACCTCCTCGCTCCCGAGGTGGCGCGGCGGCGGATCGCGCAGGTGATGAAGGAGAAGCCGTTCGGCGCGCGCTTCATCGACACCACGACCGCATCGCCGTGGCGGGAGTGCTACAGCCCCCGGCACCAGATGACCCGAACCGAGAGCCGGAAGGCCAAGATGGACCTCCTGCGCCTTCTGCCGGAGGAGTTCGGCTTGGTGGCAGGAAGCGAGACCGGGCACGAGGCCGCGGTTCCTTGGGTGAGCTACTTCGAGGGGATGCTCAGCCTGGGTCCGTTCCGCGTTCCGGACGCCGGGAGGCGCATGGAGCAGACGGTGGATCCGGCTCCGGAGGTGATCCGCAAGTTCCAAGTCGGTCCCAGGTACCGGGTGCCTCTGTGGGAGCTGGTGTATCACGACTGCGTGTGCGCGCACTGGTACTGGGGCGACTACCAGAACAAGGTTCCCAGCGTCTGGAGGAAGCGGGATCTGTTCAACATCCTGTACGGCACGGCCCCCATGTACCTGTTCCGAGCCGAAGACTGGCCGAGGTGGAAGGACAGGATCGTGGAGAGCTACCGGGCCGTGGTGCCGGTGGCCAGGGGCGTCGGCTACGAGGAGATGATGGACCACCGCCGGCTGTCCCCGGACCGTACGGTCCACCAGACGCGCTTCTCGAACGGATGGGTGATCACGGTGAACTTCGGCTCCCAGCCGTTCCGGCTCGGACCCGGCAAGGTCGTGGGGCCGGAGGGCTTTCTGGTGGAGCGGCCGAAAGCCGCGGGGAAGTGAGAAGGAACAGGCAGCCATGGGATTCCGGTTCTTTCGGCGATGGAGCATCCTCCCCGGCGTGACGCTGAACTTCAGCAAGTCCGGCCCCTCCGTGTCCTTCGGCCCCCGCGGCGCGCGGATCACGATCGGCTCCAGAGGGGTCCGGGGCACCGTCGGCATCCCCGGCACGGGCTTCTACTACACCCGGCAGCTCGGTGGCTCCGGGCGGGGCTCGCGCAAGGCGGGAAGCTCGCGGGGCACGGCGGGGCCGGTCGAGCCGGACGACAGCGCTCCTCCGGCGAGCCCGGAGGATCAGGCTCTGCTGCTTGCTTGCAGGGCTCTGTCGACCGGCGATGCGGAGCTGGCCCTCCAGCGCGCGAGGGAGGCCGAGTCGCTCCCCGACGCCTGTTTCGTGGGAGGCGTCAGCGCGCTGACGACCGGCCGGCCCGAAGAGGCGATTCGCCTGCTGTCCAGGGCGATAGTGGACCCAGCGAAGATCGGGAGAGACCTGAGCCGCTTGGGCGTAGACTTCGCGATGAACCTGGAGCTGGCGGACGGGGTCCGCGCGCGCATCCGCCCCGATGCCACAGGCGCCCTGATGGCCTTGGCGGAGGCCTCGCAGCAGGCTGGCCGGATGGGCGATGCGATCGGCTGGATGGAGAGGCTGTTGGCCGCCATGCCGGACGATCCAGCGGCCAGACTTTCCCTGGCGGAGCTCCTCTTCGAGAACGCGCCCGACAACCCTGCGGTCTGGCACCGGCTGCTCGAGCTCTCGGCGGCGGCGTCCGGGGGGACGGCCGTGGGGTGCGGGCTGCTGCTGTACCGCACCCGCGCGCTGCGGAGGCTCGGGCGGCCGAGGGATGCCGCGTGGGCGGCATCGGAGGCTCTGCGCTCGCCCCGCGGGCGGCCTGCGGAGCTGCTTCGCGAGCTGCGCTACGAGCGGGCGCTCGCCTCGCTCGAGCTGGGTGACCGCGAGAAGGCGCGGGCCGACCTGCGACGCCTCTTCGACGAGGATCCGTACTTCGAGAACGTCGCGGAGCTGCTGCGCTCGCTTTGAGTCTCGGCCCCTCCGGACGTACCCGCGCGACCGATGCGCCGGACGGGGAACCAGAGCAGGCGCGGTCGGCTCGTTCCCTGAGGCTCGGTGGGGCGTGCCGCGTGCATCGCGCCATTGGCAAGTGAATAACGAATCGGTTATAATGATTCGAGCAAGGAAACCGCCATGGCCTCCACCTCCAGCGTCGGCGTCAGCTTCTCCCGGATGGCATCCCCTTGGAGCGTCCGGCTTCTTCCCGGCCCGTTTCAGGAGGCGATGCAGGCCAACGCCCGCTATCTGCTCAGCCTCGACCCGGAGCGGCTCCTCCACCCCTTCTACACGGCGGCCGGTCTAC
Source organism: uncultured Fimbriimonadaceae bacterium (assembly GCA_937961665.1). Lineage (GTDB taxonomy): Bacteria > Armatimonadota > Fimbriimonadia > Fimbriimonadales > Fimbriimonadaceae > UBA8783. Next base: position 13,550 of record CALGMO010000127.1, read on the forward strand.
CCGCTCCGAAGGACCCCTACGGCGGGTGGGAGAGGCTCACGATCTCCGGCCATAGCCTCGGCCACTACCTTTCGGCCTGCTGCTGGCAGCACGCCTCCTCGGGAGACGGCCGGTTTCTGGAGCGGGTGTCGTCGATCCTCACAGAGCTGCGACGGTGCCAGGCGGCGCGCACCGACGGGTACGTCGGCGGCGTTCCAGAGCCGGACCGGGTCTGGAGCGAGATCCGAAGAGGCGAGATTCGAAGCCATGGCTTCGACCTCAACGGGATCTGGGTGCCCTGGTACAACCTCCACAAGCTCTTCCAGGGTCTGATCGACGCGATCGAGCTTTGCGGCCAGTCGCTCGCCCTGGAGATCCTGTCCGGCCTCGCGGACTGGGCCGGCGACGTGACCGCCGGCCTCGACGACCAGCAGTGGCAGCGGATGCTCGCCTGCGAGCACGGCGGAATGAACGACGTGCTCGCCCACGCCTATGAGCTAACGGGGTGCGAGCGATGGCTGGTCCTCGCGCGCAAGTTCGACCATCGGGCGGTGATGGACCCTCTGGAGCGGGACGAGGACGCTCTACCCGGCCTGCATGGGAACACGCAGATCCCCAAGGTCCTCGGCGCCGCGAGGCTGTATCGGATCACTGGGGAGGAGCGGTACCGCAAGATCGCGGAGAACTTCTTCCGGCAGGCGGTCCTCGGGCATGCCTACGCCATCGGCGGCGTGACTTCGGGAGAGTACTTCGGCCCGACGGGCCAGCTCTCAACCCGTCTCACGATGTCGACGGCGGAGACCTGCAAGACCTACAACCTCGTTCGCTTGGCGCACGCGATCTCAGCTTGGCGGCCTGAGAGCTGGTTCGACGACTACGTCGAACGGGCGCTGTGGAACCACATCCTAGCGTCGCAGGACCGCGAGACCGGGATGTTCTGCTACTTCGTCTCGCTGCATCCGGGCCACTTCAACACGTTCAGCACCCCCGAGGATTCCTTCTGGTGTTGCGTGGGGACGGGGATGGAGAACCACGCGCGGTACGGCGAGAGTCTCTTCCGGCTCGTCGACCACCGCCTGCAGGTCTGCCAGTACATCCCGGCGGTGTTCCAGTGGCAGGATGCGGATTTGGTGCTACGGTTGGAGTCGGAGTTGCCGGAGGCCGGTCGGGCAAGGCTGATTGTGGCCGAGGGCGGACTGGTGCGGAAGACGGTGGAGCTGCGGTGCCCGGAATGGGTGCAAGGCTGCATGGAGGCGCGGTGCGGCGACCAGACGTGGCGCGCTGAAAGCCCGGGCTGGCTTCGGGTAGATCGGACGTGGGCCTCAGGGGACGTGCTGGAGCTGGACTTGCCGGTCGGCCTGCGCTGGCTGGCCACCCCGGACGACCCCGACTGCGGCGCCATCGCCTTCGGGCCGGTGGTCCTCGCGGCCGATCTGGGCACCGAGGGCATCGAGCCGCCTGCGCCCTTCAGCTCCAGCCAATCGGCCTACTTCGGCGTGCCCGTCCCGCCTGTTCCGGTGCTGGTGGCCAGGGGCAGGCCGTTGGACGATTGGATCGAGCGGTGCGGGCCATGCGAGTTCCGGACGAAGGGAGTCGGCAGGCCGCAGGACGTCCGGCTGAAACCGTTCTGCCAGATCGGTCGCCATCGCTACTCCGTCTACTGGAGGCTGCTCGACGAGTCTCGGTACGCCGAGCAGATCGCCGAATTCGAGGAGGAGCGGCGGAGGGAAGAGGCGCTCCGCGCGGCGACGCTCGACTTCTGCCAGCTCGGCGAGATGCAGCCAGAGCGGGAGCACTGGGTGGGAGGCGACAAGACCGAGCCGATGGCGATGGCGGGCGAGAAGATGCGCGTCGCTTGGCACGGCGGCTGGCTGTCGCTCGTCCTGACCAACGCTGGCCGCGCACCAGCGCTGCTGGCCGTTCGCTACTGGGGTGCCGACGGCCGCAACCGGGAGTTCGACGTCGAGGTCGATGGGACGATCGTCGCGACGGAGTCGTTCCAGGTCGCGGACCACAACCGCTTCCTCGAGCGCACCTACCGCCTTCCGGAGTCGGCTCTCGCCGCGGAACGGCTGACCGTGGTGTTCCGGGCCAAGGAGGGCAAGATCGTCGGTCCCGTGTGCTGGTGCCGCTTGGTGCGCGAGGACGCCCTAGCCACGGAGGGAGACTAGCAGAATCCCGGCGAGGATCGTGGCCGCTCCAAGGTAGCGGAGCGCGCCTCCCGACTCGCCAAGGAGCCGGGACCCGACGATCACGCTGAAAACCACCGCCAGCGACCGCAACGGAGCGACCATCGACACGGGCTCGTAGCGCATGACCCACAGGACCGCCACATAGGCGATGGTGCAGGATGCGGCCGCAGAAAGCACCAGTCCGATCCTCGCGCCCGGGTAGGACGCCGCCTCGCTTCTGATGAGCAGCAGCTGAAGGGTTCCACCGACGACGTAGCAGAGGCTCAGATAGAGACACGGGTCTGCGTTCTGCACGCCAACCTTGTCGAACACCATGTAGCCGGCGCTGAAAAGCCCCGTCGCGACCGCCCACAGCACCGTCCGAAGGTCCAACCGGGCTCGGCTGTGTGGGGTCTCGGCGTACCCCACCGCAATGATGCCGAGCGCGACGAGGCCAACCCCGATCCAGCCGGCCGGCCTCAGCCGCTCTCCCAGGACGCAGACGCCGATTAGCGCGGCCGCCGTGGGCGCGACGCCCCGGGAGATGGGATAGGCGATCGAGAGCGCTCCCGAGCGATAGGCCCGGCCGAGGCAGGTGTAGTAGCCCAGGTAGCAGAGGCCGGAAAGCGCCACCATCGCGAAGCCAAGCGGAGTCGGAGGACGCTGGAGGGAGCCGACCAACCCGAGGGGGAGCATCATGCAGGCTCCCAGAAGCTGCAGCTTTGCGAAGAACCTCTGATCGCCTCCGGACTTCTTGGCCAGCAGGTTCCAGTGCACATGGGCGACGGCCGACAACGCCACGACGCCGAACGCCCACCAGCTCACCCTGCGGTCTTACCCTCAGGCCGAAGTGGAACGTGTTCTGGGCAGGAGTCCACCGATGGCGCGCAGAAAACCAGCAGTATGTTGGGAATCTTGCTCGCGACCGTGGTCCTTGCGGCGCCGGATCGGTTGCCGTACCAGAACCCGAGCCTGCCGATCGAAGCGAGGGTGCGCGACCTGCTCGGTCGGATGACCTTGGAAGAGAAGCTGGCCCAGCTTCGGTGCGACGGTCGTCCGGAGGTGTACGAGCCTGCACTGAAGACGACCGGCTTCGGCGAGATCGCGCCGATCCTGCGGGGCTACGACCACTCCGAGGCGGCGAGAAAGGCCAACGAGATCCAGCGCATGGCCCTCCAGTCCCGGCTGAAGATTCCCGTCATCATCCACGACGAGGCTCTCCACGGGCTGGTCAGCAAGGGCTGCACGAGCTTCCCGCAGGCCATCGGTCTGGCCGCCACGTGGGACCCGCAGCTGGTCGGCCGGGTGGCATCCGCGATCGCCGCCGAAACCAAGGCCCGGGGGGTGCGTCACGTCCTGTCTCCCGTGATCAACGTGGTGCGGGATGCGCGTTGGGGCAGAGTCGAAGAGACGTACGGCGAGGACCCGCTGCTTCATTCGGATCTCGGCGTGGCGTTCGTCGCGGCCTTCGAGAGGGCCGGCGTCGTAACCACCCCGAAGCACTACCTGGTGAACGTGTGGGACGGTGGCCGGGACTCGCACGCGGTCGACGTGTCCGAGCGCCAGCTGCGCGAGATCTACCTGCCACCGTTCGAGGCCGTGATCCGGCAGGCCGGCGCCCGCTCGGTCATGGCGTCCTACAACAGCGTGAACGGGCGGCCCGCATCGGCGAGCAGATGGCTCCTGACCGACATCCTGAGGGGCGAGCTCGGCTTCCGAGGGTACGTGGTCTCGGACTACGGCAGCGTCGGTGGCGTGCTGTGGGCGCATCGAACGGCGGCTACCCCCGAGGAGGCCGCCGCGCAGTGCCTGATGGCCGGCATGGACATGGAGTACCCGGACGTGAACCTGTACGGCAAGCCGCTGGAGAACGCGGTGCGAAAGGGACTCGTACCGATGCGGGTCCTCGATCAGGCGGTGGCCCGGGTGCTTCGCGTGAAGTTCGAGTTGGGGCTGTTCGAGAACCCGTTCGTGGACGAAGAGGCTGCCGAGCGGGTGGTGCAGAACCCGCGCCATCGTCAGCTGGCCTTGGAGGCCGCGAGGGAGTCGCTGGTCCTGCTGAAGAACGACGGGACGTTGCCGTTCGGACCCTCGGTGAGGCGCCTGCTGGTCGTCGGACCTGCGGCCGCGGGCGGGATGCGGCTCGGTGGCTACAGCGGTTGGGGAATGCCCCAGGTCTCCGTCGTGGACGGCCTCAAAGCCGTGGCCGGGCCGCAGGTGACCGTGAAGCACGTCCAAGGCTGGCGCGAGGCATCCTCCCAAGGGCTGCCGCCGGTTCCGCCCAGCGTGCTTCGGACGTCTGTCGAAGGTGGCCAGCCGGGCCTCCGCGGCGAGTACTTCGCCGATCCCAAGTGGTCGGGAGCGCCCGTCATGGTTCGCACCGATCCGGCCGTGAACTTCGACTGGGGAGACGGAGGGCCCGGCACCGTGCCGGAAGACGGCTTCTCGGTGCGTTGGACCGGGTACTTGGTGCCTGACCGCAGCGGCCCCGTCGAATTCTCCATCACCTCGGACGACGGCGCTTGGCTGTACCTCGACGGCAAACTGGTGATCGACAACTCCGGCGAACACGCCGCCCAGACGAAGACGGCCACGGTCGTCTTGGAGGCCGGCAAGCCCGTGGCCGTCCGCATCGACTTCCACGAGGTGAAGGGACAGGCTTCCGTGCGGTTCGGATGGTCGGCTACGGACGATCCTCAGCCGTTGCTGAACGAGGCTCTCCGGGAGGCTCGGGACAGCGATGCGATCGTGGTCGTGGCAACGATCCACGAGGGAGAGGGAAGGGACCGCGCGTACTTGGGGCTTCCGGGCGACCAACCTAAGGTGATCCAGAGCCTCTCCGCGACCGGGAAGCCGGTCGTCGTGGTCCTGATCGCCGGCGCACCGGTGACGATGAGCGAATGGTTGAGCGGCGTCGGAGCGGTGCTGGACGCGTGGTATCCCGGCCAAGAGGGCGGAACGGCCATCGCCGAGGCTCTCTTCGGCAGGATCAACCCGAGCGGCAAGCTGCCGATGACGTTTCCGCTCACGGTGGGCCAGTGCCCTGTGTTCTACAACCTGGCTCCCTCCGGTCGGGGCTACGACTACGTCGACTCGACGGGCAAGCCGCTGTATCCCTTCGGTCATGGCCTGAGCTACACGCAGTTCGCCTACTCCGACCTCAGCGTCTCTCCGAGCCCCGCTGGCAGGAGGGGATCGGTCAGGGTCTCGTTCAAGGTTCGCAACGAAGGCAAGATGGCAGGCACGGAGGTTGCGCAGCTCTACGTGAGAGACGAAGTTGCGTCGATCGTTCGTCCGCTCAAGGAGCTCAAGGGGTACGCGAAGGTTCGGCTTCAGCCGGGCGAAGAGCGGACGGTGACCATCGAGCTGCCGATGGATCGGCTGGCGTTCCTCGATGAGCGAATGAGGAGGATCGTGGAGCCGGGCTGGTTCGAGATCATGGTCGGCAGCTCGTCCGACGACATTCGCCTTCGAACCCGGCTGGAGGTGCGCTGAGGGAGAAGGGTTGGTAGCGGCGGTCAGACTCGAACTGACGACCTAACGGGTATGAACCGTTTGCTCTAACCAACTGAGCTACGCCGCCTTGCGGGACTGTTTATACCCCACGGGTCGGATGCCGGTCTAGTCGATCCGGGCGTGTTTGCGGACGATCGCCTCGAGTTCGTCGTCCCTCTCCGCCAGGCGATCGACCAGAGCGAACTGCGTTCGGCATCGGTCGAGGTTGTGCCCGTCGCGGTGCACCTTGAAGTACACGTCGCCGTTGAGGAAGTCGGTGAGAAACCGGACGCCGATCATCATCGTGATCATCTTGCCCGCGGTCACCATGTGCCGGATTTCGGAAGGGGTGAGGAAGTTTCCGGCTGTGGCGAGGTAGCCCTCCACCAGCGCCTCGAAGCGCAGGGGGTCGGCGGTCACGAGGGCTGGGTTCGGCTCGTCCTCGGCCGTGTCGACCACGCAGGTGCGCACCAGGTCTCCGAAGTCGAAGAGGCCGGTGCCCGGCATCACCGTGTCCAGATCAACCACGCACACGCCCGCGCCGGTCTTGTCGTCCAGCATGACGTTGTTGATCTTCGCATCGTTGTGCGAGATGCGCTCCGGAATCAGTCCCGACCGCAGCCCGTCCGCCAGCGAGCGTAGGATCCACTCGTTCTCCTCCACCCACTCGATCTCCTTGCGGACGAAGCGGGCGCGGTTGCACCGGTCGGCCGCCAAGGCATCCGCGAACTGCTTCAAGCGGGTGGGGCCATCGTGGAAGTTGGGGATGGTCTCGCAGAGCCGCTCGCCGGGCAGGTCCGTGAGCAGCCCTTGGAAACGGCCGAAGGCCTTGGCCGCCTGGTAGGCCTGCTCGGGCGTTTCGAGCACGTCGTAGGTGTGGGCTCCCTCGATGAAGGTCAGCGCTCGCCAGTAGTCGCCGGTCTCGGTGAGGATGTAGGAACCCCCCTCGTCGCTCGGCAGCACGCTGTACACGTGCCTCGGAACCTCAGGATCGTGCTCCTCATCGAGCTTGCGCCGAATGTGCTCCGTGACGCGCACGATGTTCCGCATCAGCCCCGGCACGTCTCGGAACACGTGGTGGTTGACGCGCTGCAGGATGCACCTCCGCCGTGCCCCGGCGTCGTCCAGTTCGACGAGGAACGTGTCGTTGATGTGTCCACTGCCGTAGCGGACCGCGGAGACGAACTGGCCGGGGAGCTGGAAGCGGCGGGCGATGGAGGCGAGTTGCTCGGTCATGGGCGATGGTTCCGGCCCCTCGGGAGCCGAACGGCAGATTCTACCCACGGGCGCTCGGGAGAGCCGTTCTAGAGCCGAATTCCCAAGATTTCGAGGATTCTCTCCAGATCGTCGTCGCTGTAGAACGACACGACGATGCGGCCGCCGACCTCGGCTCGCTCGATCCGCACCGGAGCCCCCAGGTACATGGACAGTCCATCCTCCAGTTGCCGCACCGCGGGGTCGGCTTCGGCGGTGCGGGGCGCGGGAGGCTTGGGTTCCTCCCGCCTCGGGGATTGCGCCTGCTTCGCCGCGCGCTCCGCATCGCGCACGGAGAGCCCCGTCCGTACGATCCGCTCGAGCAGGGCCAGCATCTCCGGCTCGGAACCGAGGGCGAGGAGCGCCCTGGCGTGACCCTCGGTGATCTCGTTCTTCTCGAGAGCCTCGAGCGCGCGCGGAGGGAGCTTCAGAAGGCGCAGGGTGTTGGCGACGGCCGTCCGCGACTTGCCAACCCGCTCCGCCACCTGTTCTTGGGTGAGGCCGAACTCCTGCATGAGGCGCCGGAACGCTTTGGCGCTCTCCACCGGCGTGATGTCGGACCTCTGGAGGTTCTCAACGAGCGCCATCTCCAGCGAAGCCTGGTCTCCCGAGGGCCGCACGACCACCGGAACCGTCTTGAGGCCGGCCCGTTGGCAGGCGCGCCACCTGCGCTCGCCCGCGATCAGCTCGTAGGTTCCCTCCGCGGTGGGGCGAACCACGAGAGGCTGCAGAAGGCCGACTTCGCGGATGGACTGAGCGAGCTCCTCCAGGGAGTCTTCGTCGAAGTGCTGCCGGGGCTGCCGCGGGTTGGGAACGATCGAATCCACCGGCAGTTCCGACACGGTGGACTCGAACTGCTCGCCGAGCAGCTGCGCCAGCCCTTTGCCTAGCGCCCTTCGCATTCCTCAAGCACCTCCTTCACGAACTCGAGATACGCCTCCGCCCCCTTGGAAGTGGGGAAGCGGACGATCGCCGGCTCCCCGAAGCTGGGAGACTCGCCAAGGCGCACGTTGCGGGGGATGACCGTTCTGGCCACCTTGTCGCCGAAGAAAGAGCGCACTTCCTCGGCGACTTGGGCGGTCAGGCGGTTCCTCGGGTCGTGCATCGTCAGAAGCACCTTGGCGATCCGCAGCCTGGGGTTCACGCGGCGGCGAACGATGTCCACCGTGCGCATCAGCTGGCTGAGGCCCTCCAGCGCGTAGAACTCGCACTGCATGGGCACCAGAACGGCGTCCGCCGCCGCGAGGATGTTGATCGTGAGGAGGCCCAGGCTGGGCGGGGCGTCCATCACGATCCAGTCGTAGTCGTCCGCGATGGGGCGGAGGGCGTCCTGAAGGATGAGCTCCTTGCCCACCGCGTTGAGTAGCACGGGTTCTGCTCCTGCCAAGTCCAGCGTCGCCGGGATGGCGTCCAAGTTCTCCGTGACCTTCACGATCGCCTTCCGCGCGGCCCCGCCGTTCTCCGGGTCCTCCACGACGGCGCACAGGCACTCGTAGAGGGTCTGCTCGACTGCCTGCTTGTCGATGCCGACGCCGGTGGTTGCGTTTCCCTGGGGATCGCAGTCGACGAGGAGCGTTTTGCGGCCGGCCATGGCGAGCCCCGCCGCGAGGTTCACCGCGGTGGTCGTCTTTCCCACTCCTCCCTTCTGGTTCACGATCCCCCAGATCGGCATACCCTGCCATTATGGTCCGATCGCCGACCCTGCGGTCCCCTATGAACGGAACGCCCCCGCCCGAAAGGGGGCGGGGGGCCGTTCTGGGTGGGGTGGGTCCCGAGGGGACGTCTATCCTCCTCGAAGCAGGTTGAGGACCAGCTGCGGATCCTGGTTCGCTTGGGCGAGAACCGCCATGCCGCTCTGCTTCAGGATCTGCGTCTTGGTCATGCGCATCATCTCGGCCGCGATGTCCGCGTCCCGAATCTGGCTCTCGCTGGCGGTGAGGTTCTCCTCGGTGACGTTGAGCGACCGCAGCGTGGATTCCAGGAAGTTCTTCTGGAAGCTGCCGAGCCGACCGCGGATCTGCGAGAGCTGGGAGATCGCTGCGTCGATGATCTTGATCGCCTCGGTGGCTCCGCCCGTGACCGTCACGTCGATCGTCGCGAGGCTCTTGTTCGGGATGACGTAGCTCCCTAGGACCTCGGCGCGGGTGCTCGGCAGCGAGAAGGCGACGTTCTGGTCCCAGTTGGCGCCGATCTGGAAGAGCAGGTTGCCGGTCGTAAGCTGCCCGGCGGTGAAGGTTCCGGTCGTTCCGCCGCCCGTTGGCGTGAGGGTGATCGTGTTGCCGTACGTGTCCGTGAGCTTCAGGCCGCTGTCGCCGGAGCGGAGTCCCCCGGTGAAGGCGGCGGTCGTGGCGGCGGTGGTGCCGTCCGGCTGCACGGTGGGCACGGTGACGACCGCTTGGGCGTTCACCCCGGTGACGTTCGTGGCGGCCCCGAACTTGTTGTACGGGTCGAAGAGGGTGATCGGGAAATTGGCTCCATACTCCGTGCTGTTGAGGACAAGCTGGTTCGAACCGTTGATTGTCGCAACCACGCCCGTGTTGCCGGACTGGTTGTTGATCTTCTCCATGACGTCGGCCAGCGTGTCGGTGGCGGAGATGTGGAAGGTATAGCCGTTCAGCACGAACGATCCGACGCCGAGCGTCGCGGTGCCCGCGTAGGCGGTCGCCGCGGTCCAAGTGGACTGGGTCGCCGCGGTAGTCACGTTGACATCGATGCTGCCCGGGGCGACGGGAAGGTTCGAGAAGGTCCCTCCGAAGTACGCTCCGAGAACGTTCGCGATGTTCGTGATGTTGGCGGTGACTCCCGCCGTGCCGTTGAGCAGCTTCCGGGAACCCCAAGCCGTCTGGTCGGCGATGCGGTTGATGGACTGGATGGCGGAAGCGATGTCGGCTTGGTCCGCCTGAAGCTGGGCGCTGTCGACGACGCCGCTGTTGGCGGCGTGCACGGCCACGGCGCGGATCTCCCGCAGGAGCCTCTGGACCTCGTCCAGTGCGGCGTCGGCGGTCTTGGCCATGTTGACGGCGTCCTGAGCGTTCGAAATCGCCTTCTGGATGCCTCGGATCTGCGCGCGCATGCCCTCGCTGATGATGAGGCCGGAGGGGTCGTCCGCGGCGCTGTTGATCCGCAACCCCGAGCTCAGACGCGCGATCGCCCCGGACATCTCCGCGTCGGTCGAGGAGAGGTTCCTCAGGGCGTTCATCGCCATGATGTTGGTGTTGATCCTAAGGCTCACGTGTCAAAACCCCCCTGGAAGTCGCGGCCAACATCCGTGTCGAACCCGTACGATTCCATGGGAAATCATCGGAAGAACGTGGAACAACTTTAGGTTGGCTCGCGAGAAGGGGGTCCGCCCCGTCGCAAGGCGGACCCCCTCCCGTAAGGACCGTCGAGGCTAGAAGCGGGGCCGGAAGGCGCTGGTGCCGAAGTCGACGACCACGTACCGCCCGTTCTGCCTCTCCAGCCGGTAGGTGTGGTACACGGTGTCCGACCTGCCCCAAGGGTCCTCGAAGTCGTGCCGAGCCAGCACTCGGACCTGATCGCGCCAGCGCCGCACTTCAAGGATGTCGTAGCGCCGGGTCCGGGTCCCGAAGGCGTTGTCCAGCAACAGGTCGTAGAAGTCGTCGGGACCCAGGCTGTAGGCGTAGTCCTCGTCGATCCAGATCCCGACCCTTCCGTAGTTCGGAACCAGACGGTCGAGAGCCCGGCGGTCGCGCCTCTCGAACACCGACACGAGGTCGTCCAAGGCCCAGTCCAGCTCTCCGCCGTGGTACCTGTCGGAGACCCAGATCGGTCGGGTCCAGAGATACGGGGTGGCGTCTCTCCAGGGGTAGTAGTACCGGTCGCTCGAGTAGTAGATCGCGACGACCGGCTGGAGGAGGATCACCCGGCCGACGCGGATGTAGCCCGGCAGGTGCGGGTAGTAGTACCAAGGCGACACGGTGCACCGGCCGGGGCTCGGGCGAAACTCGTAGAAGGCGTAGAAGAAGTCGTCGTCCCTCCATCGGCTGTCGTAGTGCACGTAGCCGATTCGGAGCCTCTCGGTTCGGAACTCGACGGACTCGCGGCGGGCCTGATGCTCCAGCGATCCCTTGAAGAGGTCGATCGGGGCTCGGCGGTAAGTCGTCGGCGGCAACTCGCGAATGTCCACGACGTTCGCCCGCGCGTTCGTCACGGTGCCGTACACCGACCTCGAGCCGCTGTCCCTGGTTCTCGCCAGAAGGTCGTTCCGGTTGCGGTCTCGGCTCTGAGGATCCACGACCCCGTAGGGCCCGACGATGATTCTCGGCGGGCCGTCCGATCCGCGATCGTCGCGGCCTCGGCGAGCGACGTCCTCGTTGCGGGCCCGATCCTGGATGGGCGGGAGGGTGCGCTCGCGGTCGCCGCCACGGGCCCGGTCCTCGCCCCGCGATCTGTCCTGGATCGGAGGCTGGGTTCGGCCACCCGGATCGCCACCCCGCGTCCTGTCCTGCATGGGCGGGAGGGTGCGCTCGCGATCGCCACCCCGGGCTCGGTCCTCGACCCGGGACCGGT
>CALGMO010000128.1 GCA_937961665.1 uncultured Fimbriimonadaceae bacterium
CCGAACTGCGCCATCCCCACCGCCGCGAGGGAGGCCAGAGCCACGGTCCATTGAAACTTGCGCATCGGTTTGCCTCCGCCGCGGACCTCAGTCGGCTCGAACCCGACGGATCGAGGTCGCGCGGCCTGTATCGAATTGGACGTCTATCGCCACGGCAGAGATTACACCAGGCTCGTTCGCCACTTCAAACCGAACGGGCAGCCCGGTTCGGAACCGCCGCAGGATCGGCTCCTTCTCCATGCCGAGCACCCCGTTCGTCGGGCCGGTCATGCCCACGTCGGTGATGGCGGCCGTGCCGCCGGGAAGCACCCTCTCGTCGGCCGTCGTCACGTGCGTGTGGGTGCCCACGACCGCCGTGGCGCGACCCTCCAGGTGGAAGGCCATCGCGATCTTCTCGCTCGTCGCCTCGGCGTGGAAGTCCACCAGCCAGTGGGGGGTGTCCAGCTCTGCGGCGATCGCGTCCGCCTTGGCGAACGGATCGTCGTAGGTGTCCATGAACACTCGCCCGCAGAGGTTGCTGACCGCCAGCGACACTCCCTGGCGCCTCACGACGACGGTTCCCTTGCCGGGGACGCCGGCCGGCATGTTCGCAGGCCGCACGATCGGCCTCCCCTGATCCAGGTAGGAGAGGATGTCCCTCTTTTGGAACGCGTGGTTGCCCAGCGTCAGCGCGTCGATGCCGTAGGACAGCAGCTCCTCGACGACCTCCGGCGTGATTCCCACTCCCCCGGCCGAGTTCTCGGCGTTCGCGACCACGAACAGGGGCCGCAGGGAGTCGCAGAGCGCGGGTAGCCGCTCGCGAAGGACCCTGCGCCCCGGCTTGCCCACGATGTCGCCGATGAACAGGATCCGGTACGAGTCCATGGAGTTCCACCATTATGAACCTCCGGCGAGGCGGGGGCGATGGGACATACTCGGCGCATGGCTCGCACGGCGACCGGGCGCAGCCTGGCGCTGGACGCGCTCCGCGGCTTGGCGATCGTCGGCATGTTCGTCTCGGGGCAGATCCCCTGGGATGGGCTTCCTGCGTGGATGTACCATGCCCAGCAGCCGCCGCCGACGCACGCCCACAACCCGAACCTGCCCGGCATCACGTGGGTCGACCTTGTCTTCCCGTTCTTTCTGTTCGCGATGGGCGCGGCCATCCCGCTGGCGCAGGCCAGGCGCCTGGCGTCGGGCCGATCGGCGCCCGCGGCGGTCTTGGAGGCGTTCGGACGAGGCCTGCTGCTCGCGGCGTTCGCGATCTACGTCCAGCACGTTCGGCCGCACTCGCTGCAGCCGCAACCGGACCGCGCCGCCTGGCTGCTGGCCTTGGGCGCTTTTCTCCTAGGGTTCCCGATGTTCCTGCGCCTCCCGCAGGGATGGAGCCGACCGCTGAGGGCGGCGGTTCGGATCGCCGGATGGGCGGGCGCTGCCCTTCTGCTCGGCGGGCGGACGTTCGCCGACGGCGGCGGCTTCTCGCTGGGGCGGAGCGACCCGATCCTGCTCGTGCTGGCCAACTGCGCGGCGTTCGGCGGGGTGATCTGGGTCGTCACACGCGGCACCCCCGCCTTGCGGTGGGCTCTCTTGGCGGCCCTCGTGGCGTTCCGGGTGTCGGCGGACGTCCCCGGAACGTGGATGCGCGCCGTGTGGACCTGGGACGCCGTCGGAGGGCTCTTCCGGCCGTACCTACTCGGATACCTGGGCATCGTGCTTCCGGGCACGCTCGTGGGCGACCTGCTGGCCGGCTCGGCCGGCGAGGGGCCTGTGGAGGGCGCGAGCGCAGCCAAAGCGCGGCTGGCCGCGTTCCTCTGCTGGCTTCCGGTTCTGCCCGCGCTGCTCGGCCTTCACGGGCGCGACCCCGCGATGGCGTGGCTCGCGCTCTCGCCCGGATTGGCGCTGGCGGTCGTGGGGCGCGGCGACCGCCGGCCCGCGCTCCGCGTCGCGGCGATCGGATTCGTCCTGCTTGCGATCGGGCTGCTGTTCGAGCCGTACCAGGGCGGCATCAAGAAGGACGAGCCGACCATCTCGTACTGGTTCGTTGGGGCCGGGCTCGCCGCGACCGCTCTGGCGGGCATGATGCTGTGGGAGCGGGCGGGCGGGGGGCCGCTGATGCGCTCGCTGGCGGCGGTGGGCATGAACCCGATGCTCGCGTACCTGGCCATCACGAACCTGGTGGTGCCGCTGTGGCGCCTGACGGTCCACCCGTGGTTCAACGAGTGGGAGGCGGCCTACGGCGTCGGTTTCGGCCTCGTGCGCACGGGCATCCAGACGGCGCTGTTCGTCGCGCTGGTGGCCGGGGCGACCCGGCTGCGATGGTTCTGGCGCGCCTGACGGGGGCGGAAGCCCGCCGGCGGGTCCATAATGGGTCATGGAGTGGACCTACGCCGACGTCGCCAAGATGATCGACCACTCGCTGCTGAATCCGACGCTGACGGTCCAGCAGCTGGAGGACGGATGCCGACTGGCGAGGGACTACGACGTCGCCAGCGTGTGCATCATGCCGTTCTATCTCGCTCGGTGCGCCGAGATTCTCGCCGGGTCGACGGTGCAGCCGAGCACCACGGTCGGCTTTCCCCACGGCGGGCACACCACCGAGGTGAAGCTCGCCGAGGTGCGGCGCGCCCTGCAGGACGGAGGAACGGAGCTGGACATGGTGGTCAACATCTCCCGCGTGCTGTCCGGCGATTGGGGGTACGTGGCCGACGAGGTTCGCGCGCTGACCGAGGCGACGCACGCCGGCGGCGCCAAGATCAAGGTGATCTTCGAGAACTGCTACCTCGACCGCGACCAGAAGATCCGGCTGTGCGAGATCTGCGGCGAGGCCGGAGTGGATTGGGTGAAGACGTCCACCGGCTACGGAACGGGCGGAGCGACCGACGAGGACCTGAGGCTGATGCGGGAGCACTCCCCGGCTTCGGTCCAGGTCAAGGCGGCAGGCGGCGTGCGCGACCTGGACCGCCTCCTTCAGGTGCGGGCGCTGGGCGTCACGCGGTGCGGCGCCACGCGGACCAAGGAGATTCTGGACGAGGCGAAGCGTCGCCTGGGGCTCTCCTGACGCCCGGCCGTCCCGGCGGGAACCGGTAGAATACGTAGAAGTTTGACGAGGAGGACTCAGTTGGCAGACAAGCAGGCGACGGGCACGGACCGCGAGAAGGCGCTGGACCTGGTGCTCCACCAGATCGAGAAGTCGTTCGGCAAGGGCGCGATCATGCGCCTCGGAGGCGGCCAGCGCGTGGCCGTGGACGCGATCCCGACCGGCTCCATGAGCCTGGACATGGCTCTGGGCATCGGCGGCGTGCCGCGCGGCAGGATCACGGAGATCTACGGCACCGAGTCGAGCGGCAAGACCACCATCGCGCTGCACGTGGTCGCCGAGGCCCAGCGCCAAGGCGGGTTGGCCCTGTTCGTGGACGCCGAGCACGCCCTCGACCCTGAGTACGCGCGCGCGCTGGGTGTGGACGTGGACCGCCTGTACATCAGCCAGCCCTCCACCGGCGAGGAGGCGCTCGAGATCATGGACGCCGTGGTGAAGTCCGGCGCGGTCGACGTGGTGGTCCTGGACTCCGTGGCGGCCCTCGTGCCCAAGGCCGAGATCGAGGGCGAGATGGGCGACAGCTTCGTCGGCATCCAAGCCCGGATGATGTCGCAGGCGCTCCGCAAGCTGGGCGGCAACCTGAACAAGTCGAACACCGCGGCGATCTTCATCAACCAGCTGCGCGAGAAGATCGGCGTGATGTACGGCAACCCGGAGGTCACCCCCGGGGGCCGGGCTCTGAAGTTCTGGGCCTCGGTCCGCATGGAGGTGCGCCGGGGCGAGGCCATCAAGGCCGGGGCCGAGCAGATCGGCGCGCGCACGAAGGTCAAGATCGTGAAGAACAAGGTGGCCCCGCCGTTCCGGAGCTGCGAGTTCGACATCCTGTTCGGACAGGGGATCAGCCGAGCGGGGGACCTGCTGGACATCGCCACGGCCAGGGGCGTCGTCACCAAGGCCGGGACGTACTACAACTACGGCGACCTGCGCCTGGGCCAGGGCAGGGACAACGCCCGCGCGTACCTCGAGCAGCACCCGGAGACGTTCGACGAGATCGACGCCAAGATCCGGCAGATGATCCAGGAGAGCCGGCAGGGCTACGTCCCGCCGGAGGACAACGAGGAGGAGCCTCAGGACGAGTAAGCGAGAAGCCGATGCCCCGAACGACCCCGAGTTCACCGAGGCCCTCCGTCTGGCGGTGCGTCGCCTCTCGGCCCGGGATCGCTTTTCGGGCGAGCTTCGAGCTTGGTTGCTCGGAAAGGGGGTGCCCGAGGAGGCCGCGGACCGGGCGATCGCGCATCTGGAGCGGCGGGGGCTCCTGAACGACGAAAGGACGGCGGAGAACCTCGTGGAGTGGTCCGCGGGGAAGTCCGCCAAAGGCCGCGAGCGGCTCCGCGCCGAACTGACCCGCCAGGGTGCGGACGAGGAGACCATCGAGCGGGCGTTGGCGGCGCGCGACGACGGCGCGGAGCTGGAAGCGGCCGTGCGCCTGCTCCAGGCGAAGGGCTTCGGCCCGGACCAGCGGGCCAGGGCGGCAAGGCTCCTGGCCTCGCGCGGGTTCGACGAGGAGACGATCGAGGCGGCCTTGCGCGCCTGCCTCGGCCCGCTGGACGATTGAGGAACGAACGCGATGGATGGGTGGACGCTGGCTCTGATCGACGTTGCGGCGATGGCGGCTTTCATGGCCCTGGCCTACGCGTTCTGGATCCTGCCGAACCTGCATCGCGCCCGGCGAGCGGCCGAGGAGGCGCAGAAGGAGATCGAGACGCGGGTCAAGGAGGCTCGGTTGCAGGCGATGGAGGAGGCCCTGCAGGCCCGCGCGCAGATGGAGGAGGAGATCCGGGAGCGCCAGCGGGCCCTGAGCCGCCAAGAAGAGAAGCTCTCGGCCAAGGAGGAGGCCCTCGAGGAGCGCCGCGCGAGGCTGCACCAGCGCGAGCAGGAGCTCGACGCCGCCCGCGCCCGGCTCGCGGCTGCCGAGGCCCGCGTCGAGGCCCTCCAGGCGGAGGTGGAGCGGGAGCTGGAGCGCATCGGCAGGATCTCCAAGGACGAGGCGCGCGCGCTCGTGGTCCAGAGGGCCGAGGAGGAGGCTCGGGAGGCGGCCCAGCGCCGCGCCAAGATCGTCGAGTCGCAGACCCTCGCGAGCCTGAACCAGAAAGTGCGGGAGATGCTGCTGGACGCCATGCAGCGCGCCGCGGTGGACGTGGTCAGCGAGGCCACGATCACCGTGATCCAGCTGCCGAGCGAGGACATGAAGGGAAGGATCATCGGCCGCGAGGGCCGGAACATCCGGGCCTTCGAGCAGCTGGCCGGCGTGGACCTCATCATCGACGACACCCCGCAGACCGTCGTGGTGTCCTGCTTCGACCCCGTTCGCCGGGAGATCGCCTCGCGCGCGCTGACGATGCTCATCGACGACGGGCGCATCCACCCGCCGCGCATCGAGGAGCTGTACGAGAAAGCCCGCTTGGAGGTCGAGAAGGAGATGGAGGAGGCCGCCCAGCGCGCACTCGAGCTCTCCGGCGTCGGCACCCTCCCTCCGACGCTCTTCGAGCTGCTGGGCCGGCTGCGCTACCGCACCAGCTACGGCCAGAACGTGCTCAACCACAGCATCGAGGTGGCGCGGTTCGCTGGCATCATGGCCGCCGAGCTCTGCTTGGACGAGGCCGTGGCGCGCCGAGCGGGCCTCCTGCACGACATCGGCAAGGCGCTGGGGCCGGAGAGCGAGGGTTCCCACGCCTTGGCCGGAATGGAGCTGCTGCGCAAGCTGGGCGAGCGGGAGGAGGTGGTCCAGGCGGTCGGCGCGCACCACGGCGACCTGGAGGCGCCGACCGCCGAGGCCGCGCTGGTCAGCTTGGCCGACTCGGTGAGCGCCTCGAGGCCGGGCGCGCGCCGCGAGAGCCTGGAGCAGTACATCCGCCGCCTCAGCGCCCTGGAGCAGCTGGCGGCCAGCTTTCCCGGCGTCGAAAGGGCCTACGCCGTGCAGGCGGGACGCGAGGTGCGGCTGCTCGTCAAGCCGGACGAGGTGGACGACCGAGGAGCCGCCCGCTTGGCGGAGGAGGTGGTCAAGCGGATCGAGCAGGAGGCCGAATACCCCGGATCGATCCGCGTGACCGTCATCCGCGAATCGCGCTTCACCCAGATGGCCAAGTAGCGCTCAGACCTCGACGAGCACCTCGCACGACGGACCGGCCTGCACCGGCACCAGGCTCCCGTCGATCTCGGCGCCGTCCACCAGCATCCTGCGCCGGCCCGTGCGCCGGACCTCGATGCGGTACTCGCATCCGCGGAACCTCCTGGTCGCGCGGAAACCGGGCCATGCGGAGGGCAGGCGCGGGTCGATCCGCAGGCCCTCCAGTTCCGGCCGGATGCCCAGGATCGCCTGCGTGGCGCTGAAATACGCCCACGCCGCGGCGCCGGTCAGCCAAGGCGTCCGGCAGTTTCCCGCCCGCGGAGAGAACCGGGAGTACGTGGTCTGGCCCTGGACGTACGGCTCGATCTGCCGGACCTCGGCGCGGTCGTTGTACGCCGCGGGCATGGAGGCCCGGTAGTACTCGTAGGCTCGATCGGCGTTGCCGAGCAGGCACTCGGCCATCACCGCCCAGCCTTGGGTGTGGTTGAAGATGCCGGCGTTCTCCTTGACGCCGTTGTTGAACAGCACCGCGCGCATCACGTCCAGCGGAACGGTCTCGAACGGAGGGGCGCACAGCATCACCCCGTGCTCGGTGGCCAGCTCGCGGCGGACGGTCTCCAGGCAGGCTCGCGCCTGCTCCTCGGTCGCAGCGCCGCTGATCACCGACCAGACCTGCGTGTTCAGGTACACGCTGCCCTCTCGGGACGCCCGTGTTCCGTAGACCGTGCCGTCCTCGCCGATCGCCCAGATCCAGCGGTCGCCGTCCCAGCAGACCGACTGGATGCGCCGATCCAGCTCGTCCCTCTGCCGCAGGGCCCAGGCGGCCTCGTCGGCGAGGCCCAGGCGCTCCGCCGCCTCCGCGTACACGCCCAGCCCGAGCCGCACTTGGAACGCGACGAACAGGCTCTCACCCCGGTAGCCGAGCTTCAGGCAGTCGTTCCAGTCGGCCGCCAGGCCGCAAGGCAGGCCGTTCCGTCCGGTTCGGGCAAGGTTGAACTCGAGCGCGCGCCGCAGGTGCCCCAGCACGGTGTCCTCGCCTTGGTCGGCGTAAGGCAGGACCTTGCGGTAGAAGCCCAGATCGCCGGTCTCGGCCACGTACAGAGGCACCGCGTTGAAGAACCACAGGCAGTCGTCGGACCGGTAGTCCTCGTCCGGAATCGGCCTCATCCGGCCGGGGTGGTGGTCGAATGGCTTCACGACGGGAAGCGCGCCCCCGGTGGACAGCTGGCCGGTGAGCAGCAGCTCCAGACGCTCGCGGGCCTGATCCAGGATGGCCGCCATGACGCCGAGCAGGTCCTGGACCGAATCCCGGAACCCGAGGCCGTCCCGCTCGCCGTTGTACACCAGGCTGGCCGCCCGGGACCACGCGAAGGTGACCAGGCAGTTGTACAGCCCCCAGACGTTCACGGTGCTGTCGAACTCCGGATCCGGGGTCTGCACGGTCAGGCTGCCGAGCATCGCGTGCCAGTGCTCCTTCAGCCTGCGCAGCTCCTCCTCGCACCGCACCGCCGAGCCGAACTCCGCCAGCGCCCGCCTGCCGGCCGTCTCCGCCCGCCCGACCCCCAGCAGCACCCGGATCTCGCGCTCCTCCCCGGGGGCCAACTCCAGGTTGGTCTGGAGGCACCCGCACGCGTTGTCGCCGTACGCCTCGGTGTCTCCGCACGAGCCCCGCTCGACGGCCAGAGGCCGGTCGTAGGACCGGTACGGCCCGAGGAACGCCTCGCGGCTGGCGTCGAAGGCTGCCACCGGCGCGCCCTCGAGCGCCATCCAGCTGTGCAGGCCCAGCTCCTTGGTCAGGTCGCCGTCGGGATCGGGGGGCAGATGGCTGTTGATCTCGATCGCGAGCAGGTTTTCGTCCACGCGGCGCCCTCGGACGATGAACAGGCTGTACTGCAGGTTCACCAAGTCTTGCTCGGTCTTCCAGTGGTTGGCGAACTCGCAGTAGGTGAACACGCCGAGGCGGCGCGGCCGGTCCGAGCCGTTGCGCACCCGGAGCCGCCAATACTCGAACCTCTGGCCCAGCGGAACGAAGTAGGTGGTTTCGGTGGAGACCCCGTCGTACTCCGACTCGATCACGGTGTAGGCGGTGCCGTGGCGGCACACCGAGCGGTAGCGGTCCAGCGGCTTGCCGACCGGCTGCCAGCTCGCCGACCAGAAGTCGCCCGTTTCCGCGTCGCGCAGATAGAAGTAGCGCCCCGGCTGGTCCATCGGCACGCTGTTGAAGCGGAGGCGGAGGAACCGGCCCTGGGCGGCGGACCGGAAGAAGCTGTAGCCGCCTGCGTTGTTGGTCACGATGGCCCCGTACTCGGTGGTCCCTAGGTAGTTGCTCCAGGAGGCGGGCGTGTCGGGCCGCTCGATGCGGTATTCCCGCGCGTGGTCGTCGAAGGTTCCGTAGCGCATGGGTCAGCCTCGGGAGTTCTCCCGACATGGAGTTTTGCACACCCGAAGCGAGCAGGGTCGCCGCCCTTGACAAAATAATGAACATTCGCTCATAATGGGATCGCCATGCCGAGGAGACGGGGATGCCGCCGCATCGGAGAGGACGCGCCCGCGCGGGTTTTCCGGCCGTCCGGATGCGCCTGCCGGGGCGAGGAGCCCGTGGTGCTCGCCCTGGACGAGCTGGAGGCTCTGCGCCTCTGTGACCGGGACGGGATGTACCAGGACGACGCCGCCCGGCTGATCGGAGTGTCGCGACCTACGCTGGGCCGCATGCTCGAGGAGGCGCGGAGCAAGGTGGCGGAAGCCCTCACGCTCGGCAAGGCGATCCGCATCGAGGAGGTGACGCCCGTGCAACGGGAACAGAGGAGATTCGTCTGCGCCAAGTGCTCCGCGACCTGGGACGTGCCGTTCGGCGCCGGTCGGCCGGAGAAGTGCCCCCAGTGCGGCTCGGGGGCCGTGTACCGCGAGGGCTGCCGGCGCCGGGGTGGCGACGGCGCGCACGCGCATGGACCCTGCGGCTGCGAGGGCGGCCACGGCCATCGCCACGGTTGCTGCCGCGAGGGCGGCGGGCGCAGGCGCGCGCGCTCTGCGGCGGCGAAGCCAGCTCCGGAGCCCAAGAACGAAGCCAAGACCGAGACCCCGGACGCCTAGGTTCGACCAGGCGCGCGAGCCGAGGATGGGCGCCCCCGGATGGTAGTCTGGGGGCGCCATGGCTTTTCGCCCGGATTACGAGGAGCGGGTGTACGCGGGCGTGCTCGGCAAGGCGATCGGTGTCTACCTGGGCAGGCCGATCGAGGGATGGAGCTGCACCGACGTCCTGCGCGAGTTCGGCCGCATCCGCGGCTACGTCCACCATCGGCGCGGGGCGCCCCTGATCGTCGCAGACGACGACATCTCCGGCACGTTCACCTTCCTCCGAGCCATCGAGGACCACGGGTACCCGCCGAACCTAACCAGCGAGAGGGTCGGGGAGACGTGGCGGAACTACCTGATCGAGGGCAAGACCGTGCTGTGGTGGGGCGGGATGGGCGTCAGCACCGAGCACACCGCGTACCTCCGGCTCAGCGCCGGCATCCCGGCCCCGAGCAGCGGGAGCATTGCGCTCAACGGGCGAACGGTCGCCGAGCAGATCGGCGCGCAGATCTTCATCGACGGCTGGGGCATGGTGAACCCGGGCGACGCGGAGCGGGCGGCGGCGATGGCCGAGCAGGCCGCCCGAGTGAGCCACGATGGGGAGGCCGTGCTGGCTGCCAAGGTTGTGGCCGCGATGGTGGCCCTGGCGTTCGACGCCCCGCCACTCGAGCGCCTGCTCGAGGATTCGCTGAGGGTCATCCCCGCCGACTCCCTGATCCGCAGGATCGCGGACGACGTCCGGGAGTGGCGCGGCCGCACCGACGACTGGCTGCAGGCCAGGGAGTGGTTGGACGAGCGGTACGGCTACCACCGCTATGGCGGGGGCTGCCACGTCGTTCCGAACCATGCGCTGATCTGGCTGGCGCTCGTCTACGGCGGGGGCGACTTCCTGGAGTCCCAGTGCGTCGTGAACACGTGCGGCTGGGACACCGACTGCAACGCCGGCAACGTCGGCGCGATCCTGGGCGTTTGGGGAGGGCTGGAGGGAATCCAGAAGGGTGCGGACCTTCGAGGACCGGTGGCCGACCGCCTGCTGATCCCCACGGCCGATCCGGGGCGTTGCGTCACGGACGCCCTGCACGAGGCCTGCGCCGTGGCGGCGATGGCGCGCCGGCTCCACGGACAGATCGGGAGCCCGCCCAAGGCCGGCGCGCGCTGGCACTTCTCCCTGCCCGGATCGGTCCAGGGCTTCCAAGCTCAGGCGGGAACGGGCTGCGTGGGGGTGTCCAACGCCGCCGGTCCGGGCGGGGAGCGCCTGCTCCGGGTGGACTACAGGTTCGAGGACTCCCTCCGATCGGCTATGGCCACGACGCCCGTGTTCCCGGAGCCCTCGCAGCGCGCAGGCCACGGGTATGGGGTGTCCGCCGCTCCGCTGGTCGTCCCCGGGCAGACGCTCCGCGGCCGGGTTGTGCTTAGAGACGGCCCGGCGCCGGCTGCCCTGCGCCTCGTCGCCGGCGTGGAGCGGCCCGACGGCTCCAAGGACTTTCTGCGCGGCCCCGAGACCCGGCTCGCGGAACGAGACGCCGCGGAGCTGGAGCTTCGGATCCCGCCCGGCGAGACGCTCGTCGTCGAGTCCGTCGGCCTGGAGGTTGCGGGCGCGCCCGGCGCGGAGGGCTGGGTCGGCCTGGATCGGCTGGCGATCGAAGGGCAGCCGCACGTGCGCTACGTGGCGGAAGGCGCGGGGAGGGCCCATGTGGATCAGTGGGTACTGGCGTGCGACGCGCTGCACCGCTGGGGCGGCTTCCGACCGGTGCAGAACCGGGGCCGCGGCTACGCGATCACGGGCACGCGGGGCTGGACGGACTACCGGGTGTCCTCGACCGTCGTGCGGCGCCTGTGCGACGGATTGGGGTTCGCCGTCCGATGGCAGGGAATGCGTCGGCACCTGCTGGCGTGGTGGCAGGATGGCCAGGCCTCGATCCGAGCGGTGTGGGACGGCGAGGAGACGGTGCTCGCGTCGGCTCCGTTGGATTGGCCGATCGACGAGGCGGCGGAGGTGGCGGTGGCGGTCGTGGGAAGCCGCCTGCGCGCCGCGTGGGGCGGGGCGACGCTCGAGGCGGAGCTGCCGGATCCCGCGCCGACGGATGGCGGCGTCGCGATGGCCGTCGAGTCGGGCTCCGGCGTGTGGGGGCCGATCCTCGTCGAGCCGGCTCAGATGTAGAACTCGAGCAGGTCGTCGGCCTGGTCGCTGGGCCGCACGCGCACCTCGCTGGTGTGGTGCACGATCGAGTTGGGAGGCACGCTGTGCGTGAGCCACGCGTTGCCGCCGACGATCGAGTTGTCGCCCACCACGGTCTTGCCGCCGAGGATGGTCGCGCCGGCGTACACGACGACGTTGTCCCCGAGCGTGGGGTGGCGCCGCTGGCCGTGCAGGCTGCGGCTCACGTACAGCGCGCCGAGCGTGACGCCCTGGTACAGCTTCACGTTGTTGCCGATCACCGTGGTCTCGCCGATCACCACGCCGGTGCCGTGGTCGATGAAGAAACTCTCGCCGATCGTGGCGCCGGGGTGGATGTCGATGCCGGTCTTGCGGTGGGCGACCTCGGTCATGAGGCGGGGGATCACCGGCACGCCCAGCCGGTAGAGCACGTTGGCCAGCCGGTAGGTCGCGATAGCGAAGAAGCCCGGGTAGGCCAGGATCACCTCGTCCAGGCTCTCCGCGGCGGGGTCTCCGGTGTAGATCGCCTCGGCGTCCAGCAGCAGCTTGCGGTGAACCTCCGGGAGCTCGGAGACGAAGGCGTGCACGGTCTTGGCGATCGCCTGCCGGTCCCAGTCGGGAAGGTAGCTGAGCAGCACGCGGGCCTCGAGCTCCAGGCTCTGCAGCTCGGCCTCCACGCCCATCGGGCTGCAGTTGAGGTTCTGCGTGAGGTGGGGGAACAGCAGGCCGAGCGCGCGGTCCAGGAACTCCGGCACGAGGCGGCCGAGCTGCGGAGGAAAGCGGAAGTTCTTCCGCGTCTCGGCCAGTTCGTTGGCGAAACGGGCGAGACGACGCTCCATCGTCTCAGTCTAGCCGTTCCCGCGGGGGAGCGTCAGCCCAGCGGCTCGGAGTTCGGGACCAGCTCCCCGTCCTTCAGGTCCCGGTAGAAGCAGGATCGGTAGTTGTCGTGGCAGGCCGCGCCGACCTGCTCGACCTCGATGAGCAGGCAGTCCTTGTCGCAGTCCACGGCGATGCGCCTCACGTGCTGCAGGTGGCCGCTGGTCTCGCCCTTCACCCAGAACTTCTGCCGCGAGCGGCTCCAATAGGTGCACAGGCCCGTGTCGAGCGTGCGCTG
>CALGMO010000129.1 GCA_937961665.1 uncultured Fimbriimonadaceae bacterium
ACCCATGCGCAAGCTGTGGGGAGGGGCGTTCGAAGGGTCTGCCGCGGAGGCCGTGGACCGCTTCGGGCAGTCCATCGAGTCGGACCTGACCTTCTGGCGCGAGGACGTGCTGGGCTCGATCGCCCACGCACGGATGCTCGGCCAGACGGGCGTGATCCCGAAGGAGGAGGCCGACCAGCTGGTGCGGGGCCTGGAGCGGATCCTCGAGGAAGGGCCGGACGCGCTGCCGAAGGACGTGGAGGACATCCACACGGCGGTCGAGGCCCGTTTGGCAGAGATCGTGGGCCCCGTCGCCGGCAAGCTGCACACGGCACGCAGCCGGAACGACCAGGTCGCGACGGACACCCGGCTGTGGCTGAGGGCGGAGATCGGGCGGGTTCTCACCGGGATCAAGGCGCTCCAGTCCGTGCTGTTCGAGCACGCCACGGCCCAGCGGCGGCAGGTGATGCGCGGCTGGACCCACCAGCAGCCGGCGCAGCCGGTCACCCTTGGCTTCCACCTCGCGGGGCACTTCTGGGCGCTGCAGCGCGACGGGTGGAGGTTCGAGCGGGTGCGCGAGGTGACGAACCTGTGCCCGCTGGGGTCGGCGGCGCTCGCCGGGACCACGTTCCCCATCGATCGCGAGGCCACGGCGCGGGAGCTGGGGTTCGACGCCCCGATTCCGAACGCGCTGGACGCCACCTCCGACCGCTCGTTCGTGCTCGACGCGCTCCATGCCGCAGCCTGCACGCTGATCGACCTGAGCCGGCTGTGTCAGGAGCTGGTGCTGTGGTCCGGGGCCGAGTTCGACCTGGTGCGGCTCGGCGACGAGGTGACGACCGGATCCAGCATCATGCCCCAGAAGCGCAACCCCGACATGGCGGAGCTGATCCGAGGCCGCGCCGCGAGGGGGATCGGCAACTGGACGACGGTGGCCGCCACCCTGAAGGGGCTGCCGCTGGGCTACAACCGGGACACGCAGGACGACAAGCCCCCGCTGTTCGAGTCGATGGGTCTGGTGCGCGAGGCGCTGGAGCTGTGCCGGCTGATGCTCGCCTCGGCGAGCTGGAACACGGGGAAGATGGCGCGCGACGCGGGGGACCGGGCGAGCACGGCGACGGACCTAGCCGACTTTCTGGCGTCCGAGCTGGGCGTGCCCTTCCGCGAGGCGCACGAGAGGGTGGGCCGACTGGTCCGGCGTTGCGAGGAGCGGGGCTGGAGACTGGACCGGCTGACGGCGGCGCGGCTCGCCGAGCTGGACCCCGAGCTGCCCGCGGAGGCCTTGGAGCGCCTGGGAGCCAAGCGCGCCGCGCTGGCCCGGGAGTCGCTCGGAGGGCCGGGCGAGAAGGCGATGGTCGCCCAGCTGCGGCACATGAAGCGGCTGCTCGGCAAGACGGGCTTCGCCTCGCTGGTCTAGCTTCCGAACAGAAGGAAGTTGAGCACCAGCAGCGTGCCGTTGTGCACGGCGTGCATCACGATCGACGGCACCAGGCTGCGGGTCTGGAACGTCAGGAGCGCCGCCATGGCGCCGATCGCCGCGAGCGCGGGCCAGGCGGGAACCCCCGTCGGGTGAACCATCGCGAACAGGAGGCTCGAGAAGAACACGCCTCCGAACACGCCCCCCATCGAGCGCACCATGGCCGGCAGCAGCAGCCCGCGGAACCAGATCTCCTCGACGATCGGCGCGACCACCGCACCCAGAAACAGCACCGCGCCGGCGACGGCCCACCCGCCCTTGGCGATCTCTTCGGTGATCGGGTGCTCCGGCGTCGGGAGGTTCGGGAAGAGCGCCAGGCCGAAGATCATCGCGACGATGAGGACGGGAACGTTGGCCACGGCCGCCGCCAAGCCCCAGAGCACGTTTCGGCCCAGGCCCCGCCAGCCCACGCCGATGGCCCCCAGTCCGAGCCGACGTCCTTGGATCGGCACCGAGGCCACGGCCACCGCCGCCCCGATGAGGAGGAGCCCGCGCAGGTAGGATGCGATCCCCAGCCCGCCGTTCTCGGAGAAGGAGAAGAGCGCGTCGAGGACGAGGAAAGCGACGAACAGGAGGCCGGCGCGGAGCGCCAGGTGGTCGGAGACGGCGGCGTTCTCCGCCCGGAGCGGGGGGCCCAGCGGCCGGAGCGCGCCCCGGGAGCGGGCAACCAGGTACCCGATCCACAGAGCGACGCTGAGCATCAGGACGCCGGCGGCCACCAGGGCGATGGCGATCCAAGCCGCCAGTTGCGAAGGCGGCACCAGGCCCCGGTCGGCTCCGGTAGCTTTGCCGGCGCTCTCCCGAGCGTGCGCCGCCGCGTAGCGGCCGAGGATCGTGCCGTCGTCCAGGCGACGGGCGAGCTCCTCGGGATTCCCGCCCGCCTCGCCGGCGTAGAGCGCGGCCAGAAGGCGCATCCGCTCGTCCTTGGATTCGGCCAGAGGGCGGAGCATCCTCGGGGAGACGGGCCGGCCCAGCTCGCGGCTCACGATGGCGTACACTCGCGCGGCCTCGGGATCCTTCTCGGCGAAGCGGAGCGCCCGGTCGCGGAGGTTCTCCAGCTCCGGCCGGAGCGCCGGCGGCAGGGGGGCGGGCGAGGCCTTGCCCTGCGGCCCCGCGGAGGCCAAGAGGGCCTGCTGGACGGCCGCCATGCGCAGCACCATCTCGGCCTCGGTTCTCCGGAACTGCTCCTTGGCGGGCCTTTGGAGGTAGGTGCCGAGCTGGACGGCGACCATGAAGGCGGAGATCGCGATCACCAGGTACCAGCCCAGACGGTTTCGCGGCTGGGGTGGGTCGAGCGAGAGATCGAACCGCGGCTCGTCCGGGGGCGTCGGTCCGGCAGTCACGCTGTGCAAGGTACCCGACCGGTCGGAGGGGCGCGGGAGCGGGGCCGGGTCCGGTCGGGGGGACCCGGCAAAATTGCCAGTTCCCAGGGCCTTCGGGGAAGTTGGCACGCGCGGTTTGGGGCAAGACGTGTTACACTGGGAGTGTCAGTTGGAGCGTCGCGCGCGGGCGCCTCGCTCGCAGGGGATGGGATCATGCGAAAGGCTGTGGGCGTGCTGGTTGGGATGGGGGCTTTGGCCGCCGGTGCCCATGCGATCGGATTTCTGCAACTCCCCGGGGAGGGGAACACGGGCATCTCGGGCGGCGCTTGGATCCCGGACGGCTCGCTCGATCCGGACTGGATCACGGTGAGCCAGCCGTCCTCCGAGCCGAACCTGCCGCGAGTGATCGGGGCGGTCGCAGGCTGGCTGCCGACCTCGTCGACCTCGCGCTGGATCGGCCCCGGCCGGTCCAACGGGGTGGCGGTGTCGGCCGCCGCGGGCACGTACGTCTACAAGATCGAGATCGACCTTTCCGGGATGGACACGGTCGGTTACTTGGAGGGCAGGATCCTCTCGGACGACGTGGCGGACGTCTACCTGAACGGAGACCGCACCACGTCTTGGGCGCGCTCGACCTCGTCGCAGGACTGGACCAACTTCAAGATCGACCGGGGCTGGATTCTGGGTCAGATGAACTTCCTGGAGGTGGTGGTGCAGAACTCCACGCCCTCCACCACCGGCTTCCGCGTGGAGTTCACGAAGGCTGAGCCTGTGCCGGAGCCGGCGACCATCGCCGGGTTGGCCGCCGGGCTCGCTCTGCTCGCGCGGCGCCGCCGACGCTCCTGAGGCTTTGACACCGGGCCTGAGGGCCCTGCTTGGGAGGCCCGCCCGTTCGGGGCGGGCCTTCGGCTTTGCGGCGTCGGGCCGATGGTAACCTGCGGCCATGACGCTCGGATTCGACAGTTCGGACGGGGTGCTGCGGGAAGGCGCGCGTTGGGCGGTCGCCAAGGCGCTGTCGTACGCGCACGACGAGGGCGACCCCGTCGGTCCGTGGTTCGAGGCCGCGCTTCCGGGGCGGGATGCGTTCTGCATGAGGGACACCGCGCACATGACCGCCGGTGCGGAGGCGCTGGGCCTGCACCGGCACCTCTCCAACATGCTGGGGAAGTTCGCGGCGTCCGTCGCGCCCGAGAGGGATTGGTGCCCCTTCTGGGAGATCGACCGCTTGGACCGCCCGGCGCCCGTCGACTACCGCGACGACGGGGACTTCTGGTACAACCTGCCCGCCTCGTACGACTTGATCGACGCGTGCTGGCGCGCCTACCGCTGGTCGGGAGACGACGCGATCCTGCGCGACCCCACGCTGGCCCAGTTCTTCGACGTGTGCTTCGGGGAGTTCCTGGAGGTGTGGGACCAGAACGGGGACGGCCTGCCGGAGGGCCCGAGGGGTCCGCACTACCGGGGGATTCCGACCTACACCGAGCACGAGCAGGGCTTCGAGGGAACGGGGTTCGACGTGTTGACCGAAATGCACGCGGCGTGCCTCGCCCTGGCGGCTCTGCACCGGGCCAAGGGCCAGTCGGCGGTGGCATCCGGTTGGGAGAGGAGGGCCGCCGCCCTGCGCGCCGACTACGAGCACCGCTGGTGGATCGCGGAGGAAGGGTGGTTCCACACCGCCGTGGACCGCGACGGCCGGCCGATCGACCCCGAGGTGTTCTGGTACGAGAGGTTCCCGGAGGGGTTGGTGCCGACCGGGGAGATGATCGACCGATCGCTTCCGGAGCCGCACAACGTGGAGGCCAGGACCTACCTGCCCGAGACGCTCTACCGTTACGGCCTGGTTGAGCGCGCCTACGCAGAGCTGCGGGCGCTGGCGGACCCGAGGCTGGAGCGTCGGGACTATCCCGAGGTTCCGTTCTGCCTGGTCGGGACGCTCGCCGAGGGTGCCTTGGGGGTGCGGCCGATCGCCCCCTTGCACGGTTGCGAGACGCTCAGCGGCCTGCCGGACGAGGAGAGCTGGCTCGCGGCCGAGGGCTTGGCCGCCCTCGGCGGTTGGCTGGACGTGCGGCAGGAGGGTCGGCACAGGACCGTGCTGACGAACCGGACGGGACGGCCGCTGCTGTGGAGGGCTGGGTTCCGGGGCCTGCATTCCAAGTGCCTGGTAGCGGGCAGGCCGACGCCGGCGAGTCCGCAGCGGGTCTTCGACCGCTACGGATCGCCGGCGACCTTTGTGGACTGCCTGGTCGGCGATGGCGAAACGCTCGACGCGGCCGTGGCCTGAGGGACCTCAGGCGACGGACTGCGCGGCCCGCCGGCGCTCCTGCAGGCTCACGTTGATCTCAAACTCACCGATCTCCGGAATCTGCAACGGAATCACGAGCGCGGGGATGTCGAGCGTCGTGATCTTGACGTTCGAGCCGCGGATGATCGTGGGCGGGGTGATGTCGCAGTTGAAGCCCTTGGACGCCAAGAGCGCCAGGCTGTTGCCGCTGATCATGTTGCCCAGCTCCGCGATCGCGCTGGCCGCGAGCCCGTCGAAGGTGACCACCGGCGCGCCGATCATCTTCGAGGCGATGCGGTCGGCCGTCACCATCGACATTCCGTAGATCACGAGGCCCTCGACCATGCCCGTGATGCCGCACACGATGTTGATCTGCTGCGTGGTGAAGATCTGCGGTCTGGCGCTGAGCTGGCCCCGCTCGGGGGTCGTGCCCAGCACCATCTTCATCACGCTGACCGCCGCCTCGGCGAACGGCCCGACGTATTCCACCTTCATGGGTTCCTCCGAGCGCCGCGTCAGGCGGCGAGAAGCTTCTGGAGCGCCTCCACGACGCGGTCGGGCTGGAACGGCTTGACGATGAAGTCCTTCGCTCCGGCCTGGATGGCCTCCACGACCATGTTCTTCTGGCCCATCGCGGTGCACATCACCACCTTGGCGTCGGGGTCGAGGGCCCGGATCTCCTTGAGGGCGGCGATGCCGTCCATCTCGGGCATCGTGATGTCCATGGTCACGAGGTCGGGTTTGAGCTGCTTGTACAGCTCGACGGCCTCGGCTCCGTTGGCGGCCTCCCCCGCGACCTCGTAGCCGTTCTGGGTCAGGATGTTCTTCAGAGTCACGCGCATGAAGAGCGCGTCGTCGGTGATCAGGATGCGTTTCGCCATGCAAGGTCTCCCACAGGTTTGCGATAGAAGAAGGGCATCGTGGATTCGAATCCGATGGTCTGGCTGTTGAAGATGCGCTCGGTGCTGCCCACGAACAGCACGCCGCCGGGCTTGAGCGCCTGGAAGAACTTCCGGTAGAGCTGGTCCTTGGCCTCGTCGTTGAAGTAGATGACGACGTTGCGGCAGAGGATCAGGTCGTAGCCGGAGTCGAACCGGTCCGCCAGCAGGTCTCCGGT
>CALGMO010000130.1 GCA_937961665.1 uncultured Fimbriimonadaceae bacterium
CTCGGGACGTACGTTCAGGGTACCCGCAGCGGGCAGGTCGCGCTTGCGGATGACGCCGATCAGCTCGGTCCCTGCGACCTTCACCCCGCGGCGCGCCGCCTCGGCCCGCACCCAGCCCACGATCGGGTCGACGGGTGTGGAGTCGGGCATCGTCAGGTTCATGCTCACCTGCGACAGCCCTCGGCTGGCCAGCGGCAGTCCCAGCGCCCGCACCCCCAGGAAGCGCGGGTCGCCCTCGGCGCGGAGGCCCCGGATCCGCCGGGCCAGCTCCTTGGCCACGTCCGGCTCGGGCCGGTCCAGGTTGACGTTCATCGCGATGAGGAAATCCCTCGCCCCCACGATCGACACGCCGAGACGCGGGTGCGCCTCGTCCGGTCCGAAGTCGGGGTTCAGCTTCCGGCCGATCAACGATCCGAAGCCGCCGCGACGCAGGGAGGGCAGCTCCGCCTCGTGCCGGCCCCGCTCGGACTTCTCGTACAGGAACACCGGCACGCCGAACCGCTCCGCCAAGCGCTCGGCGAACTCGAGGGAAGTTTCGACCGCCGGCTCCATCGGCTCGCCCGGCAGGGGAACGAACGGGCACACGTCGAGCGCGCCGATCCTCGGATGCACGCCCACGTGCCGGTTCAGGTCGATGCGGTCGAAGGCCAGCTCGCATAGCCGCAGAAGCGCCTCCGGCAGGCGGCCGGCGTCGTGCGTGAAGGCCGTGACCGTCCGGTTGTGGTCGGGGTCGCTCTCGGCGAAGTGCACCCGGGCGCCGGAGTCTTCGAGGACCTCGCGCATCCGGCGCAACAGGTCGCGGTCGCGACCGAACGACCAGTTGGGCACGGTCGTCAGGCGCACCTACAGCCCCAGGATGTTGTAGCCGTTGTCGATGTACAGCACCTGGCCGGTGACGCCGCGGCTCAGGTCGCTCAGCAGATACAGCGCGCTCGAGGCCACCTCGGGCTGGGCGAACGGCCTCTTCAGGGGGGCCCGCTCGTGGACTAGGTCGATCATCGACGACAGGTTGCGGACGCCCCGCGCCGCGACGGTGTTGATCGGCCCCGGCGAGAGCGCGTTGATGCGCACGCCCTTGGCCCCGAGGTCGACGGTCAGGTACCGCACGGCGGATTCCAGCGCCGCCTTGGCCACGCCCATCACGCCGTAACCTGGGACCGCCCGCACCGAGCCCAGGTAGGTGAGCGTCACCACGCTGCCGTCCTCGTTCAGGATCGGGAGCAGGGTGTGGCAGAGCTTGATCAGGCTGTAGCACGACACGTCCATCGCGATCCGGAAGCCCTCTCGGGAGACGTCCACGAACGCTCCCTGCAGGTCCTCCTTGGGCGCGAACGCGGCGGAGTGGACCACGAAGTCGATCGTCCCGAGCTTGGCTCGGATGTCCTCCCTCAGTGCCTCGAACTGCTCGTCGTAGCTGAAGTCGATCTGCAGCGGCACGTAGCTCTCGCTGCCCTCGATGAGCTTGGCCACGGTGTCCGCGGTGCGCTCGTTCTGCGCGCCCACGCCGACCTTCGCGCCCTGTCCGGCCGCCGCCTCGGCGATGGCCCAACCCAGGCTCCGGCCGTTGACCACGTTCAGAACGACGCCGCGCTTTCCCTCCAGAAGCATACCGGGGGGCATTATGGCCCATCCGGCAGGTTCGGGAACCGAAGGCCCAGCCGGTCGGTCAGCAGGCGCGCCGCCTCGCGCACGGTCTCCGGCGGGGTCGGCCTGAGCGGCAGCCGCACGGCGGGGTCGGACAGCACGCCCATCGCGTGCAGCAGCGCCTTGCTAAGAGCCGGCTGGGGGTGCGAACGGAGCGCCCGGATGCACGGCAGGGCGAGCTCGAACTTGGCCTCGGCCGACTCCCGGTTCTCCCGCCACTCGGCGACGACGGCGCACAGCCACGGGGCCAGCACGTTCGCCGCGCCGCTGATCGTGCCGGACCAACCGTGCCGAAGCGCCTCCAGCAGCAGCGTCTCGTCGCCCACGAACGCCACCCGATCCTCGCCGATGGCCTGCCGGTAGGCCGGAAGGTTGGCAGGGTCGCCGCTGCTGTCCTTCACGCCGACGAACCTCTCCAGCCTGGCCAGGCGCGCGAGGGTCTCCGGAGGGATCGCCCTTCCCGTGCGCTGGGGGAAGTTGTAGACGATCACGTCGGCGGGCGAATCAGCCACCACGGCCTCCAGCCAGTCGGCGATGGCGTCCTCCGGCGCCTCGCGGAAGTAGCTCGGAGGCATCAGCAGCAGGCCGTCCGCTCCCAGCGCCGCGGCCTGGCGCGCGGACCACCGGGCCTCCTCCAGGCTGCTGGTGGCCACGCCCAGCACCAGCCCCAGCCGGCCGCGGACCGGGACGGCGTCGCGCAGGAGGTCGCGCTTCTCGGGTGCGCTCAGCGAGGGGCCTTCGCCGTTGGTTCCGGCCAGCACGGCGCCTCGGCAGCCGGAGGCCTCGAACCAAGCCAGTAGACGCGCCTGACCAGCCGGATCCGGACGCCCCGCCGCGCCCAGCGCGGTCACGGACGCCGGCCAAACCCCGCCCTCGACCATGCCCCATTCTGCTACAATCCGGCGGATGCAGACCGACTGGGGCGCGTGGAGCGTGGCCAGCCTGGCCTTGGTCCTGGGGAACGCCCTCTTCGTCGCGACGGAGTACGCCCTGATCTCGGCGCGCCGGAGCCGGATCGCGGCCCTCGCCCGCCGGGGCGACCCCGCCGCGAGGCGGCTGCAATCCGCGCTGGAGGATCTCTCCACGCCCGTCGCGGGCATCCAGATCGGCGTCACGCTCATCGGCGTCGGGGTCGGCGTCGTCACCGAGCCCGTGGTCGGGGACGCGCTCCGCCGGGCCCTCGGCGGCCTGCTCCCGGTTCCGCTGGTGTCGATCCTGAGCGTGCTGCTCGTGTCGCTCTCGCTGGTGGTCGCCGGAGAGCTGGTGCCCAAGTACCTCGCCCTGCGCTACGCCGACCCGATCGCCCTGGCCGCCATCCGCCCCCTGACGCTCTTCGTGGCGGTGTTCCGGCCCTTGGTGGCCTTGACGCGGTGGGTCGCGCACGGGCTGCTCCGCCTCCTGGGCGTCTCCACGGAGGACGCCGGCGCCGCCGCGATGACCAAGGACGAGCTGGCCCTGCTGGTGCGCGCGGGAGCGGAGGCCGGAGGCATCGCCAAGACCCACGCCGACGTCGTGGCCAAGAGCCTGAACCTGGACGTGCTGACGGCCCAGGACATCATGGTGCACCGCATGGACATCCGCTGGATCCCAGCGAACCTGGACGCCGAACAGGCCCGGCGGAGGCTCGCGGAGATCCCGTTCTCCCGGGTGCCCGTGTGCGGCGAGGACATCGACGACATCGTGGGCATCCTGTACCTGCACGACTTCGTGGCGCACATGGACGACCGTCCGTTCGACCTGCGCGCCCTGGCGCGGCCCGCTGTGTTCGTTCCGGAGAACCTGTCCCTCGACCGCATCGTCGCCAGGATGCGCGAGGAACGCACCCAGCTGCTGATCGTGACCGACGAGTATGGCGGCACCAGCGGGCTGGTCACCCTGGAGGACGTCGTCGAGGAGGTGTTCGGCGACCTGGAGGACCGCCTGGAGAGCGAGCGGCCGGCCATCGAGTTTCTGCCGAGCGGCCGCGTGTCGGTGCGGGCCGACGTGCGGATGGACGAGCTCGCCGAGGCGCTGGGCGTCGAGCCCTCCGGCGAGCCCTGCACCGACACCCTGGCGGAGGTCGTGGTGAACGCCCTGGGGCGCGTGCCCTCGGTCGGCGACAGGGTCCGCACCGAGCTGGGGGTGCTGCGCGTGGACAACATGGCCCGCCGGCGCATCACCCGCCTTTCGCTCCTTCGAAGATAGGTGCGAACATTAATCGAAAGTTATCTTTGTGTTAGGGATTGATGAGGCCGAGGCTCGTGCGAACGCCCGTCGTTGCATCCTGAAGGCGTAGGCCTTTGGGCCTGGTGTGAACCATGAAGAGAGCCTTCACCCTCATCGAGCTTCTCGTCGTCATCGCGATCATCGCGATCCTGGCCGCCATCTTGTTCCCGGTCTTTGCACAGGCCAAGCAGGCCGCCAAGAAGTCCGCCGACCTGTCGAACGTGAAGCAGATCGGCACGGCCATGGCCATGTACCTCGGGGACAACGACGACACCTATCCGCAGTCGTACTACTACAAGAACGACCAGAACTCCTCCGGCGGCTACGTGCATTGGACGGGCACGATCCTGCCGTACGTCAAGAACCTGAACATCTTCGTCAGCCCCGGCGACAAGATCGGCGGGTTCGCTCCGACGAACTACTCCCTGGCCTCCAAGAACAAGGGTTGGGGCTGGCCGGGCGGCCAGACGCCGCAGTACGACGCCGACATCGACGTGCAGGCGCCCCGCCTGTCCTACATCGGAAACAGCCTGCTGATGCCGCGCAAGCGCAAGTCCTCCGACCCGATGGGCGTGACCGTCGCCACCGCGATCGAGGAGGTCGGCCAGATCATCCTGTTCGGCGCCATGACCGAGTACGCCGCGTGCATCAACGGCTCGTCGGTCGCCTCGGGCCAGGCGTACAAGACCCACCGGCCGGCGAACGCGATTCTGCTGGAGGACAACGGCGCCCCGTTCCACGGAGAGGCCGTCGACCAGGTCGGGCGGCCGTACTACTGGGCCATCTCCTTCCAGCGCGCCATGGCCGACATCGAGTCGTGCAAGAGCGGGACTCCGGCCACGGGACTCTCGCACATCACGTACATCACGCCGGACCGCTTCGGCAAGGGCTCGAACTACACCTACGCCGACACGCACGCCCGCTTCGCCACGCTGCAGGACACGCTGAACCCGAGCCGCTTCCAGTGGGGCAAGCGCGCCTACACCGCCGGCGGAGGCCTGGTGCTGAAGCCCGGCACGACCGAGCCCGTCGAGTGACGCCGGCGGGAGCCGCCCGAGCAACCTCCGAGAAGGGCCGGTGGGCACCCCAGCCCCCCGGCCCTCGGTCTTGACGCAGGACGCCCTCGGGGGGCGCGTGCACGGGACTCGCACTCCGGCGGGGGCTCTCCACCCCGATCTCGAGCGCCTTCGTTGAGGGCTCGCCCTCGGGGAGCCGCCGACCCAACCGAATCCCGGATCTGGGCCGGAGGGTGTGGGGGGAAGGCGAGGCTGCGTGCGGCGCCGAGGGGGCGGACCTAGCCGCCTTCCCAGTGCAGCTTGAGGCGCTTGGCGATGTCCACCGCGTGGTCCGACACGTGCTCCAGCGCGTGGAACACCTCGATGACCCGCACGAGCTGCTCGGTCTCGTTCGGTTCCCCGCGGATCAGGTCGTAGATCCTGCGGCGGTTCTCCACGTACTTGCCGTCGACCTCGTGCTCCTCTGCGAGGATCCGGTTGCAGAGCTCCTCGTCGAACTCGGAGTAGAGCCGGAGCGAGGCGGCGAAGGTGTGCTTGGCCATCTCCGCCATCTCCTGCAGGGCCAGCTTCAGCTCCCCGGGGAAGTGGCCGGAGACCTTCAGCGCGCGCTTGGCCAGCTTCACGGCGTCGTCCGCCACCCGCTCGATCTCGCCCATGATGCCGAGCGTGGCCAGCAGCCGGCGCAGGTCCGCGGCGACCGGCTGCTCCTTCATGATGAGCTTGGCCGCGGTCAGCAGCACCTCGCGCTCGGCGCGGTCGATCTCGTCGTCCTGACGGATCACCCTGTTGGCGGGGCCGGGGTCGTCCGTGAGGGCCGACTCGACCGCCGCCGAGATCATGTCGATCACCTCGGCGCCGGTGCGCAGCACCCGCGCCTTCAGTTCGGTGAGCTCGGCGTCGAAGGCTCGTCGGAACGATGGCATGGTTCCCGCAAGACTACAACAAACGGACCCCCGAAAGGT
>CALGMO010000131.1 GCA_937961665.1 uncultured Fimbriimonadaceae bacterium
TTGACCCGGCCCCCGTCCCTCAGGAGACCTCGAAAAGCGTCGCGGCTACGGCGTCTGGTCGACGGGCTGGTTGCCCGGCAGCCCCTCCGGCGCCTTCTGCTGGGCGCCGCCGCCCGAGATGTCGCCTTCCTTGATGCCCTCGCGCACGAACCGGTCGATGTTCGCCTTTTCCTCTTCGGTTGCCTTCGACTCCTCGGCCCCGCCGCAGCCGGCGGAGAGAACGAGCGGCAGCGCCGCGAGGAACGCTAGAAGAAGCTTCTTGTTCATTGCACCATCCTTGTTGCGGGTTAGGGAGGGGTCGGCTCCCTCGTGGCAAGCCGACCCCCTTCGATCGTCAGTTGACCTGGAAGCGCACCATGCACTGCACGGTCGGATCGGCGTCGCACGGGGCGCCCTCGTAGGCCTTGGGCGCTCCCATCGAGCTCACGTGCCCGTCGGCGAAACCGATGACCGCCTGGCCCTCGCGGATCTTGGCCGCGTAGGAGTCCGGGATCGAGGCGCTGCCGCCGCCGCCGGCCTCGCGCCAGCCGTTGCAGGATCGCGGGCCGCCGTTCCACCGCGGGGTGATGCCCGCCAAGGAGTTGCTTCCGGGGTTGTAGGTCGAGCGACCGGCGACGCACACACCCAGCTCGGTGCCGGGCGCGAACGTGGTGAAGTCACCCATCGGCTCGCCCGCCGAGAAGATCAGCGCCTGGTTGGCCACATCGCGGAGAGCGGACTGGCTCTTCGAGGGAGCCTGGACCACGTCTCCGGGCCAGCGGCCCCACCAGCCGGTGCCCCACGCGGCGTGCGGTCCGGCCGTCGCGAATCCGAACACGCCGTCCATGCGGTACCCAACCACGCCGAGCGCGCGGGTGATGGGCCAGTTGCCCACCGTGTAGTACGGGATGTTCTTGTGCATCGCGACCGGGATGGTTCCGTAGGACCACACGATGTCCCAGACCGCGTTGGTCACGGGGTTCGGCTTGCCTTGCGGGGTCTTGAAGATGTCGTAGTTCTTCGTGTACGGCCAGATGACGAAGTGCCAGATCTGGCCCGTGCCGGCTCCGTCGTTCCACCAGGCGAGAGGGAAGGTGTCGTCGTTGTCCGCCGAGTACATCACCGCGGCCAGGTTCAGCTGCTTGATGTTGCTCACTTCGGCGCTCTTCTTGGCGGCCTCCTTCGCTTGGGCGAAGACCGGGAACAGGATAGCGGCCAGGATGGCGATGATGGCGATCACCACCAGCAACTCGATGAGGGTGAAACCCTTTTGCCTCATTGTGTCCTCCAATCGGGATGCCTGGGAGTCCGACGACTTCGTCGCGCACGGATCTCCTCGTGGATCCGGGTCCAGTCTATGGGGGATCGAAAAAACGCGCAAGGCGCCCTGGGCCTGGTCCCAAACGGAGCCGGGCTTGGCTCGCGCCAAGCCCGGCGTCCCGCGATGCCCGCTGGGAGGGATCAGTCGTCGACCTTGATCCGGGTCTCCGACTTCGGGGACTCGGGGATGGCCGACTCGCTGGACTCCAGCGCGGCGGGCGCAGCCGCGGCACCGATCTCCTGCAGCGCCGTGGACATCGAGCTGCGCTTCGACCAGTACACGGAGAACCCGAGGACCAGCAGACAGCCGATGGTGACGACGATCAGCACGTTGTTGCCGAGAGGCAGGATGACCACCGGCGCGAGGATCAGGGCGACGAGGTTCATCACCTTGATCAGCGGGTTCAGCGCCGGTCCGGCGGTGTCCTTGAACGGGTCACCGACCGTGTCGCACACGACGCCCGCCTTGTGAGCGTCCGAACCCTTGCCGCCGTACATCCCGTCCTCGATGAGCTTCTTCGCGTTGTCCCAGATGCCGCCCGAGTTGGCGAGCAGGACGGCCATCAGCTGGCCGCTCAGGATCGCGCCGGCGAGGAACCCGCCGAGCGCCTGCGCGCCGACCAGGTTCAGCTCCATGCCTCCGACCAGCGTCGTGGGCTTGCCGATGGAGAAGCCGAACGCCACCGCCGCCGGCAGGAAGATCGCCAGGATGCCGGGACCCAGAAGCTCCTGCTGAGCCGCCTTCGTCACGATCGCCACGCACTCGCCGTAGTTCGGCTTGCTCGTGCCGGCCATGATGCCCGGGTCCGCCCGGAACTGCCTCCGGACCTCGTTGATCAGCTCGAAAGCCGCCCGACCCACCGCGTTGATGGAGAACGCGGAGAACAGGTAGGGCGCGGCGCCGCCGATCAGCAGGCCGAGGAAGATCTCGGGCACCTCGATCCGCAGTCCGAAGCTCGTCAGCATGGCGCCCTCCACGTACGAGTGGAAGAGCGCGACGGCCGCCACCACGGCGGTGGCGATCGCGAAGCCCTTCGTCAGAGCCTTCGTCGTGTTGCCGGCGGCGTCCAGTCGCTGAACGGCCTTCATCGCGTTCTCGTTGCCGTGCCCCTCGCCGGACATCTCGTACACGCCCTGAGCGTTATCCGAAATCGGTCCGAAGGTGTCCATCGCCAGGATGTAGCCGGTGGTCGTGAGCAAGCCCAGACCCACCAGGGCGATGCCGTAGAAGCTGAGCAGATACCCTCCGAACTCGGCCGGCGGGAAGATCAGCAGCGGCGCGATGAGCGCGACCACGATCGAGAACACCGAGAACACGCTGGACTCCATGCCGTACGCGAAGCCGGTGATGATCATCGTGGCCGGACCGGTCGTCGACGTGCCGGCGACCTCGCGCACCGGCGACTTGTGCACCGAGACGTAGAAGTCCGTGAGCAGCTCGATGGCGAACGCCATGGCGATGCCGAACGCGATGCATACGAAGAACCGCCACCACCCGACGTCTTGATGCTCCACGATCGCCAGCTCGGCTTGGATCGGCTGGGGCTGCGGCGCGGTGAAGTCCGTCTTGGCCTTCTCCATCATCGCCTTCAGCTTCTCCTCGCTCTGCGCGAAGGTGACGATCGCGTTACCGGTGGAGTTCAGACGCTGCGGGCTGTCGATCTTGCCCTCGATCGCCGCGATGAAGCGACCCTCGCTGTTGGCGTACAGCTCCACGGGCAGCCGCTTCTTCTCCGTGATCGGCGTGTTGCGCGACTTGATCTCCTCCAGCAGCTTGTCGAGCACGGCGGAGTCAAGAGGCCCGAACCACTGCGCCGTGTCCGAGCCCCCCATCTGAAGCTCGACGACGACGAACTTCTTGTTCGCCCAGGCCTCCTTGATGGTCACCAACTGAGGCTGCCCGGAGGCGTCCAACTGCGGCTGGCCGCGCTCGTCCGTCTTGTAGGTCAGCACCTTGGCCAGATTCTCCGGCAGGTTGCCGAAGTCGACCTTCTGGAAGCCGGCAACCGAGCCGGGCCTCGGCAGGCGCGCCTCGTCCGTGTTCAGAAGCGTGTTGACGAACGCGGTCTCGCTGGAAGCGTCCAAGCCCAAGGCCTTGATCCGGGGATCCGCCTGGACCTTCGAGGCGTCCACGTCGGCGGCCGCGACGTTCTCCTTCTTCGCGATCTCCGACTGGACCGCCTTGATCTTGCCCCACTGCTCGCGAACGATGTCGGAAACGGGGCGAAGCACGTTGGTCTTGACCTCGGTGCCCGGGCGACCCATCATGAACCAAGCCACCAAGGCGGTCAGCAGCGCCGCCACGATGGCGGAGCGCTGGAAGCCGCCGCGGATCGGGGCCAAGGGATCCGTGTCGACGTCGTCGTTGCCGCGCACCGTCAGGATTCCAAAGATCGAGGCGACGATGCCGACGCCGCGCGCCATCAGCGCGAACAGCACGAGCTTCATCCAGGTGGCTTGGTCGAAGATCGCGGCCGTGGCCGCTCCGAGGATGATGGCCGCGACGAGCGTGACCTCGTACGACTCGAAGACGTCCGCCGCCATTCCGGCACAGTCGCCGACGTTGTCGCCCACGTTGTCGGCGATCGTGGCCGGGTTGCGCGGGTCGTCCTCGGGGATGCCCGCCTCGACCTTGCCGACCAGGTCCGCGCCGACGTCCGCCGCCTTGGTGAAGATGCCTCCGCCGACGCGCATGAACAGCGCGGCCAGCGAGCCGCCGAAGCCGAAGCCCACGAGCAGCTTCATGGCATCCGCCTTGGCCGCCAGGAAGATGATCGTCGCGCCGAGCAGACCCATGCCCACCGTGATCAAGCCCGCGACGGAACCGCTGCGGAAGGCCGTCTCGAGCGACCTCTTGTAGCTCGTGAGGGCGGCCGCCGCCGTCCGGCAGTTGCCGTTGACGGCCATCAGCATGCCTGTGTAGCCGGCGATGTACGAGGCCGCCACGCCGCCGACGAAGCAGATCGCCAAGTACACGGCCAGGGCCGTGCCCCACGTCTTGTAGTAGAGCAGGAACAGGCCCACCGCCAGAACGACCACGAACGGCAGCATCGTCTGCACCTGCCGGCGCAGGTAGGCGAGAGCGCCCTCCTTGATGGCGCCGCTCACTTCCTGCATCTTCTGGCTGCCCGGATCCTGCGCCAGGACGCTCTTGGCGATGCCGAAGCCGACCGCCAGCGACAGCAGGCCGAAGAACAGCGAGATGTAGAGGTAGATCATGTCGCCCTGCGTGAAGTTGAGGACGACGTTCTCTCCCTCCGCCGCCGCCGCCAGACCCGGCGCGAGCGCGAAAAGACCCGCGAAGAGCGCTCCGAGCGTTCTTCGCGGGTTGCCGGTCGCCGAGCGGCAACCGGACTTGTGTCTGATCAAGCTCATGTCAGTGATGTACCCCCTGTCGGTGCACGTTCCTCTGGGGCGGAACCGCCGTCCCGCCTCGCGAGCCTAGAATACCCGCTGGGTCTTTCGGCCGCTTGCGCGTCAACCTTGCGTCGGACGGATCTCGGCTCGGGCGTCGTGGACCGCCAGCTGAGCCTGCAGCATCTCCGCCTTCTTGCGCGTGATGCCCGTCAGCAGCACCGCCGGGGTGTTCGCCATGATCTCCTTCACCTGGTTGCGGTTCAGGGCGAGCATGTGCTGCAGCGCGCCGATCTGCCCCTCGTGCTTCGGGTTCGCCTCGACGAGCACCAGATCGTACAGGTTCGGGTCCTCCTGCGCCACGAAGCCGCGGGGCAGGTGCTTCGTGGGCCGGCCTTCCTCCTGCGCGATCGGAATCTCGTGGTTGCAGCTCTCGCAGATCAGGATCTCCGTGGTCTCGTTGTAGTAGTTCAGCTCGTTGCAGTACCCGCAGCGGACCTGGAACACGGGCAGCGGGCGGCCGTCCCGCACGGGAACGCGCCGGTGGCAGAAGCTGCACAGGAAGCCCTCTTCCGGGGCGGCGGTGAGCTTGTTGACCTTCTGGCAGTAGGAGCAGACCACGTCCACGCTCGGCACGCTCTTGGCTTTGGCGAGAATGTACGCTCCGTAGGCTGTGGCGCCGCCTCCACCGATCAGCAGCAGCAGCGTCAGCCCGATGAGCGTCCCCTCGCCGCGATAGATCCAGAGCACGATCCCGATCGCCAGCCCGATCCCGCCCCCGATCAGCCATTCCAGACCGAACTCCGCTCGGGCCTCGATCACGTCCGATGTTTTCTCAGCCTTCGGCATCCTTCTCCCCCTTTGGCCGCCGGCCGGGCAGCCTAGATTGCAGTATAGCAACGGATTCGGCCGAATTCGGCTCACTGGCCGCCCGGCGGCTCGGTGCGGCGCACATCGTCCGGAAGCGGCGGGCTCTCTCCCGGCAGCTCGGCGGGCCGCTCCTCTCGCGTCCGGCTCTCGGCGGCCGCCGGTCTGCTGGGGGCCGCGGGAATCACCAGCACCTCTCGGTTGCCTTGGTAGAACGCGGTGAAGCCGTGCTGCCGGCCCAGCATCTCGAAGGCCTCCATCGGGCGGACTTCCCTGAGGTCCAGATCCACGGTGGCGTCGATGCGATCGAAGCCCGGAGCCAACACGAGCCTCAGCCCGGCCTGCTCGGCGACGGCGCGCAGCGCCACGGACAGAGGAACCCCTTCCAGCCGAATGCTCAGCGGGGCGAGCTGCTCGGTCTCGCTCCTAGGTTCCGCGGGCCGCGGTGCCTCGAACCGCCTGGGCGGCGCGAACACGATGTCTGGAACGCTGGGAGGATCGAGGGGAGGCTGCTCCACGATCGGCACGGGGTTGGCCGCCTCGCGCCTCAGGTACCAGCGTGTGGCGAAGTACGATGCGGCGGCCAGCGCCAGTAGCAGCACGCCGAACGCCGCCGCCCAGGCCGGGCGCGTCCAGTCCGTGGCGGTGGGCACGGGCCGGAACGGCGGAACGGGCCCGTGGCGATCCGGCTTGAGGGGCGTGCCCCGCATCCTGCGGACCATGTCGATGCGCTTGCCCAGCTCGCCCACGTAGGCCGGGTACCGCCGCTCGAACTCGTCCAAGGCGTTCGGCTCCGGGTCGTCGGCCAGCGCCCACATCAGGCGATCCACATCGGGCGGGATGCGGCTCATGCGGAAGCCTCCTCGTAGGCTGCCCGGAACCGCTCGCGCGCCCGGTAGAGACGCGTCTTGGCTGCGTTCACGCTGCAGCCCATGCTTGCACCGATCTCCTGAAGGCTCAGCTCGTCCCAGTAGAAGAGGGTCAGGATCGCCCGGTCGGCGGGAGGCAGTTTGGACAGGGCCTCTTGGATCCGGGGGTCGGCGGGCTCCTCGTGGTCGTCGCCGGCGCTCTCTCGGCCCGAGGCCTCGTCGAGCGGCACCTGGCGAGCCTTGTACTTGACCTTTCGCGCCTGCTGGATGCTTCGGTTCACGGCCACGCGGAAGAGCCAGGTGCTGAACCTGGATCGGCGGTCGAAGCGCCGCAGATGGCGGTAGACGAGGGTGAAGATCTCTTGGACCGCGTCGGCGGCCTCGTCGGAATCCAGCAGCACGCCCTTCGCGATCGCGAACACCTTGTCGTAGTACTTTCGGTAGAGCTGCTCGAAGGCGGCCGATTCGCCATGCAGAAACCGCTCGATGACGAGCACGTCGTCATCGAACTCCTCGGGTCTCGCCTTGC
This sequence comes from uncultured Fimbriimonadaceae bacterium, assembly GCA_937961665.1. GTDB lineage: Bacteria > Armatimonadota > Fimbriimonadia > Fimbriimonadales > Fimbriimonadaceae > UBA8783. The sequence goes on from CALGMO010000131.1 coordinate 6,919, forward strand.
CTGCAGCAGCGGACACAGCCACCAACAGCTTAGACGATGGAGCCCAAAAGCGCGTCACCCCGGCGCTCGGCCGGGGCGACGCGGTGTTGGAGCGGCGCCGGGTCTCAAGCCGCCTTGGCGCGCGGGGCCTGAGCCTGGGCCTTCTCGTACAGCTGATCGAGCTTGCAGACGATCTCCTTGCTGATGGCCCGGACCTCCGACAGCTTGGCCTCGGCCTGCGCCTTCTTGCCCTGCTTGTGGAGGGAGTGGATCTCGGCGGCCAGCTTGTGCAGCCGCTCGTGTGGAGGCTCGATCGCCTTGAACTCCGGCAGGTCGCCGAACTGGCTCGTGCCGAAGCTGTAGTACCACTGGCCCAACGCGCACTGCTTGTGGGAGACGAGCTCCTTCTCCTCGATTTTCTCACCGCGGAAGAGCATGCCCTCGAGTCGCTCGACCCAGCGCAGATGGGCGCGCTTGAAGACCTGCACCTTCTGCTCGAGCGACTCGCTCTCGTTGGCTGAGACGGCGAACATCCCCAGCGAGAACCGAAGACGCTCGGCGGCGTTCCGGAGGACCGTGGAGCTAGCCGCGAGCTGGTCGGCCACCTGGAGCGTGTTCTCCAGCGCGCCGGTGCTGGCCGCGGACATCTCCTCGGTCGCCGCGCTGGCTTCCTGGGCGATGGCCGCGATCTGTTCGATCTCGCTCATCGTGGTGTCGGCGTTCTGCCTCGTGGACTCGGACAGAGCGGCGGCCTCCTCGACCTGATTCGCGATCTGGTTCACCGCCTGAAGAATCTTGAGCAAGCCCTCGCCGACCTCCAGCGACTGCTGCACGCCGGCCGTCACGGCCTCCACGTTGCGGTTCATCGCCTCTGCCGACTGCTGCGCCTGCTTGGTCACGCCGGCGATGATCTGGCGGATCTCTTGGGTGGCCGAGGACGACTGCTCGGCCAGCTTGCGGACCTCGTCGGCCACCACCGCGAATCCTCGGCCGTGCTCGCCGGCCCGCGCCGCCTCGATCGCGGCGTTCAGGGCCAGAAGGTTCGTCTGGTCGGCGATCTCCTCGATGGTACCGAGGATCGCGCCGATGTTGGAGGACAGATCCACCAGCTCGCGCAGCTGGCTCGCCATGGCTTGGGTCTCCTGCTCGAGGCGCCGCATCATGCTGGCCGACTCCTCCAGTCCGCGTCGGCCCTCCTCGGCGGTCTGGCCGATCTGAGACGCAGCCTCGCTGGACGTGCGGAGCTCATTGGCGACCCTTTGGACCGCCTCGACGATCGCACCGACGCCCTCCACACCCCGGGAGGCGGCCAGAGCGGTCTGCTCGGAGCCTTTCGCGACCTCCTGGACGGCCACCTGCAGCTGTTCCAAGATCTCCCGAACGCTTCCCTCGCCCTCGATGCCGGCTCCCTCGCCGCGCTTGGAGAGGGTGTCGATGTGCCTCAGGGTCTCCTCGACCCCGCCTTGCACTTCGGTGGCCACTTTGCGGGTGTCCTCCACGATCTTCGCCAATTGGGCCACAGCAACGTTGAAGAAGTGGTTGAGGCCTCCTTGTGCCTTGGACTCCACTCGAACACTTAGGTCGCCCTTGCCCAGCTTCTCGAGGGCGGCGACGAGGTCGGCCATCTGGCTCTTGAGCTCGGGCATCTTGTCGGAGATGTCCTCCTCGCGGCTGGCGACCTCGAGCGACCGCACGTCGGTGCCGAAGCTGGCGCACAGGTCGATCAGGTAGCTCTCCACGATCGCCTGGATGTCGTAGTTGAAGACCTTCTGCAGGGCCGATTCCGCCTTCCGCCGCAGCCAGGGGTTCCAGAACAGCGCCCGGCCGAGCGCCTGGCTCGCCAGCCTCGCGTAGAGCGGGTAGCTGCCGACGTACCACTTCAGCGGGAGGTCGATCTTGTTGTGGACCGCTCCGACGACCAGCCGCCTCTCGAAATAGTCTGGGCCGAATCGGCCGCCGTTGGCCGCCTCCTCGAAGATCTCCGTGAAGTACCGGGCTTGCGTGCGCTCCAGCGCCTCCCGCAGGGCCTCGAGCGTGATGCCCTTCTTCTGGGCCATGCCCTCGAAGAACTCCCTCGTCTTCTTGAAGGCGAACTGGTGGTCGTAGAACCTCTTGGCGATCCTTGGGGCGGCGCGTCTCGCCCAGCCGGACAGAAGGGCTAGCGTGCGCACGTCGCCCGCCGTCAGTCCGAGGAAGGTCTTGCGGAGGGCAAGGTTGTCGTCGTTGATCCGATAGGCCTCGCAGTAGCCGTTCATGGGTTCGCTCCAACCGTTATTGTCGGCGGAGCGGCCGGCAACTTTACTGGGGTTGGGTCTCGGATGTCGCCGTCCCTCCGTCGGTCCGCAGCTTGAACTCCGCGGGCAAGGAGCGCAGGGCGGAGACGTTCAGAGCCAGCAGCAGCCCAGCGGCTGCGGCCGGCATCCACCGCCGGATCGGGACCTGACGCGCTCCGAACGCCAGCCAGACCGAGAAGGAGGCGATGGCCGGATAGAGGTAGCGGCCTTGGGCTTGGAAGTACTGCATGTTGAAGCGCACGAACAGCGCGAGGACGGCCAGGCCGAACACCGCGGCGACCGTCAGGCCGGCGGGCTGCTCCGTTCGCCAGCGCACCAAGCCCAGCACGCCGAGAAGCGCCGCGACGACCGCCGCCGCGGCATAGACGACCGGCTCGAGCCAGATGTCCCAGTAACCGAAGACACCCACGAAGCTGCACCACGTTCCGCGGACCACCTCGGTCCAGTAGCCGGCGAGGCCGAGGCGCCCGATACCCTGGGAAGCCTGCATCGAGCCGACGAAGGCGTCTTGGAACGCCTTGGCCGCCAGTGGGTCGCCGTACAGGATGGCGTTGCGAACCCACCACGGCGAGACGATCGCCACCGCCAACAGCAGGGGGCCCGCCGAGGCCGCGAGCCTCCGCTCCCGGCTCCGGTTCGACAGCCACGCGGCGGCCGCGAGCGCGGGAAGAAGCGCCACTCCGCTGGTCTTGGTGGCCATCGCGAGTCCGGCCAGAGCGGCGCCCCACCAAAGGTCGTGTCGCCCAGGCCGGCCGGATGTCGCACGGATCAAGAAGGCGAGGGAGTAGGTGCAGAGCGCGATCAGGAGGGGATCGTTGGAGACGGCCCCGCTGAGCGCGCAGCCCATCGGCAGCAGGCCTCCGATCGCGGCGGCGAGCAACCCGGTCCTATCGTCTCCGTCGAGCCATCTGCCCGCCAGGAACAGGCCCCAAACCCCGATGGCACCGATCAGCGCGTTCAGAAGCCGGAAGGCCAGTCCGGCCTCGGGAACGTCCACGCGGTCCAGGCCGAGCGCCCGGCACCACCCCGCGGCGACGAGATAGTAGAGCGGCGGCTGGTGGCTCTGGTAGGTCTCGTAGAGGCTCGGGTCCTTGGGGTCGAACACGGGCAAGCCCCGGCCGTCGAGCAGCCTCTGGACGTAGTTGGCGTGCTGCCGCTCGTCCGGAGCGCCGATGTCCATCGCGGGCACGTTTCCCTGCAGGAGGATGCGGCCCGAGGCCCGGTACGGCGTGAGGGCGGCGTAACCGATGGCCAGGATCGCGTGCAGCGCCGCGAGCACGACCGCGGCTTGCCAAGCTTTCATGGGCCGATTTTGCCCGTTCGCCGGCCCGGTCTGGCTGGAAGGGACCCAAGCCGACAACTTTGCAGTGTGCGGGAAGCGTCCAATGGATCGTGAGGTGAGGGAAAGATGCGGAAGAAAGCGATGTTCGCTGGAGCGTGCGCGGCGGTCGCCGTCGGCTTGGTGTACGCGCAGACCACCGCCAAGTCGGTGGTCGAGCGCCACGTCCAAGCGCTGGTCGCCGCCCAGTCGCTGACGGTCGAGTACACCGTCCAGCCGATCGGAGGCGCGCCGTCCAAGTTCACGGCGGTTCTGGCCAAGCCGAACCTGCTTCGGCTGGAGTCGGACAGCTCGCTGGTCGTGTCCGACGGCAAGGAGCTCGTCACGTTCGACAAGAAGGAGAAGACCTACGTCCGCCAGCCGTTGAGCGAGGCGCTGCTCGCCTCTACGCTCGACTCCGCGGAGGCAGCGCTCTGGGCTCCGTTCTTCCAGCCCAAAGCGATGGATCGCGCGGCCGCCGTGCGGGCTCTGGGACAGCGCGTTCGCAAGGGCGTCGCCATGCAGGCCGTCGAAGTGGACTGGCCGGGCAAGCTGGGGCGCGCCACCCTGTACGCGGACCCGCGGGACGGCGTCGTTCGGCAGGCGGAGTGGACTCGCAGAGAGCAGTCGGGCGCGAAGACGATCGTGCTGGACACGAAGACCCTGACCCTGG
>CALGMO010000132.1 GCA_937961665.1 uncultured Fimbriimonadaceae bacterium
GCCCATCCTCTTCAGCGGCTCCGCGATCCTTCCCATCGGCCGACGGCGGAGCGAGGCGTCGCCGTCCAGCACGGTGGTCCACGGGCATCCCGCGAGCAGTCCGGACAACAGCCGCATCGTCGTGCCGCTGTTGCCGCAGTCGAGCACCTCCGCGGGAGGGAGCCACGGCTGGGGCCGGATGCGCACGACGCCGTCCTCCCAAGCGACCTCCGTTCCCAGCGCGCGGAGGCAAGCCGCGGTGGATCGGCAGTCTCCGGCATCGAGAGGGTTCCGCACGACGCTGGGAGAGTCGGCCCGGGCGGCGAGCATCAGCGCGCGGTGAGTGAGGGACTTGTCGCTCGGGGGACGGAACCGTCCCTTCAGCGAAGCGATCCGGCCGACGGTGAGGCTACTCAATCCGTGCCTCCTTGCCGGAGCTTCAACTGCCTCGCCTCCTCGAGGAACGCCCGAACCGCCTCAGCGTCGTTGGCCTCCAACGCGGCGCGAACCTCGGAGAGCGACGTCAGCAGGTCGTCGATCGCGGCAAGGATGCGTCGGCGGTTGGCCAGCAGAATCTGTTGCCAGAGGGGCGGGTTCGCCCCTGCCACGCGCGTCAGGTCCCGCCACGATCCCGCGCTCACGAACGCCTCCCCGAGGTCAGCCGAGGCGTGCACCAGGCAGGAGGCTAAGATGTGCGGCAAGTGGCTGGTCACGGCCACGGCCCGGTCGTGGTCCTCCGCCGCCAGAAGGACGGGGCGTGCGCCGATGGTGCGAACGATCCTGTCGAACTCGCCCACCGGAGCTTCGTCGCCGAACGGGACCAGCACCCAGGTCGCACCGCGGAACAGCTCCTCGTCCGCAGCCTCGGGCCCCTGCCCCTCGTTGCCGGCCATCGGATGCCCTCCGAGCAGCCATCGGGCCCGATCCGGTCTGGCGGCCACCCAGTCCGCCACCGTCCCCTTGACGGAGACGCAGTCCGAGGCGAGCGTCTCCGGCGTCCGGGCCGCCTCGATGGCCTCGAGGCATGGTCGAACCGCCGACGGGGGCACGGCGACGAACACCCGGCCACAACGCGCGGCCTCGCCGATCGAGGGAACCACGGCGTCCACGCATCCGAATCCCAGCGCCTGTCGGCCGGTCCGCTCGTTCAGGTCGTACCCAACGACCCTTTCGAACAGCCCGGTGCGCCGCAGGGCCAAGCCGAGCGAGCTGCCGATCAGCCCCAGTCCGATGATGCCGGCGTCCATGCCCCATTGTGGCCCAAGCGAACCCTCTGGCCGGAGGAGACGGATCCGGGACCCAGCGCGGCTGCGGGTGTATCCTATCGGCTCGTGCCCCCGCGCTTCTTCTACCACCCCCGCATGCTCGAGTACGACTTCGGGCCGAAGCATCCGCTCAAGCCGGAGCGGCTGCATCGGACGGTCGTGCTGCTCGAGGCGCTCGGGGCGGTGGAGCCGCAGGACCCTGGCCTGGCCACCCAGCGGGATGCGCTGCGGGTGCACACGCGCCAGTACGTCGCCACCGTGGAGATGCTGTCCACGGGGCTGTTCACCCCGGACGGATTTCGAAAGGATGCCGGCATCGGCACGGTGGACACTCCGGCGTTCATCGGCATGTACGAAGCCGCACTCGCCTACCTGGGCGGCTCGATTCGGGCCGCAGAGGCGGTGCGGGACGGCGAGAGGATCGCGTTCAACCTCTCTGGGGGGCTGCACCACGCCCACGCGGACCACGCGAGCGGGTTCTGCGTGTTCAACGACGCGGCGGCGGCGATCCACGTGCTCCTCGAACGCTTCGACCGCGTCGCCTACTTGGACATCGACGTGCACCACGGCGACGGCGTGCAGGCGATCTGGCAGGACGATCCCAGGGTGCTGATGGTCAGCATCCACGAGGACCCGAAGACGCTGTTCCCCGGCACCGGCCGCGTGGAGGAACGAGGCTCGGCCGGGACCGCCGTCAACGTCCCCATCCCCGCCAAGTCGACCGGCGACGCCTGGCTCCTCGGCTTCGAACGGGGATGCCTCCGGGCCCTGGAGCTGTTCCGACCGCAGGCTCTGGTGCTGCAGATGGGGACGGACCCGCACTTCGAGGACCCCCTCGGGCATCTGCGCGTGACCGCCCAGGAGTGGCTCCGTGCCGTCGAGCTGGTCCGGGGGCTGGCCATGCCGACGGTGGCCCTCGGTGGAGGAGGCTACAACCTCTCCACGGTTCCGCGGATGTGGGCCGCCGCGTGCCTGACGCTCTTGGGCCAACCCGTCCCCCAGAGCTGGCCAGACACCATCCCGACCGCCTGGCACCTACCGCCGTTGGCGGATCCCGTGGAGCCCGAGCCGAGGGGGACCGGCATAGATCAGGTTCGGCAGACCATCGGGCTGTTGGAGGAACTGGTTCTGGCGGGCCTGGCGGACGCGTCACAGGTATAACGCCCCCGGGGGGCAGGTCAATGAACCGCGAGCCGGAGATCGACGAGGGGATTCTGAGGGAACTGAGCGGACCGGACCGCTCCACCGCCGCGCGGTTCGGATGCGGATGCCTGGGCGCGGCGCTGCTCGCGATCTTCCTGCTTGCGTCCGTGGTTCCCTACACGGACTACCTTTGGTTCGCGCACGATGTGCGGAGACCCGAGGTCTTCACCCTCGCCTATGCGACCCGAGGCCAGTTGTTCTCGATCGCATTCGTGGTCGCGGTCGCCGTTCTCTACCTGAACCTTCGCCGAGCGACCTCGGTCGTGGCCCTGTACGCGGAGCAGCCCGAAACGCCCGGCCAGCTCATGGTCGCCAACGCCCTCTCGTGGGTTCAGAGCCGCTCCGGCTGGTTCCTGAAGGTCGTTTCGATCGTGCTCGCCTTCTTCTACGCCCTGGCGTTCTCCGGGGAGTGGCTCACTTTCCTCGCCGCCCGAAACGCGGAGCCCTTCGGCAAGGCCGACCCGATCTTCGGTCTGGACCTTTCGTTCTTCGTGTTTCGGTTGCCGTGGCTCTTGGCCATCGGCAACTGGCTGACCTCGATCCTCATCCTGACCTTCCTGCTCGTCCTGGCGCTGTTCGCCAGCCTTCAGGGGTTGGCATCGCTGGCTCGCGCGCAGGTGGCGAGCCCGAGGATCTACACGCAGGTTCTCGCGCTTGCGGGCACCACGCTCCTGTCCTTCGCCTGGAGCTTATGGCTCCGGCGGTTCGAGGTGGGCCTCGCCGACAACCCCCAATTCACCGGTGCGGGCTACGCCGGCGTGCAACAGATGGGCGCGCAGACGATCGCCGCCGTTCTGTTCGCGATCGCCGGCGCGCTGACGCTGATCTCGGCCGGCGCGAAGCTCGGGCTGCGGGCACCGATCGCCGCCACGTCCGTCGCCTTCGTCTTCTGGGTTCTCGGAGTGGGGATCTACCCCAACCTCGTGCAATCGTTCCGGGTGGAGCCGGACAAGCTGCGGGTGGAGGGTCCTTTCGCAAGCAGAGCCATCGAAATGACCCGCTTCGCCTACGGGCTGGACAAGATCGAGCTGCGCGATCTGCCTGTGGCGGACGCTCCAACTCCCAGGGAGATCGCAGACGCCTCCGAGACCTTGGAGAACATGCGGCACTGGGATCCCGACGTGCTGCGACAGTCGCTCGACGGACTGCAGGGCCTCAAACCCTACTACGTCTTCCACGACGTGGACATCGACCGGTACACCGTCGGCGGCAAGCCGAAGTCCCTGATGGTGGCGGCGCGGGACATCGAGATCTCGGGCCTCAGTCCGAGCTCCCGCACCTGGGTGAACGAGCGGCTCCAATACACCCATGGCTTCGGCGTGGTGATGACTCCCGTCAACACGGCGAACGAGATCGGACAGCCCGCGTTCCTGGTGAAGGACATCCCGCCGACCTACCCGCCCGATCTGCGGATCGACGAGCCCAGGATCTACTTCAGCGACTTCCGGACGAACAGCCGAATGCCGACGGAGGAGTACGCGATCGTCGGCACCAAGGTGGCCGAGTTCGACTTCCCATCCGAGGGGACCGAGAAGAACCATCGCTGGAAGGGGGATGGCGGCACCCCGGTCGGCGGGTTGCTGTCGAGGCTCGCCTTCTCCATCCGCCTGGGAGACGGCAACCTGCTCATCAGCTCCAACATCCTCCCCCAGTCCCGAATCCTGTTTCGACGGAACGTGCTGGAACGGGCCAGCCTCGTCTTCCCGTTCCTGCGGTTCGACGGCGATCCGTACATCGTGCTGTTAAACGGGCGGCTCGTCTGGATCCTGGACGGCTACACCACGACCGACCGCGTGCCCTACAGCGCACGGATCCGGGGCGGCGCGCAGAGCCTCAACTACATCCGCAACAGCGTGAAGGTGACCGTGGACGCCTATTCCGGGCAGACGCGCGCCTACGCGGTTCAGCCGGACGAGCCCCTGCTCCGAACCTACCGGCGCATCTATCCGGGCCTGATTGAGGACGCGTCGCGCCTTCCGAAGGGCTTGGAGAAGCACTTCCGCTACCCGGAGGACCTGTTCATGGTCCAGGCCGTGCAGCTGACGCAGTACCACGTCACCGATCCCACGGCGTTCCTGAACAACGAGGACGCATGGGACATGCCGGTCGAGCGCGGCCCGTCGGGGGACAGCGAGCCGATGCGCGCGTACTACGTGCACATGCGGGTGCCCGGAGAGCGCCGCACGGGCTTCCTGCTGATTCTTCCGTTCACGCCCCGGCAGAAGATCAACATGAGCGGCTGGCTGGCCGCGCACTGCGACCCGCAGGACTACGGCCGGCTCGTCCTGATGCGGTTTCCGAGGGGCAGCAACATGCCCGGTCCCGCCCAGATGGAGGCGATCTTCAACCAAGACCGCACCATCGCGGACATCAACCGCCAGCTGAACAACGACCAGAGCCGCATCGTGCCGGGCAACCTGCTGGTGGTGCCCATCGGCAACAGCATCCTCTATGTGAAGCCGCTGTTCCTGCAGAGCCGATCGGCCGGCATCCAAGCAGTGCCGGAGCTGAAGAAGGTGATCCTGGCTCTGAAGGGACGGGTGGTCGTCGGCGACACCTACGAGGACGCTCTCGGGCAGCTGTTCGGCAAGGAGGCGGGCCGCGCTCCCGCCCAGCCGGTGGCGGCGCCGACCGCCGCCGGTGCGCCCTCCGCGGATCCGAGGGCGAGGGAGGCTCTCGAGCTGTTCCAGTCGGCGGAGCAGGCGCTGCGATCCGGCGACTTCGCGCGGTACGGCGAGCTCCAGCAGCGGCTGCGAACGGTCCTGCAGGAGATGGCGGGCCGGGCCGCCCAAGCGTCCCAAAGGTAAACTCCTTTCAGATGGCCAGCTCGTTCGGGACTCTGTTCCGAGTCACCACGTGGGGAGAGTCCCACGGGCCGGCTGTCGGCGTCGTGGTGGACGGGTGCCCTCCCGGCATGCCGCTGACCGAGGAGGACATCGAGGCCGAGCTGGCCCGGCGACGCCCCGGACAGAGCAGCATCGTGACCCAGCGGCGCGAGAGCGACTCCGTGGAGATTCTCAGCGGCCTGTTGGACGGACGGACGCTAGGCACGCCGATTGCGATGCTCGTTCGGAACACCGACGCCCGTTCCCGCGACTACGAGGAGCTTCGCGAGAAGTACCGACCGAGCCACGCCGACTTCACCTACGACCGCAAGTACGGCATCCGCGCTTGGGCGGGAGGCGGCAGGGCTTCGGCCCGCGAGACGATCGGGCGCGTCGCGGCGGGAGCGGTCGCTCGAAAGTGGCTCGCGGAGCGGTTCGGCGTGGAGATCGTGGCCTGGGTGGAGAAGGTCCACACCCTCGCTGTGGCCGTCGACCCCGTGTCGGTCACCCGCCAACAGGTGGAGGCCAACCCGATCCGCTGCCCCGATCCGGAGGCCGCCCAGAGGTTCATCCAGCGCGTCGAGGAGGTCCGCAAGCAGGGCGACTCGGTCGGCGGGGTCGTCGGCTGCGTGGCCCGCGGTTGCCCGGCCGGCTGGGGAGACCCGGTGTTCGACAAACTGGAGGCCGACCTCGCCAAGGCGATGCTTTCGCTGCCCGCCAGCAAGGGGTTCGAAATCGGATCGGGGTTCGCAGGAACCGATCTCACCGGACAGGAGCACAACGATCCCTTCCGCTCGCGCGAGGGGGTGGTCTACACGCCCACCAACCGAAGCGGCGGAATCCAGGGGGGGATCTCCAACGGGATGCCGATCGTCTTCCGCGTCGCCTTCAAGCCC
>CALGMO010000133.1 GCA_937961665.1 uncultured Fimbriimonadaceae bacterium
AGGAAGACCGGCAGGTAGTACGGCGTGTCCACGAACAGGATCGTGCTGGAGGGCCTCGTCACGGCGCTGGCGTTGAGCACGCCGTAGGGAGTGTCCGTCCAGCTCGCCAAGCCGATGATCATGGCGTTCGGCTTGAACGACTGGTTGTGAAGGCGGAACTGACCCGGCGCGTAGCAGACGCCGAGGCCGTAGGTCTTCGAGTTGTACACGATGCTGTTCGGCGAGCCGGTGATCTCCGTGTTCTTGGTGTAGGGGAACATCAGCTCGTGCGGAACCGGGAAGCGGTAGCCGCCGGTGACCGCGCCGAACACCGGGAAGGTGTCGTCGTAGTCCGTCGTGTACATCAGCATGCCGAGCGTGGACTGCTTGGCGTTGGACAGAGCTTGGGTCTTCTTGGCCGCCAGCTTGGCTTGGGCGAAGACCGGGAAGAGGATGGCGGCGAGGATCGCGATGATCGCGATGACGACGAGAAGCTCGATGAGCGTGAACGCTCCCTTGCGCAGACGCATTGCGTGATTCTCCTCCGATTCTCCGATTGGACGGCCCGGTCGGCTAGCGGCGGGCCCGTTCCACCTCGTACGGTTCTTGACAGTTTAGGACGAGTCCTTGCTGCTGTTGACTCTTGAACGCCTCCCCATGCAACAGACGTGCCGTAAGGGCGCGGGTTCGAAAACCTCGCATCCGCGGGCACCGCCCAGCGCGCATCCGATGGCGCTGAAAGTTTGACGACGGATGCGGGCCGATTGTTCGCAAAACCGCAAGAATCAGGGGAACAAAACGGGGTTGAGCGCTCCGGCGGCCGGGGCGCCGGGCTCCAGCCCGTCCAGCCAAGCCCTGCGATCCGCCTCCTGGAAGGCGTTGGCCGGTTCCGAGACTCGGGCGCCGTCCGCGAAGTAGATGATCGTCATGGCCTCCCTCGGCCGGTCGGTGGCGTTGCCGGGAGCCCGGTGCAGAGTCCACCCAAGGTGGAACGTCGCGTCGCCCGCCTGCAGGCGCCGGCCCTTGGTGATCGGGAATCCCCGGCCCCGCACGAAGCCCTCGAAGAACGCCTCGCTGAACTCGGAGATCTGCTCGCCGATCTCGACGAACCCATCCCGATGGCTCCCGTCGGCGAACTCCATCGTCCCCATCTCCGGCGTGGCGTCCGTCAGCGGCATCCACATCGTGATCGTCTTGTCCGTGTCCAAGGGCCAGTAGAACTGATCCTGGTGCCACGGCGTCGGTCCCCCGCCCGGCTCCTTGATCAGCGCCTGGTCGTGGTACAGGCGCACGCGCTCCACGCCCAGCAGGCGGGCCGCCACTCCGGCGAAGCGCCGGGCCAGCACGAACGGCCGCGTCGCCTCCTCCCGCTGCCAGAGGTTCGTGATCTGCAGGAACGCCTTGCCGTAGGCGTCTCGATCCTCCAAGGGCCGGGTTTCGGCGCTGTGGCGCAGCGCGGCTTGCACGAGGACCTCCCGCCAGGGTGCGACGGCCTCCGGCGGGCAGAGGCCGCGAACCACGGCGTGACCCTTCTCCTGGAAGGACCGAACGATGTCTTCGTCGATCGCGATGGTTTGGCTCAGGAACTCCGTCGGTGCTGCCATGCGCCCATGCTGAACCTCCCCGAACCAGTGGCGCTGTGACCGTCCCGTTAACCGACTGAAGCAGCCGGTCCCGACGTCGCGCAGACGCCGACGGGCAGCCGAGCGTGCGGGGGTATGGTTGGCGCCATGGACCGAGGCCTTTCTCGCCGGGAGCTGCTCCGCCTGGGCGCCGTCGCCGTCGGTGCGGCCGCGCTCCCCCGGTCGTTCGCCCTGTGGGTGCCGGCGCGCAAGGCGCGCCTGGTGTTCGCATCCTTCTCGGACACCCATTACGGCTTGAGGGCGAGGACGGCGGAGAACATGGCCCTGCTGCGGGAGATCGAGCAGAACGTGCGTCCTGCGTTCGCGGTCAACGTGGGCGACATCACCGACTACGGCTGGAACGGCGAGTACGAGAACTACCGCTCGGCCAAGGAGGCGGTCGGCTTCCCCATCCTCGACGTGCCGGGCAACCACGATGTGCGATGGTCTCCGCTCGGCATGCAGGTGTTCCGGCGGCACCTCGGCGAACCCCACCAAGCCCGGAGCGAGGACGGGGTTCTGGTCGTCGCGCTGGACTCCACCGTGCCGCTCTCGCACTGGGGGCACTTCGAGAAGAGCCAGCTGATCTGGCTGCGCGAGCGGCTGGAGGCCGCCGGACCGGACACGCCCGTGGTCCTCGCCACCCACCACTGGGTCGGCTGGGGCTCGATGATGGTCGACAACGAGAACGAGCTGCTGGAGACGATCCGGCCGTTCAACGTGCGGCTCATCCTCACGGGCCATGGCCACAAGGACCTCCTCTGGCGGTGGAACGGCGTGCCCTGCACCATGGGCAAGGGCCTATACCAGGGCACCTACCAGAAGATCGAGGCCGACTTCGGCTCGGGAGAGCTGATCGTGAGCCGCCGCACCGCCGAGGAGCCCTCGCTGAGGGAGATCCTGCGAGTGCCGCTGAAGGCGCCCGGCAAGGCCAAGCCGTCCTGGACCGTCGCCACGCATCCGGTCGAGGCCGGCCAGCCCGTGCCCGCACGCATGCCCGAGGCGACCGAGGCCCGCTGGAACGGCCAGAGCTTCCAGGCGATCGAGGCCGCGCTGGCGGCCACATCCGGCCTGCCCGCGGGCGAGCACGTTCTGACGGCCCGGGCGGGGGAGGATGGCCCGTGGGTGCCGCTGCCCGTCGTGATCCGGCGAGCCGCCTCGCGCCTGCGGACCCTCTGGCAGACGGAGCTGCCCGGCGGCGTGATGTCCCACGTCCGCCCGCATCGCGACCGCCTGTTCCTCAGCTGCATGGACGGCTCGGTGGTGTGCCTCGATCGGCGGACCGGAGGCAAGGTCTGGGCCGCGCGAACCGACGGCTACTGCCACAGCACGCCCCTGATCGCCGACGGCCGGCTGTACGTGGGTAGCGCGGACGGTCGGCTGTACGCGTTCGACGCGCGCACCGGCGAGCGGCTGTGGCGCAAGGCGACGGGAGGGCCCGTGTACGCGTCGCCGGCGCTCGCCCGCGGGATCCTCGCCATCGCATCCGGCGACGGGCGGGTGTACGGGCTGGATCCCGTATCCGGCGTCGAGCGCTGGCGCTACGAGATGCCCCCGAGCAACACCGCCTTCGCCCAGTCCGTGGCCGCGACCGACGGGGAGCGCTTCTACATCGGCGCCTGGGACAACGGCCTTTACGCCCTGGATGCGGCGTCGGGCAGGCTCGCCTGGAGGAGGCTGTGCTGCGCCACGACATTCGCCTACTCGCCCGCCATCGGCAGCCCCTGCGCCGACGGCGGCTTCGTGTACGCCTCCGCGAACGGCAACCGGCTGTTCTGCTTCGAGGCCGAGACGGGAGAACCGGTGTGGGAGGTCGCCAGTCCGGGCGACAAGTACGGGCACTCCGGGCCGGTGCGGGTGGGCGACCGGGTGGTGGTCGGCTGTCTGGGAGACAACGGCGCGGTGCGATGCGTTCGGGCCGACACCGGCCAAGAGCTGTGGGTGGCGAAGACCGGCAGCGTGATCTACGACTCCTCGCCGGCCGTGTGGCGAGAATGGGCCGCGATCGGCTCGGTCGACTCGCTGCTGAGCGTGGTCTCCCTGCGGGACGGCTCGGTGGCCGCCCAGCACCGGCTGCCGCAAGGCCACTTCCTCTCCACGGCGGCGTTCGAGGACGGCGTCGTGTACGCGGCGACCTTCTCGAACCGGGCGGTGGCTCTGAGGTTCCAGCCGTAGCTCGGTCGGGCCGCGACCGCGAGCCAACGTGAGGCAGGGAGCGCCCCTTCGGCGGCCGAGCAGGCGGTCGCCCCGAGGCGGCCGCGCGGCCGCTCCAGCGGGGGCGGAGCCTTGCGCCCAAGACCGGGGAGTCGCGCCGTCGCCGGGCGCTACGCCGACCGACGAAGCCTCCCGACGCCGAGCCGCGGGCTGTTTCAGGCTCTTAGGCTGATGGGACCTTTCGACGGGGCGCCGTTTCGCAGGAAACGCCCCTCGCCGAAGGAGGGGCGCAGGGTTGGGACCGCCGATCCATCGTTCGGCCGGGGCTCGTAGATCCTTCTCACAAGGGTTCCGCGCGAACGGGCGGGACCGGAGGGTCGAACATGAGCAAGATCAAGACGGAAATCCTGCAAGCCAACGAGCGGTATGCGGCGGAGTTCGGCGACAAGGGGTCGCTGGCCCTCCCGCCGGCCCGTCGCTTCGCGGTGCTGACCTGCATGGACGCGCGCCTCGACCCGGCCAAGTACGCCGGACTCTCGGAGGGCGATGCGCACGTGATCCGCAACGCCGGCGGCCGAGCCAGCGACGACGCCATCCGCTCCCTGGTGATCAGCCACAAGCTGCTCGGCACGGTGGAGTGGTTCGTCGTGCATCACACCGACTGCGGCATGGCGCTGTTCGACCAAGAGACGATGGCCAGCCTGCTCGAGGCCAGCCTGCACACCGCCGAGCTCACCGCCGACGGATGGAGAAACCCGGTCCAGGACGGCGGCTCGCCGGAGGGCCGCTTCGTCAACTGGCTGACCTTCCGCGACGAGACCTCCAGCGTGGTGGACGACGTGCGCCGGATCCGCAACCATCCGCTCGTGCCGAAGGACATCCCGATCTACGGCTTCGTGTACGACGTCCGCACCGGACGGCTGATCGAAGTGCCCGAGGCCACCGAGGCCGGCCGTCCCGTCTGAGCATGGGACGCGCAGGCGGCGCGGAGGAGGCACAATTGGTGCCATGGAAACCCCCCGCCTCCGAGTCGCCCGCGCCCCCGACGCCGCTCCGCTGAGCCTCGACCCAGCGTCCGATCTGTTTCGGTTTTCCGAACCGATCCTGATCGGATCGTTCCCCTGGAGCCCCGAGGGCGGCTTCGTCCCGAGGGCCGAGGCTCGGCTCGCGTGGCAGAGCGGCGCGCTCTGCGCCCTGTTCCGCGTCGAAGACCGGTGGGTGCGCTGCCTGTGCACGGAGCCCGGAGGCCCCGTTTGGGAGGACACCTGCGTCGAGCTGTTCTTCAGCACCGGCGAGGGCTACTTCAACGTCGAGATCAACTGCGGCGGAACGCCTCTGCTGGCGTGGCAGACCGCCCGAGGCGAGAACCGTAGGGCCGCGACCGCCGAGGACCTGGCCCTGCTGGAGGTTCTGACCACCGAGCCGGCCCGGATCGACCCCGAGATCGCGGAGCCGCACCCGTGGAGCCTGGCCGTGAGGGTGCCGTTCGCCCTGCTGCAGCGCGTCGGCCGCTTCGATGGCCCGGAACGGTGCAACTTGTGGCGCGGAAACCTCTACCATTGCAACGAGAACGGATCCCAACCCCGCTGGGGCAGCTGGGCGCCGATCCGAACGCCGAGGCCCGACTTTCATCGGCCCGAGTTCTTCGGCGAATGGCTCCTGGAGGGGCCGCCTCAGGGCTGAATGCCGCCCGGATAGTGGCGCACGCCCTCCGGGTCGATCGCGATCAGGTCGAACCTCGTGCGGCGGTTCGGCTCGCCGATCTGCGCCAGATAATCCTCGGCGGCCGCGAGGAGCCTGCGGGTCTTGACCCCGTCCACGGCCTCCTCGGGACGATGCGCCGTCGAGGCGCGGAGCTTCACCTCCACGAACACGAGCAGATCGCCGTCCAACGCGACCAGGTCGATCTCGCCGCGTCTCGAGCGGAAGTTGCGCGTGACGATCGTGTAGCCCAAGGCCCGGAGGTGCTCCGCCGCGAGCGCCTCGCCCCGCGCCCCTACCGCCCGGCGCTCGCTTGGTCGAGGGCTTCTCGGCACGGACCGAAGGACCTCCTGTGGATCGGGCAGGGTCCGAGGCGCCGCAGGGCCTCCAGGTGGTCGGGGGTTGGATAGCCGAAGTGGCGCTCGAAGCCGTAGCCCGGATGGTCCTGGGCGAGGCGCAGCATGAGGCGGTCGCGGTGCTCCTTGGCGAGGATCGACGCCGCCGCGATGCAGGCGTAGGTGGCGTCTCCCCTGACCACGGCCCTTCCCCGGAGGCCCGCCGGAAGGCGGTCTCCGTCCACCAGCACCTCGGCCTCCGGCAAGCCGAGGGCCTCCACCGCCCTCCGCATCGCCAGCAGGGCCGCCTGGAGGATGTTCAGGCGGTCGATCTCCTCGACGCTGGCCTCGGCGACCGCCCAGCGGGCCTCGGAGCGGATGCGGCGAGCCAGCTCCCCGCGCCGCCGGGGGCTCAGCTTCTTGGAGTCGTTCAGGCCGTCGGGCAACGGGCCGTCGGGCAGCACCACGGCAGCGGCGACCACCGGACCGGCGAGCGGCCCTCGGCCCGCCTCGTCCACGCCCACGACGCCGGGCACGTGCCTCAGGACGGCGCTCATTCCCCGCATCCCCGGCTTGCGCCGTACATCCGAACGCCGCGCGCCGAGACGAGGCCGCCGACGCCGGCCATCAGCGTGAGAACGAGCACGTTCTGCAGCAGACCCAAGAAGGTCTGGCCGGTCCGCGCGATGTCCACGGGCTCCTTGGACTGGAGGCCCATCGCCTGCCGCGGCTCCACCGAGAGGATGTCGAGCGCCAGCCGGAACGTGTACAGCAGCAGGCCCACGCCGACCAGGAACACGACGATGCCGACCAGGCCGCCGCACCAGTCCGGGCGCACCTTGGCCTTGGCTTCGGTCACGTCTGCGGGCACCTCTTCGGCGGGCATGGTGGAGCAAGAGGATACCTAAGGGTCGAACGGCGAGGGCGACGGTCCGCTTTCCGTCCGCTTCGGCCCCGTTGCGCCCCGCTCCCCCTCGAACGGCCTCGGCGTGTCCGGTCGCCCAGAAGACGGATCCGGCTGCGCGGTCCGCCACCCTGCGTCGCTGCGAAGAATCAGGACGACATCGTCCCGGAGGCCCTCAACGCGGCCCTCGACCCAGTGTACGACAGCTTCGGCGCGCGCGCCAAGCTCACACCGGCCAGGCCGCGATCTCCACCTTCTCGAGGATGGCCGGGTTGGCATCCAGCGGGTTGTCGCGGCCGTCCCGAGGAAGCGCGACGATCCGATCCACGACGTCCATGCCCTCCACGACCTCGCCGTAGGCCGTGTACTGCCCGTCCAGGTGCGGCGCCGAGGCGACCATGATGAAGAACTGGCTGCCCGCGGAGTTCGGATCGCTGGTTCGCGCGGCGGAGAGGATGCCACGAACGTGCTTCACGTCGTTGAACTCGGCCTTGAGGCGGTGCTTCGGGCCGCCGGTGCCGTGCAGGGTCCGATCGGGCAGGCGGCTGTTGGGGCACCCGCCCTGGATCATGAACCCGGGGATCACGCGGTGGAAGCGCGTGCCGTCGTAGAAGCCCTCGCGGGCGAGCTGCTTGAAGTTCTCGACGTGCTTGGGCGCCTTGTCGGGGAAAAACCGGACGACGATCCGGCCGAGGTTCGTGTGCAGGACGCCGACCTCTTCGCCGGCTGCGGGAGCGTTCTCTAGGCTCATCGGACCATTGTGGACCACCGTGGCACCGAACCGCCGGGCCGGGCGTATGATGCACCGAGATGGTGCGAAGGGTCGCTCTCGGGGTGCTGTTCGGCGGGTTGGCCGGTTTCGGCTACCACCTGCTGATGCGGGCGGCCGGCTCGGGGTGAGTCAGCTGCCACCAGCCGGCGGTGCCGGTTGTCCTGGGAATGCTGGCGGGCCTGCTGATCGCGACGAACTCCCGATGAGCGATCCCGTCGCGGTCTACGTGCACGTGCCGTTCTGCGTCGTCAAGTGCGGCTACTGCGACTTCAACAGCTACGCGGTGTCCGGTCCGATCGTGGAGCGCACGGTGGCCGCTACGGTCCGGCAGATGGCCGAGAGCCCTTGGCGGGGGAGGCAGGCGGCCACGGTTTTCTTCGGCGGCGGAACCCCCTCGCTGCTGGACGCCCCGCAGCTGGAGAGGCTCCTGCGGGCCGTGCTCGACGCGCACCCGCCGGTGGACGGGGTGGAGATCACCGCCGAGGCCAACCCCGAATCCGCCACCCTCGGGAAGCTGCGAGCGATGCGCCAGATGGGCTTCAACCGCCTGAGCGTCGGCGTGCAGAGCTTCGATCCGGAGGACCTGCGCCGGCTCGACCGAGCCCACAACCCCGAGGACGCCGAGAAGGCCGCGAGGCACGCCCGCGAGGCGGGCTTCGACCGCCTGAACCTGGACCTGATGTTCGGCCTGGAGGGCCAGACGCTGCGAGCCTGGGAGCGCAACCTGGACCGCGCGCCGAGCCTGGAGCCGGACCATCTCAGCCTGTACAACCTCACCATCGAGCAGGGCACGCGCTTCGAGAGGCTCCAACGGGAGGGCAGGCTCCGGCTGCCGGACGAGGAGGTCCAGACCGCGATGTACCTCCGCTGCGCCGAGATGCTGGAGCCGGCCGGGTTCCGCCAGTACGAGATCAGCAACTACGCCCGGCCCGGCCAGGAGTGCCGGCACAACGTGTGGGTGTGGCGCGGCGGAGAGTACGTGGCCTACGGTCCGGGAGGGGTGGGCTGCGTGCGGGAACTCGACGGCTGGGTGCGGCGGACCAACCTCAAGAAGCCCCTGGCCTTCTGCCTCGCCGTCGAGCGCGGCGAGACCGTTTGGCAGGAGACCGAACGCATCGACCCCGCCACGCGGGAGTTCGAGAGGATCCTGCTGGGCCTGCGCCTGAACGAGGGCCTTCCGCTGGAGGGCCTCCCCGAGGAGCCGATCCGCGAGGGCGTGCGACGCGGGTGGCTCGAGGCCGCCGACGGCCGGCTGCGCCTCACGCGGGAGGGCCGGCTGTTCGCCAACGACGCCACGGCTCTGTTCCTCTGAGCCCCGGCCGCGGATCCAGCCAGTAAACTGCCGGCATGGAAATCCGCATGTGGATGTACGACCTGGCCCGCGAGCAGGCGCCGACGCTCTCTCACCTCCGGCGCATCTTCCAGCTGACGCGCGGCGCCGGCTACACCCACATCGGGCTGTACCTCGAGCATCGGTTCGCCTACCCCTCCGCGCCGTGGGCGCACGGCGCCCGGTGCGTGACGCCGGAGATGGTGCGGACGCTGCGGCACGAGTTCCCCGACCTGCAGATCGTGCCGTTCCTGAACCTGCTGGGCCACTTCGAGGGGATGTTCCAGACCGAGCGCGGCAAGAGGTTCGCCGAGGAGCGCATGAAGGGCCTGCAGGCGTGTCCCAGCAACCCGGAGTTCGTGGATCTGGCAACGCGGCTGCTGGACGACGCCCTCTCCGTGTTCGACTCGGAGATCATCCACATCGGCGGGGACGAGACGTACCAGCTCGGCCGCTGCCCCCGATGCGCCGAGGTGGTGGCCAGCGCGCCCGAGGGGACGGACGGCAAGGCCCTGCTGTACGGCAACCACTTCCGGCCGCTGGCCGAGAGGGTCCTGAACGCAGGCCGCCGGCCCGCGGTGTGGGCCGACATGTTCGACGACCACCCCTCCGCGCTGGAGATCTTCCCTCCGAGCACGCTGCTCTTCGACTGGCGCTACTTCTCCGGACCGAAGGAGACTTCCGCCCGTCTTCGGCAGAAGGGGTTCGACGTGGTGTGCTGTCCGGCCATCCAGACCTACAACGCGCTGTGGATGCACCTGCCGCAGTCCGAGCGAAACGTGAACGACCACGCCCGCGACGCAGCCGAGACAGGCGCGCAGGGCGTGTGCGTGACCACCTGGGAGTGCGGGCTGATGGGCGCCTACGACACGCTGTTTCCGGCCCTGCGCGCCTGCGGGAGGATCCTGCGCGAGGGGCCGACGGAGGGGGCGTTCCTCGACGGCTACGGGGAGGAGAGCGCCGACTATCGGGAGTGGGCGGAGCTGCTGGGCTGCCGGCTGCAGGAGTGCGGGGGAACCTTCGCCCACGGCACCCGCCGGAGCTCCCTCAAGTGCCGCCTGCTGCTGCTCCGGAACCCGTTCCTCGCGTGGTTCTTCCACGCCGACGAACTGTGCGGAGAGGTGGGCACCAAGGCCTTGGACATCCTCGAGAGGGCGGCGAACGTGGCGCCCAACGAGGCCACCCGCAACGTGGCGCTGTTCGGCATCTCGACCGTGGAGTTCGTCCGGTTCGTCGAGAGCGCCGCGCAGTCGTACGCCAAAGGCGACGCGAACTTCGCCGTGTCGCGCCTGGCCATGGCCCGGCAGGTGTTCGACGACCTGGGACAGATCGCGCGCGAGACGCACGAGCGCATCGGAGGATCGCTGGCGGACATCGAGCGCTGCCGCCTGTCCCGCGAGCACGTGGACCGGGTGATCCGCCGCATCCGGCAGTACGGGTCAGGACAGCTGGGCTACGTGCCGGCGTTCGAGGTGATCACGCACCCCGAGTTCGTGCCGCACGACCAAGCCTGCTGGTGGCGGGTCAACCAGTGGGCCGAGCTCTGAGCTAGCCCAGGCCGCGCGTGAGGCCTCCGTCGACCAGCAGGTTCACGCCGGTGATGTAGGCGGCCGGGACCGAGCAGAGGAACGCCACGGCCGCGGCGATCTCCGCGGGGTCGGCCAGCCGCTTCATCGGCACCTCTTCGGCCTGTCGCTGCAGCGCCTCCGAGGGCGTGATGCCGAGGCGCTCGGCCCGCACGTTCGCGAGGTGCAGCTGGCGGTCGGTCAGCGTGTGGCCCGGCAGAACCGAGTTGACGGTCACTCCGGAGGCCGCCAGCTCGTTGGCCTGCAGCCTGGTGAGGGCCATCAGCCCGGCGCGCAGGGTCGAGGAGATCGGCAGCAGGTCCGAGGGCTCCTTGGCCACGAGCGACGTGACGTGCACGATGCGCCCCCACTTGCGCGCCGCCATGCCGGGGGCCGCCAGACGCACCAGGCGCACGACGTTCATCAGCGTGGCGTCGACACCCGCCAGCCACTGCTCGTCGGTCATCTGCGAGAGCGGGCCGGCGGGAGGACCTCCGGTGTTGGTCACCAGGATATCCGGCTCGCCGAGCTCGGCCCTCACGGCCGCGTGCCACGCGTCCAGGTCCTCCGCGCGCGTCACGTCGCAGCGAAAGGCGTGCAGCTCTGGAAGCTCGGCCTTGGCCCGCACCAGGTTCTCCTCCGTTCGGGAGCAGACGCCCACCCGGCAGCCCTCGGCGAGCAGAGCCCTCGCGCAGGCCAGGCCGATGCCTTTGGTGCCGGCGGCCACCATGGCCACCCTGCCGCGGATGCCGAGGTCCATGGGCGGATTCTAGCACGGCCCCTCAGGCGCCGACGAGGGAAGCGGGAATCCACGGCGCCTCCGGGCCGGCCTGGTAGACGTACTCGGGCGGAAAGTCGTCCTCGGCGTCCGCCTCCAGAGCGTAGATCGCGTCCAATCGGAACTCCGGCAGGCTCACCGCCTCGATCGCAGCAACGCGCTCGCTCCGCAGGGGCGTCTCCGCGCGCTGGGCGGAGGCCACGGCCTCGATCGCCTCCGCGGAAGCGTCGGTCAGCGCCATCTGGAAGAGCCTTCGGAGATCTCCCGCGACGCCGTTCGTCATGAGGTAGAGTGTTCTCTGTTGTCGGTACTCTGCCCTCGCGCGGCCCGAACCCATGGCGAAGGTCACGAAGAAGCGGTAGGTCACGTCGGCAACCCAGGTGTAGGGGACGCTCTGCAGCCTTTCCAATCGCTCTTGTTCGGTCTCGGTGAAGCGGTCCTCCATCGTTCGTCTCTCCAGCTCCTCGGTCTCCGAGGGGAGGGCGGGCCGGTTGGGGAACCCGCCGCACCCCATCTCGTCTTCGGCGCTCGGCACCGTCGCCGGGCCGCCTGCAGACCTCTTCTCGCCGCAGCGGCCGTTTCGGACGTGTCTCCGAAGGCGGCCGCCCAGGCTCCGTCCAGGCATGGAGAGAGCGGCCCTTGGCTCGCGAGCCGCTCTCGCGATCGGGGTTGGGGCGGGGAGCCCTCCCCAGGCGCGGGCCGAAGGAGATCCGACGACGATGCAGCACGGCAATCACCTTCCGGAATGGGCTTGGACTCGCCTGTGCGACGACGCATGGCTGCGCCGCACGTACCTGAGGCTGACCTACCTGGCCTGCAGCAAGAGAAAGGCGGCCGGCCTCGCGCCGCAGGAGGCCCCTCGGATCGTCGAGGAGACCCTGATCGGAGTCGCCCGCGGGGAGATCCCGCTACCGAGCGGCGTATCGAACCCCGAGGAGTTCGAGGACTGGCTGTTCGACGAGGTGGCCGAGCGGTCCCTCGGCGGGGAGGGCCGTTGAGATGGCATCGGCAGGACACGGGCCCGCGTGCCCGCCGTGGGTGGTCGAGGCCCTCTCCGACCGGGACTGGTACCTGCGCACCTGGAAGAGGCTCGTCCTGTTCGTCGGTCGCCGCATGCGCGGATATCAGCGCGCCCTGGCCATGGGAACGGAGCACCAGGTGGCGGCTCACACCAGCGAGGACATCGTGCAGAGCGCCATCCTTAAGGTGCTGACCGGCGAGCGCCGCGTGCCGGAAAAGGTGACCGACAGGGACCAGCTTCGGCGGTGGCTGTACGACGTCGCGGCCAGCGTGCTCAGCAACGAGGGCAAGAGCGCCGAGGTTCGGCTGCACGCCGAACTGCCGACCGGTGACGACGGAGAGGAGGAGATCACCCTGGAGGACCTCGCGGGAGACGCCGCGTGGAGGGACGAGAACTCCCTGAGGGACTGGTGGCTGGACATTCGCGACCGGCTCCGCGACGAGCCGGACCTTCTGGAGTCGGTGCGGGCGGCCGTCGACGGCTGCCTCAGGCCCCAGGACTATGCCGCCTACCTGGAGATCACCGTCGAAGAAGCCGTGAACCGGCTCCGCAGGCTTCGGCGACGGTTCCGTGATTGGATGGAATAGAATGCTCCCGCACGATCGTCTAACCTCTTGGAAGACCTGATGCGAACGCCGCGCGGCGCAAAAGGTAGGAGACAGCAGAAGAAGCCGATGGACTGGTAAGGAGACCGATCATGGCAGGATGGCCTAAGGACAAGAATCGCGACCCTGAGGAGCGGACGCTCGTCGAGCGTTGCAGGTCGCTCGGTTGCGAGGAAGCCGAGGCCGAACTCGCCGCGATGGGCGTCTCCACGGACTGCGAAGCGCTGGCCGGAGCGATCCGGGAAGCCGCGGCGGTCCACCGCGGGCCGTTCCGGCTCTCCATCGAGTCCCTGACGGAGGAGGAGCTGGACCGCGAGCTCGCGAGCCTCGGCGTCGATCCTTCCGCGGCGGAGCGGTCGTTCGCCGCGGTGCAGGCCGCGCTGTCGACGTACCGGGAGCCGCTG
Organism: uncultured Fimbriimonadaceae bacterium; assembly: GCA_937961665.1. Lineage (GTDB taxonomy): Bacteria > Armatimonadota > Fimbriimonadia > Fimbriimonadales > Fimbriimonadaceae > UBA8783. The sequence goes on from CALGMO010000133.1 coordinate 13,171, forward strand.
CGTCTCCGCCTCGAGTCCCTGTCGGACGAGGAGCTGGATCGCGAGCTCGAGAGCTTCGGCGTCGACCCGTCCGCCGCCGACCGATCCTTCGCGGCGGTGCAGGCCGCGCTGTCCGTGCTGCGGGGCTCCGAGAGGGACCGCGCCCGGAGCATGAGCGCGGACGAGGCCGAGGACGAGCTGCGGCGCTTCGGGCTGGGACCCGACGAGCTGCAGAAGTCCTTCGAGCGCCTGCGGTGGGCCGTCGAGATCGCCCGGGCCGAGGCGGAGGCCGCGGACTTGGCGACGGCCCTCTGGGCCGAGGTTGCCGCCGCGCCGCCGCCCGAGTCCGAGTTCGCGCAGCTTGGCCGCCGCCTGCTGGAGGTCAGCAGCCGGTTGACCGCCGAACCGGGCGGGCAGAGGATCCTCGAGGTCCGGAACCAAGCCCAGGACCTCGCCGCGGAGCTCGCGAGGCCCAAGCCCCGGCCCCGTCGCCTGCGGACGCTCGCGGACCGGCTCGCCGACCGCCTCAGCGTCGAGCAGGGGGCCGAAGGTCCCAATCCGGCCTCGGCCCTGGGAGAAATCCTCGAGGATCTCAGTCTGGCCGTGTGGCGCGTGCAGACCCTCGTTGCGGAGACCCACTCGGGCGGCAGGTTCGCGGCGCTGTTCGCGTTCCACAAGCTCTCGACGGAGGCCGAGGAGGACGACCGCGAGGAGGACCTGGAGGCGATGTCGGAGGACGCTCGGCGCCTCGCCAATCTCGAGAGATCCAGAGAGACGGGCGAGGAGCCTCCGCGAGGCTAGCCGAGGCTGCGGATCCCTCCTCTCCACGCCCGTCGCGGGTAGTCTGCGCACGGGCGTTCTCCCGTTCGGGCGGAACGGGCGCCCGGATTGGCGATGGAGGAGATGCGCGGCGACCACCTGCCGCCTTGGGTTTGGGCGGCCTTCGACGACGAGGCGTGGCTCGAGCTTCTGCTCGCCCGGCTCACCAACTACGCCCGGGGCTACCTCCAGAAGGTCTGGGGCACGCCGGGCTTCCGCCAGCACGCCGGCGAGGCCGAGGACTACGCGCTGGCCGCCGTCGAGAAGGTGATGCTCGGAGTGAGGGCCCTGCCGGCCAAGGTCACGAACCGGGAGGAGCTCGAGGGGTTCCTGTTCGACGTCGCGAAGAGCGTGATGAACAACGGGTACCGCGCCTACCGCCGCGCCATGGCGGCGGCGGGGACGCCCGTGACGGAGCCGAGCGACGAGCTCTTGGACCGGATCAGCGTCGCGAAGGGGCCCAGGTTCCCCGAGGCCATCTTGGTCGACCTCTGGCGTCTCTTCGCCGACGAGCCGGAGCTGATCGACGTGGTCGACGCCTACGTCGAAGGCGCGAGGACTCCCCAGGACATCGCCTTCGTGCTGGACATCACGGTTTCCGAGGCGAACAACCGCATCAAGAGGATCAGGAACCGGGTTCGGCGAGAAGAAGAGGAACGGAGCGGCGAACGCTCGAGGGAGCAATGATGGACGAAGCCACCCGAAGGCGTCTGCAGCAGGACCACGAGGAGCTCAAGCGTCGGTGCAGGAGCCTGTCGCTGGAGGAGACGCTCGCCGAGCTGGAGGCCGCGGGAATCCGGTTCGACCCGAAGGCCGCCGCCCGACGCATCCGCAGCCTGGCCCTCCGATACGACGCGGCGCTCCGGACGCACGTGCGCGGCCTCTCCCTGGAGGAGAACGTGCGGGAGCTGCGGGAGGCGGGCGTGGAGTTCGATCCGGCTCGCGCCGTGGCCAGACTCAGGAGCAGGATCGAACTGGCCCGCGCGGAGCGCGGCGCCGCCGAGGCCGCCTCCCGCGTCCAGAGGGAGCTGGTGGCTGCCCCCGATGAGGAACCCGGGCGGCTGGAGGAGCGCCTGCGCGCCGTCGGCGATCTGCTGGCCGCTGCCCGGCGGGCGACGGAGATCGGCACTCCCGCGGCTGCGGCTCTGCGCGACGCGCTCCAGAGCCTGGCGGCCTCGCTAGCGAGGCCGGTGCCGCGCCCCGGCGAGGTCGCGCGGGCGCTGCAGGAGGCGCGCCTCGCGGCGTCGGGGGCGGCCGGCCTCCCCTCGGAGGCCCTATCGGAGGCGGCGAGGGCCATCGAGGCGGCCTCTTCGGTCGCCGGGGAGGCGAAGAGGGCCGCGAACTACGCCTATCTCTTCCGCAACCTGGAGCCCGGCGCCGACCCGTACGACCGGGAGCAGGACCTGGAGGAGATGGAGCGGGACGCGCGCGTGCTCCAAATCCTGCAGGAACTGGCCAAAATCGAAGACGATGAGGCTGACTGACGAGCAGGCCCGCGCCGCCCGCGAAGCCGCCTGGCGGTTGCTGGACCGGTTCTGCGTAGGCCGCCCCCAAGACATCCGAGAGCGCGGCGTCGCCTACAAGCTCGACGTGCTCGTCACGGACGGCCCCATCCGCACGGCGGACGCCTGGCTGGTCTGCGGAGAGAAGATGGGCCTGGTGCGCGTGCGAAGCACCATCGCCTGGGAGGGCCAGCGTCGATTCTGCATCGCCCACGAGCTGGGGCACTGGGTGCTCCACCGCGGCAGGGTTCCGTACTGGATCTGCACCGAGGAGCAGATGCGGAACAGCGTGAACGACGTGATGGAGCGCGAAGCCAACGTGTTCGCGGGGGAGTTCCTCATGCCGGAGGAGATCTTCCGCCCCCACGCGGAGTCGTGCGAGCCCTGCATCGCCAACATCATCCGTCTGGCCGAGACGTTCCGCACGAGCCTCAGCTCGACGGCCCTGAACTTCCTGCGCCTGTGCGGCCAAGACGCGGCCGTCGTGTGCACGCAGAACGGAAGGATCCACTGGGACTCTCGGCCGGCGGGATGCTCGCTGCCGCAGGCCAGGCAGGGCTACGTCGTCGGTCCGGAGGCCGCCCTCCACTCCGCCCGGTTCGACCCTCCCGTGTCGGCGGAGAAGGCGGTCGGTCCGGTGGAGGTGCCGGGGTCGGCCTGGTACCCCAACTGGCACGGCTCCCTTCTCGAGGAGACGATCGTGCTGCTCGAGAACCGGGTGGCGCTCTCCGTGCTCAAGCCGCTCTAGGCGAAGCGGACCTCGCCGATGTGCCGGACGTAGGCGTCCAGGTCCAGCAGGCTGCGCACCGTGCGGTCTCCGAGCCGGAAGTCCTCGAACAGCACGTCCTCCACCCGGTGGCTCTCGTCCCAGCCGCCGATCACGCTGATCGTGTAGCCGGGGTTGCAGGGCTGCTCCAGCACCCGGACCCTGCGGAACGTCACGCCGCGGATCCTCCCGCGCTCCTCGTCCCGGTTGAAGCGCGAGCGCATCACCCGCAGCGAGACCAGCTTGTCGTAGTGGTGCCAGACGCGCACGTCCTCGTACAGCACGTCGCTCACGGTCGCGCGGTCGCCGCAGTTGATCGAGAAGGGGGCGCCGTGCCCGTGCACGTGCAGGATGTCGATGTCACGGAAGCGGATGCCCGAGACGGAGTCCGTGCGCAGCTCGTGCCCGATCTCCAGACCGTTGCCCGCGGCGTCGTTGGCCACGGCCAGCCCCTCGAAGACCACGTCCCGGACGTCCTGCGACCAGTCTCCTGCGGGATCCGGCAGCCGCGGCCGGGGATCGAACGCCTTGACCACGAGGCAGTCGTCGTTGTTCCGGAGCAGTCCGCCGGTCACGCGCACGCGCCGCGAACCGACCACGTCGATCCCGTCCGAGCCGATGCAGGACCCGATCTCGTGCAGGTTGCGCACGTCCACGTCCTCGCAACCGCCGATGGTGACCATCCACGCCCTGGGTCGGACGAGCGTGACGTCGGAGAGGGTGCAGCCGCGGCAGCCGTCCAGGATCACGGTGCGGCCCCAGTCGGCCGGGAACTCCCCGCCGCCGCAATCCAGCACGCCGCCCCCGCCGATGTGCGCGTTCTCGGCGCCGCGCGCCCGGACGACGCCCTGGACGATCGCCCCCGGCTCGATCCACAGCGTCTGGCCCGAGCGGAGCTCGATCACCCCGGCCCGATGCACCGCGCCGGACTCGAACCGAAGCACGTCGCCCGTCGGCGGCTCGCTCGGCTCCACGTGGAACAGGTAGAGCCAACGGCCGTCGACCTCCAGCGCGAGGTTCCGTCCGCGCTCCAGGCGGAAGCGCACCGCGCAGCCGTCCGCCTCGCAGGCCAGCCCGGGCGAGCCGGGATGCGCCTGGGCCGACGAGACCTCCCAACCGGCACGCACCTCCACGTCCGCCGGATCCGTCAGCGTGTACGTGGCGTAGGAGACGACTTCGGAGTCCGACTGGACCGGAGCGTTCAGCACCGCGCACTCTCTTCCCGCGATCCAGAGGCGGAAGCGGGAGCAGGCCATGGTGCCGATCGGCTGGGGGAACGGCCGGAAGGACACCGCGGTCAGCCCTCTTTGGTCAGCTCGTCCAACACCTCGAAGGCGTAGCGCAGGTGCGGGATGACGATGGAGCCGCCGATCACCAGGGCGATGTTCATCGCCTCCAGGATCTCCTCGCGCGTGCAACCCTCGGTGACGCAGCGGTCCAGGTGGTAGAAGATGCAGTCGTTGCACCGGAGCACCATCGAGCCCACCAGCCCCATGAGCTCCTTCATCTTCACGGGGATCGCGCCCTCGGAGTAGGCCGCGGCGTCCAGAGCGAAGAACCGGTTGAAGCCCTGGAACCCGGCGCCGAGGATCTTCTCGTTCATCTCGAGGCGATAGCGCCTCGTTTCCGCGGCCCGCCTGCGCACCGGATCACTCCCTCGGCCGCGGCAGCGCGGGGTACATCTTGCGGCTCAGGTTGTACACGTCCACCTTCCACCGGCCGTCCTTGCGGACCAGCGGAATCTGGAAGTTCTCGTCGTACGCGGCGGGCGAGAAGGCGTCCTTCTTCATCTGCACCGTCGCCACGGCCTCGCCTCCGCCGAGCTCCTTCACGCTCAGGACCTTGTACACGAAGCGGTAGTTGGGGTTGGCGACGTTCACGGTGAAGTCCCAGTCCTTGCGGATGGCCTCCGTGTCGCCGTCCGGAACGTAGCTCAGCTCCGTCAGGGTGTCCACGTCGCGCTGCTGCAGGGCGAGCAGGAACCTTCCCGACACCATCGCGGGCGACTCGCCGGCGAAGAAGATCAGAACGACGATCGCGACGAGCAGTGCGATGGCCACGGCGACCATCCAGTGCACCCGTCCGGACTGCCTCATGGCTCCATTAAACCCCACCGGGCCGACTCACCAGACGGGATTGGGGGCCGGGCGCAGGTTGTAGGGCGGCAGCACCCGAACCATTTGGACGCGCCACCGGCCCCCGAGCAGCGCCACCTCCCACAGGGTGCTGAGCCGCCAGCCGCCCCGGTACAGCGTGGACAGCACCAGCGCCCGGCGAGGAACCCGCTCCTGCAGCTCCACCCGGACGAAGTCCGACTCGCGCACGAGCGGCCCGACGGTCTGCACGTACCAGGAGGCCCAAGGCTCGCGCGCCCCCTCCAGGGTCAGCTCGTCGATGCGCCGCAGGTCCCCCTCCGCCAGCGCCCGATGGAACGCGCGCACGGCTCCCTCGGGGCCGAAGTCCTGCAACCTCGCGAACACCCCCAGCGTCACGACGCACAGGAGGAGCGGCACGAGCACGCGACCCAGCGCGGAGGCCATGCCGGCCAGAATACCCCCGCACCGAACCGGAGCCCCGCGGGGTCGTCCTTGCCGAGCGTCGGCTCGAACCGCGAGGGGAACGATGGACCACGGAATCACGAGGCGGGACTTCCTGCGGCGCACGGGCGCCGTCGCCGTCGGCTTGGCGGCGCCGGGATGGCTGGGGGCGTTCGCGCGAGGGGAGTCGCTCCGCGCGGCGCAGGGCCGCAAGGCGGCGTCGAACCGCGTGCTGGTGGTGTGCCAGCTCAGCGGCGGCAACGACGGGCTCAACACGCTGATCCCCTACCGCGACCCCCGCTACGCCTCGCTCCGGCCGACCTTGGCCCTGCCGGCCGAGCGGGTGCTGGATCTGGACGGCTCGATCGGCCTGCATCCCGCCCTAGAGCCCCTGCACGGCCTGTTCCGCGAGGGGCGGGCGGCCGCCGTGCAGCGCGTGGGCTATCCCAACCCGAACCGCAGCCACTTCCGCAGCATGGAGATCTGGCACACCGCCGACCCCGAGCGTCCCCGGCGGGACGGCTGGCTCGGGCGGTACGTCGCCCAGCTGGCCGAGCGCGGCCAAGCCTCCGTGGCGTCCGCGGTCGGCCTGACCACCGAGCTTCCGCTCGCGCTGTCCAGCCCCTCGGCCAGCGTGCCCTGCTTCGCCAGCCTGGAGGAGGTCGCTCGGCTCGGGGGAGACCCGGAGGTGGAGGCCCTCGTCCGCCGGGCGCAGACCGGCGGCAAGGCGGACCCGGCGATCCGCCGAGCGACGGAGGGTGCGCTGGACGCGGCGGCGCTGCTGCAACGCCGCCTGGCCGGGGTGGCGCTGAAGGAGGAGTTCGGCAACGACCCGTTCGGGTCGGCGCTGTCCCAGGCGGCCAGACTCGTGCTGGCGATGCCGGA
>CALGMO010000134.1 GCA_937961665.1 uncultured Fimbriimonadaceae bacterium
CCTCCTCCCGCTCCCGGAACGCGAAGAGCAGCATCGTCGTGGCCCCGAGGTCGGTGCCGAACGTGCCGAGGAACAGCAGATGGCTGGCGATTCGGTTGAGCTCCATCAGGGCCACGCGCAGCCATTGGGCGCGTTCCGGCACCTCGACGCCCGCCAGACGCTCGATGGCTTGGGCGCAGGCGAGGTTGTTCGCCAGCGAGCAGACGTAGTCCAGCCGGTCGGTGAACGGCAGGAACTGGCGGTAGGGCCTGCGCTCGGCCATCTTCTCCAGGCCGCGGTGCAGATAGCCGATGACCGGCTCGCAGGCCATCACCTCCTCCCCGTCCAGGGTCAGGATCAGCCGCAGAACCCCGTGCGTGCTGGGGTGCTGCGGCCCCATGTTCATGACCATGCCCTGGGTGCCGAGGTCGAGGATCTCTTGGTGCAGTCTCTGCGGATCGATGGCAGACCCGCTCGCGGGCGCCTTGGGCTCGAGGCTCATCCCTGCGCCCCCCGGTCGGTCGGCTGGGGGCCGCGGAGTGGCGACCCGCTGGGTGTGGAAACGTAGTCCTTCCGGAACGGGAAGCCCTCCCAGTCATCGGGCAGCAGGATGCGCCGCAGGTCGGGATGGCCCTCGAAGCGGACTCCATACATGTCGTAGACCTCCCGCTCGAACCAGTTGAAGCCCGGCCACAGGTCGGTCACCGACGGCGCCGCAGGCTCCGCGCGGTCCACCTTGCAGAGAACCAGCGCCTGCCAGCGGTTCCCGATCGACGCCAGCCTGTACACGAGGAACATCTCCTCTCCGGTGTCGTAGGCGGTGAGGTTGGCCGGAAAGTCGCACCCCGTCTCGGACGAGTCCTTCAGCCTCGACAGAACGTCGCGGAGCGAGCCGAGACCCACCCGAAGCGTGGCGACCGAGCCGGCTACCTCGCACGACTCCACAGCTCCTTCCGGCAGACCGGCCAGCGCCGTGCGGAGCGCGCTCTCGAAATCCCTCTCCATCAGCCACCCACCGTGATCGGCTCCCGGCTCTTGATGCCCAGGATGCTCTCCTCGCGAATCCGCTCCTGCAGCTTGATGAGCCCGTGGATCAGGTTCTCGGGGCGTGGCGGGCAGCCGTACACGAACACGTCCACAGGCACGATCTCTCCGACGCCCTTGACGATCGTCTCGGAGTCCCGGTAGGGGCCGCCCGCGCAAGCGCATCCGCCCATGGCCAGCACGTGCTTGGGTTCCGGCATCTGGTCGTACAGGCGCCGGATGAACGGGGCCATCTTGACGCTGACCCAACCGGCGACGATCATCACGTCCGCCTGGCGGGGCGTGGCCCGGAACAGAATGCCGAACCGGTCCAGGTCGTAGTGCGACGCGGCCGTGGCCATCATCTCGATCGCGCAGCACGACAGGCCGAAGGTCAGCGACCACATCGAGTTGCTGCGGGCCCAGTTGAAGATCTCGTCGATGCCCGCGACGAGAACCCCTCCGCCGGGGAACTTCACCACCCTGCTCTGCAGGTCCGGGCTCACCTCTCCCATTCCATCCCCCCGACCTTCTTGGCGTAGTACCAGCCGATCAGCAGAAGGCCGACGAACACCAGCACCTCGAAGAACGCGAACCATCCCAGCTTCCCGAGAGCCAAGGCCACCGGGAACAGGAACGCGGCCTCCACGTCGAACAGGACGAACAGGATCGCGAACACGTAGTAGTGCAGGTTCATCTGCCGCCACGCGTCGCCGAACGGCTCCGGACCGCACTCGTACGACTGGAGCTTGACCGGGTTGGGGCGATGGGGCCGCAGCAGACGGGACAACAGGAACGTGGCCGCCATGAACACAACCCCAACGGTCACGAACACGATGAGAGCGACCAGCATAGCCTTCAGCCCCAATGTCTATCCCGAAGGAAAGCCCGGTGAATATGATGGCACGCAGGTCTGGGCCTTACGGCCCTCCTTGCGCCAAAGAGAGCAACAATGCACCGGCTACCCGCTCCGCTCCTCGGCGCCGATCCCCAGGCCGACGCCGATCAGGAGCACGGCGGCCCCGACCGCCTGCAGCGGGCGCACGGGCTCGCCGAAGAGCGGCCAGGCGAGCAGCGCCGCGAAGACCGGCTCGAGGAGGGTGGCCAAGCCAACCGTGCTCGCGGGAAACCAGCGCATCGACCAGTTGAGTGCGGTGTGCCCCAACAGCTGCGGCACGAGCGCCATGCCCAACACCGCCAGCCACACGCCCGCCGAGCCCGGCGGCGCCAACCGCGCCCATCCGCCCTGCATCGCCAGCAGCGGCACGAGCGTGGCCCCCGCGAGACCGTAGGTCCAGCCGACGCTCCTCCACAGCCCGTACCGCCGCTGCAGCACCTTGCCCGCCAGGAGGTACGGCACCAGGCAGCCGGCTCCGGCAGCGGCAGCCAGGCCGCCCAGAAGAAGATTGGAGCCGCCACCGACGCGCTCCGCCCCAACGACCATCGCGACCCCGGCGAGCGCGGTCGCCACGCCCAGCCAGAACATCGGCTTGGGAGGCCTTCTCAGGACCACGGCCTCGAGCAGGCCGGCCCAGATCGGACTGGTGCAGACGAGCAGCGTGGACAGAGCCACCGAAATCTCGCCCAGCGAGAAGAACCAGAGGGCGAAGTGCCAGCCGAGGAAAAGCCCCCCGGCGACCGCAACCCATCGGTCCCTCCCCGTGACGGGCGCCGACGGCGTGGGCAACAGCCGGGCCAAGACCACGACCGTCAGCCAGGCGACGACCAGCCTCCAGAACGCCAGCTCCAGGGGCCCGGCGCCCGCCTCGAGGCCAGCCCGAGCCATCAGCGCGGCCGAACCGATGGCGAGCTGGCTGCCCAGCAGGACGCCGATCTGGAGCGTTCTAGAGCTCACGACGGAAGCGGAGGGCGCTGTGCAGGGTCGCGGTGTCGGCGTAGTCCAGCTCGCCGCCGTACGGCATGCCGTGGGCGAGCCGGGTCACCTTGACCCCGAGAGGCTTGAGAAGGCGGGCCAGATACAGGGCGGTCGCATCGCCCTCGGCCGTGGGGTTTGTGGCCACGATCACCTCCACGACCCCCGCAGGCACGCGCGCTACGAGCTCCTGGATACGAAGCCGCTCCGGCCCGACGCCCGCCATGGGGTCCAGCAACCCATGCAGCACGTGGTACAGGCCCCTGTACTCGTGGATCCGCTCCATCGCGCCGACGTCGCGGGGCTCCGCGACCACGCAGATCGTCGACGGATCCCGGCTCGGATCGCGGCAGATCTCGCACAGCTCCTCCTCGCTGAAGTTCTGGCAGCGGCCGCAGAACCGCAGGCTGAGCTTCGCCGAGCGCAGCACGTCGGCGAGCCGGAAAACGGCCTCGTCCGGAAGCCGGAGCAGATGGAAGGCCAGTCTCTGGGCCGACTTGGGGCCGATGCCCGGAAGCCTCTCCAGCTCGGCAACCAGCTCGGCCAGCGGGCGTGCGAACAGCATTCAGAGGCCCGGAATCTTCGGAACGATCTGCTGGACCTTGCTGTCCCGGAGGTTGGTGGCTTGTTCGAAGCCGTCGCGGATGCAGCTCACGATCAGGTCCTCCAGGGCCTCGACGTCTTCCGGATCCACGATCGTTTTGTCGATGCTCAGCTTGAGAATCTGACCAGTGCCGTCGAAGAGGGCCTTCACCGGACCCTTGTCCACCGCGATGCGCTCCGCCTTGAGCTCCTCCTCGAGCTGCTGGGCCCGGGCCATGGCGGCCTTGGCCTGCTGCATCATGGCTCCAAAGCCCTGTCCACCGAAGTTCTTGGGAAGTTTCATGGGTTGCCTCGATTGCCCTGCGCGTCCTGGGGCTCCTTGAGCAAGGTCCTCACCCTCTCCATCAGGGCCTGACCCTCGAGCTCCAATTCTACCGTCTGCGCGTCCCCGCTCTCGGCCTCCCTCTCCCGGCCCGGAGAGGCCTCCAGCGCGAGCTCCGCGCCCGGCATCCTCGCCTCGAACTCCTGGCGGATCGCGCCGATCCGCTTGCTGGAGCCCTGGACCCAGCCAAGGTCGATCTGTCGGTCGAACTCGACGACCACCCGCGCCCCCTCGGTCCGCGCGACCCTGGTCATCTCCAGGTGCATGCGCATCAGCCTCGATTGTTCGGAGAGCACCCGCACGACCTCCGCCCACGCCGTGCGGGCCTGCGCCAGCGGCCCATCCGCGTCGGACGACTCGGAGGTCTCCGGGACTGGCACACGGAGCGGCTCTGCGGCGGGCTGCCCCGCTTCCCGACCCCGCTCGCCCGGACCGCTCGCCGCCGGGGTCGGCAGCGGCTCCTCCTGCGGGGGTCCCGCCGGCTTGGAGGAAGGGCCGGCAGGCCGCGGGCGCTGGGCGCCGGGCTCCGCGACCTGCCTGGGGGCCGCCGGTGCCGGCTGCTCGGGGGCGGAGGGTCGGGACAGCTTGACGAGTTGGGACTCCAACCAGAGCCGGGGCATCGTGACGTCGCGCAACGCCCTCAGCACGTCGCTGAGTTCGGCCCTCAGGCGGAGGATCGTGTCGAGCCCCAGCTGGCTGGCTGTGGCGTTGAGGGCCGCGTCCTGGGCGGCCTCGCCGTCGGAGGTGGAGACGCCGTACGCGGCGCGGGTCATGTCCGCCAGACGATGCAGAAGAGACTCTACGATCGACTTCGGGTCCCTTCCCAGCCTGGCCACTCCCTCGATGGCCTCCAGAATCTCCTTCACGTCCCCGTTGCGGATGGCCAGGAGGATGCGGTCGCTGACCTCATCTGCGATGAGGCCCAGCTGGTCGTACACGTGCTGCAGCGTGATCGTCCCCTCGGAGGTCATCATCGCGTGCTCGAGCAGGGTCAGCGCGTCGCGGAAGCCTCCGTCGGCCATGCGCGCGATCGCACCGACGGCGGCGGGCTCGATCTCCACTCCCTCCGCCCTCGCCACATGCTCGATGCGGCGACGCAGGTCGGCTAGGCTCGCCCGGTGGAACTCGAACTTCTGGCACCGCGACCGGATCGTGGGGGGGACCTTGGAGTACTCGGTGGTCGCGAGGATGAACACCACGTGGGGCGGCGGCTCCTCGATCGTCTTGAGCAGCGCGTCGAACGCCTTGGCCGAAAGGTCGTGGACCTCGTCGATGATGAACACCTTGTAGCGCGCCTGGAGCGGACGGTACTCGGTGACGCTGATGATCGCCTCCCGGACCTCCTCCACGCCGGCCTCGCTCGCCGCGTCCATCTCCAGCACGTCCATGCAGGAGCCCTCGGTGATCGCCCGGCAGAGGGAGCACTCGTTGCAGGGTTCGACGGTTGGCCCCTTCTCGCAGCAGAGCGCCTTGGCCAGCAGGCGGGCGGTGGAGGTCTTGCCCGTCCCCCGCGGTCCGGTGAACAGGTACGACTGAGCGATGCGGCCCGACTCGATGGCCGACTGCAGCGTGCGCACCACGTGGCCCTGTCCGACCAGGTCGCCGAACGTCTGGCTCCGGTACTTGCGGTAGAGGGAAACGTAAGACACCGAGGGCTCCGTGCCGGGAAGGATGCGTCGCACCGAGGTGCGGCTTACCGTTGCTGCCGTCCGGCCCTGGCGGGGTTCGCCGTCCTTCAGCCGCGCAGTTCCCGGCGAGGTGTATTGTACACCCCGCCGGTCTCGTCGGCACGGAGCTCTCTCAGTTTTCTCGGGCCGCTACTGCTGCGGCTTGTCGCCGGCAAGGATGCCCGGCACGATGATCACGTCGCTCTTCTCCTGCCGCACGTTGGGAGCGACGTAGTTCGGCGTCTGCACGAACGGAACCTCGTCCATCCAGCGGCCGCGCCTCAGGATCTGGTCGCGCGTCAGCTCCAGCCGAGCGAACACGACGCGCTGGCCCTTGCGGACCTCGGTGTTCAGGAAGTTCTTGTCCGTCATGCCCTCGCCGTTGTAGCCGAACTTGTCCTGGATGTGGGGCGGGGCGCTGCGCGGGTTGTAGTAGAACTCCAGCACGTACCGGTCCGACTTGAACGGGTACATGGTGCGGTCGTTGCTCATGTCGACCCGCTTGTCGAACCGCCGGTTCCGCACGAACAGCTGCTCCTGCATGAAGGTCAGGCCGACCGGCACGTCCAGGTTCACGGCCGTGCCCTGGTCCCACTGCATGCCTCCGGGCTGGTCGTTGGGCATGTCCTTGTCCTTCAGCACGACGCGGATGCGCGTGCCCACCGGAAGCACGTTCCAGGTGCCCTGGAAGCGGATGACCGCCGGCTCCTCGACCGTCGCGCGGACGCTGAAGCCCACGTCGAACGGAGGCTTGGTGTCGTAGTCGCCCTGGTCGTAGTAGCCCTTCTGCTGGGCCACCCAGCCGCGCTGCACCATGCGCACCAGCATCGTGTCGATGTTACGCTCGATGGTGTCGCGGATCTGCAGGTTTCCGAAGGCGTTGTCCTTCTTCGCCCGCTCCACGGCCTCGTCGTAGAGCTTGTAGTACAGGTCCAGCGCCTCGCGGATCTGCCCGTTTCGCTGGTAGGCCGGAGAGAGCAGGTTCTTGCGGGCGGGAGGCATGTCCTTGCGCTTCATCGCCTCCTCCCACCAGCGCACGGCGTTCTCGTAGTTGTCGTCGATCTTGTGGTACCAGAGCCAGCCCGTCTCGAAGAACAGCTCATACGTGGTGGGGTTGTTGCGCGCGCCCTCCGCGCCGAACGCCAGCGCGACCGGGATGTACCGGCGGTCCGAGCGCTGCTCCGTGTCGGTGAAGTTGTAGCCGATGTGCCACATTCCGGTGGCGTACACGTCGATCTGGTGCGGGTCCAGCCACGTGACCAGCCGGATGATCGGCAGCACCGCGTCGTAGTTGCCCTGCTCGAAGAACGAATCCGCGCGGACCCACAGGATGCCCGCGATGAACTCCTTGAAGCCGACCAGCGCGAACAGGAACTGGGCGGGATCGAGCCCGGCGGCCGACTGGCCGGCCTGCTTGGGGGCGTAGTCCCTCTTCCACCGCGGGAAGATGACGAACGCGTGCAGGGCGGCCTGCGCCAGAAACAGCGCGGCGAGCACGGCGAGCAACGTCGATCGCTTCTTCACCGTCAGACCTCTCGCTTGTCGAAGATCAGCATCGCGCCGATCAGCAGGATCAGGATGTAGAACACGCCGTAGGCCGTGGTGAACAGCGCGTAGGCGG
>CALGMO010000135.1 GCA_937961665.1 uncultured Fimbriimonadaceae bacterium
GCCAGCAGACGTCCAGGTTCTTCACGGCCGCCGTCTCGTCCAAGCGGCCGACCACCTGCGTCGTCGGCGCCTGGTGCAGAAGATCGGGGTTCTCGGTCGCCTCGGCGCAGATCGCGCGGAGGGCGTCGCAGAACGCGTCCAGCGTCTCCTTGGTCTCGGTCTCCGTCGGCTCGATCATCAGCGCCTCGGGGACGATCAGCGGGAAGTAGTTCGTCGGCGGGTGGAACCCATAGTCGATGAGCCGCTTGCTGATGTCCAGGGCGCGGACCCCCTGCTTCTTGTAGGGCGAGGCCGTCAAGACGCACTCGTGCATGCAGAAGCGGTCGTGCGCCGGCGGGAGCACGTCCTTGAGCCTCGCCTGCACGTAGTTGGCGTTCAGCACCGCGTGCCGGGAGATCTCGGCCATATGCTCCCGTCCGAAGGCCAGAAGGTAGCTGAGCGCCCGGACTGCGAGGAGGAACTGCCCGTAGTAAGGCGACACCTTCCCGATCGACCGAGGCCGATCGTGGTCGAAGGCCGCCTTGCCGTCCCGACGGACCAGGACCGGGGTGGGCAGGAACGGAGCCAGCAGCTCGTTCGCGCCGATGGCGCCGCAGCCCGGCCCGCCGCCCCCGTGGGGCGTGCTGAACGTCTTGTGCAGGTTGAGGTGCATGCAGTCGAACCCGTGGTCCGAGGGGCGGGTGGTCCCCACCATGGCGTTCATGTTCGCTCCGTCGCAGAACACGAGCGCCCCGGCCTCGTGCACCATCTCGCAGATCTGCGCGATGTTGCGCTCGAACAGGCCGAGGGTGGACGGGTTGGTGAGCATCAGCGCGGCGGTGTCCGGCCCCAGCGCGGCCTTCAGTGCTTCGAGGTCGGTGAGGCCGTCGTCGTTCGTCGGGATCGGCTTGACCCGGTAGCCGGCGCGCGCCGCGCTCGCCGGGTTGGTGCCGTGCGCGCTGTCGGGCACCAGGACCACCTTGCGACCGCCCTCGCCACGTGACTCGTGGTACGCCTTGATGAGCATCAGGCAGGTCAGCTCGCCGTGAGCCCCCGCCAGCGGCTGGAGGGTGACGTGGTCGAAACCGGTGATCTCCTCCAGCATCTCCTGCACGCTCAGCAGCACCTCCAGCGCGCCGGGCACGGTCTCCTCCGGCTGCAGGGGGTGGATGCCCGCGAAGCCCGAAAGCCCAGCCACGCGCTCGTTGACCTTCGGGTTGTACTTCATCGTGCAGCTGCCGAGCGGATAAAAGCCCGTCTCGATGCCGTAGTTGATGTGGCTCAGGTGCGTGAAGTGGCGGAGCACCTCGAGCTCGGAGAGCTCCGGCAGGGTGAGGTCGCTCCTCAGTGCCCCGAGCTCCCGCTCCAGATCGACCTCGGGCGTGGTCGGCGCGGGAAGGTTGCAGCCAACCCGGCCGGGCCGGGACTTCTCGAACAGCAGCCTCATGTCCGGCACGCGCTTCTCGCGACTCACGCCAGCACCTCCTTCAGTTCCTTCGCATACAGGTCGATCTCATCCTTGAGGCGGCACTCGGTGACGGCCACCAGCAGGCAGTTCTCCATCCCGGGATAGAAGCGTCCGAGCGGCAGGCCCGCCATGATGCCGCGATCCAGCAGCCTGCGCTGAACGTCCTCGGCGTCGCGATCCAGCTCCAGCACGAACTCGCCGAACACCCTGCCACCGAAGCGCAGCCGGCCTCCCGCCTCCGTCAGCCTGGAGATGGCGTAGCGTGTGTTGCGCACCGTCGTCTCGGCGACCTGGCGCAGGCCGTTCTTGCCCAGGGCGGCCAGATACACGGTGGCGCAGAGGCCCATCAGCGCGGAGTTCGTGCAGATGTTGGAGGTGGCCTTCTCGCGCCGGATGTCCTGCTCGCGGGTGCGGAGCGTCATGACGAACCCGGGGTTGCCGTCCTTGTCCTGCGTGCGGCCGACGATGCGGCCGGGGAAGGAGCGGTGGTACTGCCTCTTGAACGCGAAGAGACCCAGAAGGGGGCCGCCGAATCCCATCGGGATGCCCAGCGGCTGGCCCTCGCCGACCACCACGTCGGCGTCGAACTCGCCCGGCGGTGGCAGAAGGCCCATCGCCGTCGGGTCGGCCGCGACGATGAACAGGGCGCCCGCCGCCCGGGCCGCGTCGCGCGCAGCGGCCAGGTTCTCGATCACGCCGAAGAAGTTCGGGTACTGCACGATGACGCAGGCCGTCTGATCGTCCACCGCGGAGAAGTCGCAGGTGGCGCCGTCGGTGTGCGGGACCTCCACGACCTCGACGTCCACCGCCCAGCAGTAGGTGCGCAGGACCTGGCGCCAGACCGGATGAACGGCGGAGGACACGCAGACCTTCGGCCTCCCGTTGAGGCCGTGGGCCATGATGGCGGCCTCGGCCATGGCGGTCGCTCCGTCGTACATCGAAGCGTTGGCCATGTCCATGCCGTACAGGTGGGCCACCATCGTTTGGAACTCGTAGATGGCCTGCAGGTATCCCTGCGACAGCTCCGGCTGGTACGGCGTGTAGGAGGTCAGGAACTCGCCTCGGGAGACGACGGCGGGCACGGTCGCTGGGATGTAGCGGTCGTAGAGGCCCGCGCCGAGGAACCACAGCGCGTTGGCGGACGATCGGTTCTGCGCCGCGAGCTGGAAGAAGTGCCGCTGGAGGTGGTACTCGTCCATCGAGGGCGGCAGATCGAGGGGCTCTCTCAAACGAAGCTCTTCCGGGATGTCCCGAA
This sequence comes from uncultured Fimbriimonadaceae bacterium, assembly GCA_937961665.1. GTDB lineage: Bacteria > Armatimonadota > Fimbriimonadia > Fimbriimonadales > Fimbriimonadaceae > UBA8783. Next base: position 2,703 of record CALGMO010000135.1, read on the forward strand.
AGAGCTCGTCGATGGATCCCACCCCGATGGCCGCGAGCATCTCTCGGCGGTCCTCGTCGGTATGGGGGATGTAGGGCATCTTCTCTTTGGTTATTCGGTGATCGCGGCGTACTCGTCGGCGGAGAGCAGGCCCTGCGCCTCTCCGCTCACGGCGATCTTGACCATCCAGCCTTCGCCGTACGGGTCGCTGTTGACCAGCTCGGGCTTGTCGGCCAGCGCGGGGTTCACCTCGACCACCTTGCCGGGGACCGGCGAGATCAGCTCGCTGACGGTCTTCACGCTCTCGACGGTTCCGAAGGCCTCGTCCTCGCTCAGCTCGCGTCCGACCTCGGGGAGTTCGACGTAGACGACGTCGCCGAGCTCGGACTGCGCGAAGTCGGTGATGCCCACGACGGCCACGCCGTCCTCGAAGCGGACCCACTCGTGGGACTTGGTGTACTTGAGTTCAGAAGGGATGTTCATCGAGCGCTCCTTGCCTGGGGCAGATTCGCCAGCATCTTACCTTGGGGTTGGGCAGGTAGGATGGAGCGGTCGGTGGTCGGATGAGGGTCGGTTTCGTCACTCTGTTCCCCGAGATGGTGCTGGGCGCGCTGAGGCACGGCGTGCTAGGCCGGGCAGCCGAGCGCGGACTCGTGCGGTACGTGGCCGCCGACCCCCGCGACTTCGTCTACGACCGCCACCGGACCGTCGACGACCGACCCTTCGGCGGGTTCGACGGCATGCTGATCAAGGCCGAGCCGGTGGTCGCCGCCGTGCGGTGGCTAATGCCGTCCGAGGGTGCGGCGGTGGTGTTCACCGACCCCACGGGCGAGCGCTTCGACCAGCGGGCGGCGGAGGAGCTCTCGAGGAGGCCCGAGGTGGTGTTCGTCTGCGGGCGGTACGAGGGCATCGACGATCGCTCCCGGCTGCTGGTGGGGACGCACGTCTTCAGCCTCGGGGACTTCGTTCTCACGGGGGGTGAGATTCCGGCCCTTGCGATGGCCGACGCGGTGGTACGGCTGGTGCCAGGCGTGGTGGGTTCGGAGGGGAGCCTGCGGCAGGACAGCCACCAGGACGGTCTGCTGAGCGCGCCCCAGTACACCCGCCCGAGGGAGGTCGAGGGATTGGTCGTGCCGGACGAGCTGCTGTCGGGCGACCACGGCGCCGCGCGGCGATGGCAGAGGGCGCAGGCCCTGCGCCTCACTCGCGAGCGGCGGCCCGACCTGTTCTGCAGGGCCCGGCTGGAAAAAGGCGATCTGGACCTGCTACAATAGCGCTTCGGACAGCCAACGTCGGGCATCAGGCCGCCCCGTTGCCGGAGTTTGACCGCCATGTCGAAAGCAGCCATCTTGCAGAGCGTCGTCGCCCCGTGCCTCAAGACCGACCTTCCCGAGATCCGGCCGGGCGACACCGTCCGCGCGCACGTGAAGGTCCGCGAGGCGGGCAAGGAGCGCATCCAGATCTTCGAGGGCGTGGTGATCGCTCTGAAGCACGGCGGCATCGCCGAGACGGTGACGCTGCGGAAGATCAGCAACGGCGTCGGGGTGGAGCGCACGTTCCCGCTGCACTCGCCCAACGTCGCCAAGTTCGAGGTCGTGCGGCACGGTCTCGTTCGCCGCGCCAAGCTCTACTACCTGCGCGAGAAGGTCGGCAAGGAAGCCCGGATCAAAGAGCGCCGCTGATGCCTCTTTGGCAGCTTCTGGCCCAGACCGAGGCCGGGGACCTCGCCACCACGATCGACGCGCTGGCGCGAACCCCGCTGAGCAGGATTCTGATCCTGGTCGCGGTGCTCACCGCCGTCCGTCTGCTGGTGCACCGGTACATCCTGAACACGCCTCCGCACCTGCGCGGCGGGGTGTACCCGATCGTCCGCTTCGTGAATGACACGAGCGACGCGATCATCTACGCGGCGATCCTGGTGTTCCTGCTGCTGCGCCCGTTCGCGATCCAGATGTTCCGGATCCCGTCCGGCTCGATGGTGTTCACGCTGATGGTGAACGACTTCATCGTGGCGAACAAGGCGATCTACCGGTACAGCGATCCGAAGGTCGGCGACATCGTCGTGTTCCGCCCGCCCAAGGAGGCGGTGCCGCAGCAGATGCTCGATCGGGACGGCGACGTGAACGTGGACTTCGTCAAGCGCTGCGTCGGCGTTCCCGGCCAGGTGATCGAGGTGCGGAACAACGTGCTCTACCGCGACGGCAAGCCGGTGGACGAGCCGTACAAGACGTTCACCCTGCAGCTGGGCGTGGATCGCTTCGTTCGGCTATCCCCCGACGAGGTCGCAGCCCAGCCGGCCTACGACTTCAAGCTGGTCAAGTTCCACGGCCAGTACATCCCTCTGACCATCCACGGCGACTTCGTGAACGACACCGAGCGGACCGCGCCCGCGTTTCGCGTCGACGACGTGGATACCATGGCGGCGCTGAAGGCCCTGCCGCCAGCGCCGATCCCGCCCGGGCACTATCTGATGATGGGCGACAACCGGAACGGCTCGTTCGACAGCCGAGGCTGGGGACTGGTGCCGCGCGAGGCGATCATCGGCCGCGCAGAATGGATCGTTCTTCCGATCCCCCGCTTCGGCCGCCCGCACTGAGGACCCGGCCCTGGTGGGCCCGGTGGGGTTCGAACCCACGACCAAGCGGTTATGAGCCGCACGCTCTAACCTCTGAGCTACGGGCCCGGATGGCGCGCAGTGTACCTTCGGCGAACGTCGGGTAACCTCTTGCGGCCGGCGGGGCGTGGCGCAGTTTGGTAGCGCGGCTGCTTTGGGTGCAGCAGGTCGCAGGTTCGAATCCTGTCGCCCCGACCACCGCCCGTGCCGCGGCGACCCTGCCGTAGCCCCGTTTGTCGGCGAGGCGCGGTGCAGAGCGCCGGTCCGAATGCCGATCATCCCGACTGGTAGTCATGGATGCGCCCTGGGCGGCTGGTTGGAGACGGTGGACGGTACGCCGCTCGCTCGCGGTCGGGATGTTCCTGCCGATCGCGGTCTGCGGCCTTGGACTGGCTCTGGCGAGCGCCTGGGCCACGCGCTTGGCTTGGAACCGCCAGTTGAACGCGAAGAGCGAGGCCGTGGGCACCACGGTGGCGGCCGTGGTGGAGGACCTGCTCGCCAGCCAGAAGTCCTTCGAAGCCTACGAGGGGGTCTTGAAGAGGCAGGTGGAGCGGCTGCCCGCTGTTGGCAGGGTCATGGCGCTCCTCGGCGATCCATCGCTGCGCCGGGCCGGCTGGGTGAGCGGGCAACATGAGGAGGTGCTGCGGGCGCTCCGCCCGGCGTGGCAGAGGCCCGTGGTCCTGCCCGGCGAGACGGGCGAAGTCGTCTATCTGAAGAGCCGGAGGCTGTCCGAGGCTCTCAACGTCAACGAGCCGGTGTTCCTGGTGATCGAGATCGAGGACCAGAAGTCTAGCGGGGCCTGGGAGGAGGTTCTCGCCTACGCACCCTGGGTGGCCTCGAGCGTCGCGTTCCTGCTGTTCGCCGGCTTGGTGTTCCAGGTCGTGACCCTGCGGACCGTTCGGCCACTCAGCCAGCTCGCGCAAGGCCTGCAGAGGTGGCAGGCGGGGGAGCGGGGGAGCCTCGCACTTCCAGGGGAGGACGAGCTGGCCCTGCTGGCGGCGTCGCTGGAACGGGCTCTGACCGAGCGGGAGCAGTCGGAGAAGCGCACGGCGGAAAGCGAGCAGAGGTTCCGCTCGCTCTTCGAGGAGGCGCCCATCCCCCTGTTCGAAGTGGATCGGGCCGGCCTCCTGGTTCGAGCCAACCAGGCGATGGCGGAGCTGCTCGGGCACGCGCCGGAGACCGGCGGATCGTCTTGGCTCGAGGTGCTCGGGGTTGAGGGTGCCGACCGGGAGTCGTGCTCGCGCTGGATGGAGAGCGGGCGCCTGGAATTGCCGTCGGTTGGTCTGCAACAGGGCCGCAAGAGGGTGTTCCTGCGCATGGTCCGGATCGGCGAAAGGGGTCTCGGTGCCCTCGTGGACGTCACGGCCCAGGCGGAGTCCGCGCGACGCCTGCGGGTCGTGGGCGACACGTTCCTGTCGTTCGGCGCGGATCCGGTGGCGAACATGCACGCTCTGATCGGAGCCTGCGAACACCTGCTGCTCGGCACGGTCGGGTTGTACGTGCGGTCGGAGGATGGCTTCGCAGCGTCCCTGCGGGGCTGGGGCCTCCGGCAGGGGGCCGAGCTTGTGCCGGAGTGTGCGAGGTTCCTCTCGGAGGGCCATGGGCCGGGCGCCGCGCGTCGGACGGAGGCCGTGCTCGGCGGTCGAACCGGGGTGCTGGAGCTGAGGGGCGTCTCGGCGGGCGGACAGGTTGTGGGCGCCTTGGCGGTGTTCTGGCCTTCCGCCATCGAGGCGACCGAGAACGACCTGTCGATGCTTCGAGTGGCCGCTTCCGCGCTCGGCATCGAGGAGGAGCGTCATCAGGTTCTGCAGACTGCGCGGGACGCCTTGGCGAGGGCCGAGTCGTTCGCGAGGCTGTTCGAGATCTCCCGAGACCTGACGGTGATGATGGACCGCCAGGGTCTGGTCCTGCTGGCGAACGAGGCCTGGAGACAGACCTTGGGAGTCGTCCCGGACGATCTTCTCGGTCGCTCCGTCCTCGAGCTTTGCTACCCGGACGACCAGGACGAGCTGCGCCGCGTGCTTGCGGAGGTTGGCTCGGGGGCCGAGGGCTCCGCATCCATCGTGCTACGGTTCGTCGCCAAGGACGGGGAGCGCCGGTGGATCGAATGGAGGTTCGTCGGCGACCCGGAGGAGGCCGTTCTCTACGGCGTGGGTCGCGATGCGACCGAACGCCTGCGCGTGGACGCGGAGCTGAGGTCGAGCGAGGCGAGGTTCTGCGATCTGGTGACCAACATGCCGCTGGGGCTGGTCCGGGTTGACGATCTGGGCCGGATCGTTCTGGCGAACGAAGCCGCCCGGCTGTCGATGCGCACCGGCGTGAATCCTCTGGGCTTGACCATCGGCGAGGCGTTCGGGTTCGAACTGGCGAACCAGCTCGAAGCGCTGAGTGGCGAATGCCGCCAGGCCGGAACGGCGGTCGAGCGCGTGCTGCGCACCGGCGCGGGCCAAGGCTCCCGCTGGCTCCAGGTGCGGTGCTTCGCCCCCAGCGACGGCGGAGGATCCGTCTTCGTGGTGGAGGACGTCACCGACGAGAAGAACGCCGACGAGATGCTGAGGGCGCTGAACGACGACTTGGACGAGGCCCAGCGCCTCGCTCGCATCCACGCTTGGAAGCTCTATCCCTCCTCGGGCCTGTTCGAGAGCTCGGTGGAGCAGCTCCGGTTCCTCGGCTATCCGGAGCCGTCCGCGCCGCTGCTCCAGCGGATGGAGGATTTCGTCGCGCGACACGTGCACCCCGACGACGCACCCTTGCTGCTCAGGGAAGTCTCCGCCGTGTTGGAGCGACCGGAGATCGGGGCCCGGAGGACGGTCCAGATTCGGGTGAGGACTCTGAGCGGCGAGGAGCGGATCAGCCGCCTGACCGGCGTCGTGCGCTCCGTGGACCCGCTGGTGGTGCACGGAGTGAGCCTCGACGTCACGGACATCTCGCTGGCCCAGGAGCAGAACCTGCTGTTGGCGAGAGCGATCGAGGCCTCGCCGGACCTCGTCGTGATCGCGGACGCGTCGCTCCACCCGACCTACGCCAACGCCGCCGCCGTGAGGCTCTTGGGACGAGCGTCGGTCGACGAGCTCCGTGGCGAGCCCGTCTACGCCTTCGCGACCGAGGAATGGCGGCCGGTGATGCGCCGGAGCGTCCAGATCGCGACGGAGCAGGGCAGCTGGGTGGGAGAGGGCACGTTCGCCACGGGGGACGGGCGCGAGGTGCAGGTGCACCTGTCGATCGTCGGGCATCGGGACGAGGACGGGGTCCTGAAGTTCGTCTCGCTCGTCGCGCGGGACATCACCCAGCTCAAGGAGGCCGAGGAAGCCCTGTCTTGGGCCAACCGGGAGTTGGAGGATGCCCTCCGGCAGGCGCAGGAACTGGCGATCGAGAGCGAGGCCGCCAACCGGGCCAAGAGCGAGTTCCTCGCGAACATGAGCCACGAGATCCGCACGCCGCTCAACGGCGTGGTCGGTATGACGGACCTGCTCCTCGAGACGATGCTGAGCCCCGAGCAGCAGGAGTACGCGCTGGCGATCCGCAAAAGCTCCGAGCTGCTGCTGGAGGTGATCAACGACATCCTGGACTTCAGCAAGATCGAGGCGGGCAAGATGGCGATCGAGCAGATCCCCCTGGACCTGCGGAGCCTTCTGGAGGAGGTGGCCGACGTGGTGGCCGTGCGCGCCCAGGAGAAGGGCCTCGAGCTCCTGTGCCGCTATGACCCGAATCTGCCGGACTGGCTGCAGGGAGACCCGGTTCGCCTCAAGCAGATCCTGACCAACCTCCTGGGCAACGCGGTCAAGTTCACCGAGCACGGAGAGGTGATGGTCGAGGCCATGACGGCCAGCTCCCTCACCGGCCAGCCGCTCGTGAGGCTGAAGGTGTCCGACACAGGCCTGGGAATCCCTCCCGACAAGCTGGAGCAGATTTTCGAGAGCTTCACCCAGGCGGACGGCAGCACCACGAGGAAGCACGGCGGAACCGGTCTGGGGCTGAGCATCACGCGCCGTCTCGTCACGCTCATGGGTGGCCGCATCCACGTGGAGAGCACCCTCGGCAAGGGAAGCACCTTCACCGTCGACCTGCCCTTCGAGCCTGCGGAGGGCCGGCAGCCGGAGGTCATGGAGAGCGCGCTCGCTGGCAAGAGGGTGTTGGTCGTGGACGACCACGAGACGAACCGCAAGATCGTGGCGGAGCACCTGCAGGCCGCGGGCTGCTGGGTGGAGCAGGCTTCCTCCGGGCCGGAGGCTCTGGAGAAGGTTCGCGAGGCCGCCGCAGGCATGCCTTGCGACGCGGTCGTACTCGACATCCACATGCCGGAGATGGACGGCTTCGAGGTGGCGAGGCGTCTTCGCGAGTCCATCTGGTGGGGAGACAAGCCGATCGTCGCTCTCTCGTCGGTGGACGCGCGGCTCAGGGAGCAGCTGGCGGACTCCGGCGGCCGCTTCGACCGCTGGCTGACCAAGCCGGTTCGGCGCGCCCAGCTGTTCCGTCACCTCGCCGAGGCGCTGGGCGTGGGAGCGACCAGAACGGGCTCCGCAGAGCGTCAGGAGGGGAACCGCGAGGAGAGCTTGGAGGGCTTCCGGGTGCTCGTCGCGGAGGACAACGAGGTCAACCGCCGCGTGGCGGAGCGGATGCTGAGGCGGCTCGGCATCGAGGTGGAGTGTGTGCCGAACGGAAGGGAGGCGGTGGCCGCGGCCATGGAGGGCGGGTTCGATCTGGTACTGATGGACTGCCAGATGCCCGAGATGGACGGCTACGAGGCCACCGAGGAGATCCGCCGGCGCGAGCGGGAGTCGGGTCGGCACCTGCCGATCGTGGCGCTCACGGCCAACGCCATGCAGCAGGACATCGAGCGCTGCATCCAGTCCGGCATGGACGACTACGTGGCGAAGCCGGTCACGCTCGAGGCGCTCCGCCGCGCTCTGCTCAAGGCGCTTCGGCAGGGCGAGGGCGCCGCGCCGACCCCCGTGCTGATCGAGGGACCCGACTTCGATCCGAAGGCGCTGAGCGAGACGTGCGGCGACGATCCGGAGTTCCAGCGGGAGGTGTTGGAGACCTTCCTCGCTAACCTCGCGCCGAGCCTCGAGGGACTCGCCGGAGCGGTGGAGCAAGAACGCCTGGACAGTGTGGAGAAGCTCGCCCACAGCCTGAAAGGCGGGTGCGCCACGATCGGGGCGACGGCGGCCGCGGCGGCGCTGAAGAAGCTCGAGCTGGCGGCGCGGGGCGGGCAGCCGGTTCGGGAGCTGTTCGAAGTCTGCCGAGAGGCTCTGGCCCGCGCGGAGCGAGCCATCGGAACGCACCTCCGGCCTGCGGCCTAGAACGGGTCGCAGGCCATGGCTATTCCGGATGCCCAGCGGGTAAGACCCTTCCATCATGGAAGGAGCGCCCGCCCTGCAAGGCTACTATCGCTTTCCGACCGTCTGGGGAGACCGGGTCGTGTTCGTGTCCGAGGACGACCTGTGGGAGGTTCCGGCCGAAGGTGGACTGGCCCGTCGGCTGACCGCGAATCTGGGGGCGGTGTCGTTCCCGGCGTTCTCTCCGGACGGACGCTGGATCGCCTTCACCGGGCGCGAGGAGGGTGTGCCCGAGGTGTACGTGATGGACTCGGCGGGCGGGCCGGCACGACGGTTGACGCACCTCGGCGGGCCGTGCACGGTTCTTGGCTGGACGCCGGACGGCTCGAAGGTCCTGTTCGCGAGCGATTTCGGCCAGCCCGTGGCGCGCGTCACCGGCATCTGCGCCGTGGGGCTGCAGGGGGGCCTGCCGGAGGCGCTGCCGCTCGGGCACGCCGTGTCGGTGTCGTTCGGACCGGGCGGCGCATGCGCGATCGGACGGAACAACACCGACCCCGCGCGCTGGAAGAGGTACCGCGGTGGCACGGCCGGCGAGATTCTGGTGGATCCCGACGGGTCGGGCGAGTTCCGCAAACTGAGCGACCTCAAAGGGAACCTCGCCAGGCCGATGTGGATCGGCGGACGCGTGTACTTCGTGTCGGACCACGAGGGGATCGGCAACCTGTACAGCTGCCTCCCCGATGGATCCGATCTGCGCCGCGAGACGAACCAGAAGGAGTTCTACGCCAGGTTTCCGTCGACGGACGGTCGCCGCATCGCGTACCACGCGGGCGCGGACCTCTTCCTGTACGATCCGGCGACCGGCGAGGACAGAAGGATCTGCGTGGAGTACCGCTCGCCGCGGACCCAGCGCCAGCGCAAGTTCGTGGACCCGGCGCGACACCTGGAGTCCGTGTCTCTGCACCCCAAGGGCCACAGCATCGCGGTCGTGGCTCGGGGCAAGAGCTTCGTGATGGCGAACTGGGATGGACCGGCCGTCCAGCAGAACCCGGAACCGTCCGGGCCCTACCGCACCCGGCTGACCACTTGGCTGCCGGACGGGCAGAGGGTGGTCTGCGTCGCCGACCACGAGGGAGAGGACGTTCTGGAGGTCCATGAGGCCAAGGCGAACGGCTCGGTCACGGCGCTGGAGGGGGTGGCCGTCGGGCGGGTGGAGGCTCTGTTGCCGAACCCCAAGACGAGCGAGGTCGCCCTGTCCAACCATCGCCACGAGCTGTGGGTCGTGGACCTCGAGTCGCGGCAGAGCCGCCTCGTGGACCGCTCGCCGTTCTCCAGGATCCAAGGCTTCGACTGGTCGCCCGACGGCAAGTGGCTCGCCTACGGGTTCGGCACCGGGCTGCGCACCTGCGAGATCCGCTTGTGGAGCTCGGAGACGGGGCAGTCGCAGGCGGTCACGCGCCCGGAGCTGCAGGACATGGCCCCGTCGTTCGATCCCGAAGGCAAGTTCCTGTACTTCATCGGGGCGCGGACCTTCAATCCGGTGTACGACGGTCTGCACTTCGACCTCGGGTTCCCCAAGGGCACGAAGCCGTACCTGATCGTGCTCGATCGGGAGGCCGGCGACCCGTTCCGGCCGGCCCCGCCCACCGAGGACGAAAAGCCCAAGGAGGGGGCGCCGGCCGAGGAGGCCAAGAAGGAGGCCGCGGAGTCCGCCAAGCCCGTGAAGATCGACCTGGAGGGGATCGCCGACCGGGTGCTCGCGTTCCCCGCGCCGGAGGGCCGCTTCGCCGCGATCCGGGGCGTGCCGGGCAAGGCCCTGATGCTCAGCTTCCCGGTGGAGGGCGCCGCCGATCAGGACATGTTCGGCTCCGGCGAGCCCAAGGGCACGCTGCACGCCTACGACTTCAAGGAGCAGGAGTTCTCGGAGCTGGCGGGCGGCCTGTCGGGGTTCTCCGTTTCGCAGGACGGGAAGACGATGGTCCTCGTCTGCGGGAGCCGGGTGAGGGTCCTGCCCGCAGGCCAGAAGCCGGACGCCCAGGGCAAGGCGCCGGACGCTCCGGGCCGCAAGTCGGGATGGGTGGACCTGTCGCGGGCCAAGGTGAGCGTGAACCCGAGCCTCGAGTGGCCGCAGATGGCGCGGGAGGCTTGGCTGCTGCAGCGCGAGTTCTTCTGGACCCCGGACATGAGCCAGGTGGACTGGGACCGCGTGTGGGAGCGGTACCGGCCGCTGCTGGACCGCGTAGGCACGCGTGGCGAGTTCAGCGACCTGGTCTGGGAGATGCAGGGCGAGCTCGGCACCTCTCACGCGTACGAGTTCGGCGGCGATTACCGGCCGGAGCCGGCCTACGGCATGGGCTATCTCGGAGCGGAGTTCGAGTGGGACGGGGAGGGCGCCTACGTGCTGCGACGCATCCTGAAGGGCACGCCCGGGGTGGAGGAGAAGTTCCGCTCGCCGCTCTTGGCTCCGGGAGTGAACGTTGCGGAGGGGGATCGGGTGGTGGCCGTGGAGGGCGTGCGCGTGTCGCCGGAGAGGCCGCCCCAGGCGATGCTCGTCAACCGCGCCGGAGCGGACGTGACGCTGACCGTGAGGTCGGCCGACGGTCGGGAGAGGGATGTGGTGGTGCGCACCCTCCGCTCCGAAACGCCGCTGCGGTATCGGGAGTGGGTGGAGTCGAACCGCCGGTGGGTGCACGAGAAGACCGGCGGCAGGGTCGGCTACGTGCACATTCCGAACATGGGCGCGGACGGGTTCGCCGAGTTCCACCGCACGTTCCTCACGGAGTGGACGAAGGACGGCCTGATCGTCGACGTGCGGTTCAACGGCGGCGGGCACGTGTCGCCGCTGCTGCTGGAGAAGCTGAACCGCAAGCGGATCGGATACGACGTGAGCCGGTGGGGAAGCCCGGAGCCGTACCCCGAGGGCAGCGTGGACGGCCCGATGGTCGCCATCACGAACCAGTTCGCGGGATCGGACGGCGACATCTTCAGCCACTGCTTCAAGCTGATGAAGCTGGGTCCGCTGATCGGAAAGAGGACCTGGGGAGGAGTGATCGGCATCTGGCCCAGGAACCCGTTGGCCGACGGCACGATCACGTCCCAGCCGGAGTTCTCGTTCTGGTTCGTGGATGTGGGCTGGGGCGTCGAGAACTACGGCACCGACCCGGACATCGAGGTCGACATCCTGCCGCAGGACGTACGCGCCGGCCGCGACCCGCAGCTGGAGAAGGCGCTGGAGCTGGTTCTGGAGGAGCTGGAGAGGAACCCGCCGAAGCGGCCCGACTTCTCCGACCGTCCGAGCCTCAAGCTACCGAGCTGACGAGCCCGTGGAGGAATCGCGCGACGCCCGTGGAGCTCCGCCCGACTACGGGATGATCCTGTCCGTCGGGGTGTCGGCCGAGCCTCTGGCGCATTCGGTCCGGTTCTTGGTGGAGCGTTACCCTCGGCTGGCCGTGGGGTTCCTCGCGACGCCGGAGAGCCGCGCAACGGGGGAGGCGGTCTCCGCCTGCCAGGGGCTCGACCCGGCCCTGGTTCGGGTGGAGACGGTGCCCGACGACCCGTCGAACACCCGCCAGGTTATGGCTTCGGCCACCCGGCTGCTGGGATGGCTGCGGGACCTCGGCCTGCCTACGGGCAGGATCGCCGTCAACCCGACCGGCGGGCGAAAGTGGATGAGCGCGGCCCTCTCGCTGTTCGCGTCGTACCACGGTCTGCTTCAGGTGTACGTCGACGTCGACTACGGAGCGTCCGGGCCGATGCCCGAAACGATGGAGCTCGTGCGGCTCGGCGATCTGCTGGAGCAGTCGCAGCTGCTGCGTCTGGACGCCGTGCAGAAGCTGTTCAACGCGGGGCTGTTCCTGAACGCCGCGCTGCTGGCGCAAAAGATCGCCGGCCAAGGAGAGACGGGTTCTTTGGTGGCGAGCGCTCTGCGCGAGCTGGCTCTGTACCTGCACGATTGGGACCAGCTCCGTTACATCGAGAAGGAGCCGGACTTCGAACCGGTGCGCACGGCGGTCCGAGGCGCGCTCGTTCCGTTGGGACCGGAGTGGCGTGCCTTCGCGGACCGGCTGGACGCGCTGCAAGCCGTCATCGCGGAACTCCACGGCTGCAACCGAGACCCGGGGGCCAAGCGCCTCTTCCTCCTCGACCTGGTGGCGAACGCCCGCCGCAGGTTCGTGGCCGATCACTACGGTGACTCGCTCCTGCGCCTGATGCGGCTCGCCGAGGAGCTGGCGGCCGTGCACCTCGCCGAACACGGGATCGATGTGGTGGACTATCGTGCGGCCCCGGAACGGGAAGAGTTGCCCGAGTCCGTGAGAAAGCAACTGGCAGATCGCCTCTCAGGCAGGTGGTCCCCGTTGCAGTTCCGAGAGAGGATCGCGATCCTGCACAAGCTGCAGCACCCCTTCGGCAAATGCGCCTACCGACGCCTGCCGAAAGGTTTTCGCGACGTCTGGGACCTGCGCAACCGGTCGGCGTTGGTCCACGGCTACAAGTGGGTCGACCCCGCGATCGTGGGCCAAGCCCTCGACTGGTTCGTCCACTACGTGGAGGACCTCACGGGGCGTTCGGTCTCGGAGCTGGACGTGCCGGAGATGCCCAGCCTGGGGCTCGTTCTGGCGTGAATCAGCGGAGCATCGCCAAGAGCATCACCGTCGGCTCGAGGGCGGTGACGCTGTGCGGAAGCTTCGCCTGCATGTAGATCCACTCTCCCAAGCGGGGCTCGCACTCGTAAGAGGAACCCAGACCCACCTTGGCGCGGCCCGAGACGATGGCGATCATCGCCGGAACGCTGGCGGTGTGCTCGCTGAGCATCTGGCCCGCGTCGAACGCGAAGCCGAGGATCCGCATCCGTTCGTCCTCGAACAGGGTCTTGCTCAGGATGCCGTTCTCCGGGGGCGTCAGTCCCGCGGTCTCGCCGTCGAAGCGGAAGAAGATTGGCTCGCTCATTCCTCCATTGTGGCGCGTCCCGATGCGGTTAGAATGGCGTTATGGCTTGGGTGGTGGTTGGCGCGAACGGAATGCTCGGCTCGGACCTGATGGAGGAGCTGGGGAGGCGCAGGATCGCGGCCGTCGGCTTGGACCTGCCCGAGTTCGATGCGACCGAGCCGGGCTGCTTGGAGGGCTTGGCGTCCGGGCAGTACGGGAGGCCCGCATGGGTGGTGAACTGCGCGGCCTTCACGGCGGTCGACCAGGCGGAGTCGGAGCCCGACAAGGCCTTTCTGCTGAACGCCCGCATGCCCGGTCGGCTGGCCGAGGCATCGAAGAGGGCCGGCGCCAGGTTCCTGCAGGTCAGCACGGACTTCGTGTTCGACGGCCGGGCGGACGGCTGGTACGACGAGGGAGCGCACACCAACCCGCTGAGCGTGTACGGAGCGAGCAAGCTAGAGGGGGAGATCCGCACCCTGAAGGCCGACCCCGACGCTCTGGTCTGCCGGACCGCGTGGCTGTTCGGCCCGAACGGCAGGTCGTTTCCGCGGACGATCCTGCGCGCGTGGCGGAACCGGGCGGCGCTCAAGGTGGTCGTCGATCAGCGCGGGTGCCCCACCTACACCGCGGAGCTCGCGCGCGTGCTCGTGGATCTGGCGCTCAAGAACCCTCCGGGAGGCATCTACCACACCGCGGGTTCGGAGGACGAGACGTGGCACGGCCTCGCCAAGAGGACGATCCAAGCCGCGCACGACCTCGGTTGGCACGGTCCGTGGCCGGTCGTCGTGGAGCCGATCCCGACCGCGGAGTGGCCCACGCCCGCCGAACGCCCCGCCAACAGCCGACTGTCGTTCGACAAATGCCGGCGCCTCGGGATCCGGCCGATGGCGCCGCTGGACGACTGTCTTCGCGACTTCGTCCAGCGGCTGGATCCGTCGGCTCTCTGAGCGGGGCTAGATCGGAACGGACGTGGAAACCGAGTGCGCCAGCACCTCGTCGGCGGCCACCTCGCGACCGAGCCGGTCCGACAGGTAGATGCCCTCGGAGACCAGCATCGTGTTCAGCGCGATCTCGGCGGTGGGGATCAGAGGGCATTTGCCGAGCAGGGCCGCGATCCAGTGGGCTTGGCTGTTCCGGTAGAACGGGCCGTCGCCCCGCACGTTGTCCCATCGGAACGCCGCGGCGCCGAGGTTCGCGGTGGCGTTGAGCTCGATGTTGCCGATGTTCTTGAAGAAACCGAACGGAGACAGCCGGATCCCCGCCTTGGAGCCGAACAGGCTGGAGCCCTCGAAGCCGTCCAAGTTGGCCGCCCAGGCCTCGATGACGTCCAGCGTGGCGCCGCCGGCGAAGCGCACGAAGCCCATGCCGATCTCCTCGACGTCGTAGTTGGAGATGCGGCGTCGCTCCTCGTCCATGTCCGTCTCCTGGTACGTCTTCCCGCTGATGCGCTCCACGTCGGGGTTGCCCATCAGATAGAGGACCTGCGCGATGTGGTACACGCCCATGTCGTACAGCGCTCCGCCCGAGGCGTGCGCCTTCTGGACGAAGGACGGGGTGCCGTAGCCGTCCACGTAGGGCCGGCCCCTGCGCCGGAAGCCGGTGGACCGGGCGTGGTAGATGCGGCCCACCTCGCCCAGGTCGATCAGCTCCTTGGCGGCCTTGGTCTCGTTGGAGTACAGCGTGGACAGCTGGATGTGGAGGCGCCTGCCGGTCTCCCGCGCGGTGTCCAGCATCTTCTTGGCGTCCACATAGGCCCCCGCCATCGGCTTCTCGCAGTACACGTGCTTGCCGGCCTGCAGCGCGGCGACGGTGGCCGGCATGTGGTAGTTGTTGTGGAGGCACACGTCCACCGCGTCGATGTCGTCCCTCTCCAGCATCTTGCGGAAGTCCGTGTAGACGTCGGGGATGCCGAACGTCTCGCTGGAGGCCTTGGCCGCCGCTTCGTTGATGTCGCAGCAGGCGACCATCTCGGCTTCGGGAATCTCCTTGTAGGTCCTCATGTGGTGCTGGGCGATCTGCCCGCACCCGATCATGCCGATGCGGATCTTTCGTTCCATCGTTGCTCCTTGGGGGATGCGCCGCGCACTGCGGCTCCAGGAAAGGTTTCGCGACCGCCGACCCTGTCTCCTGCCCGAATCCGGCGGGGATGAAGAAGCGAGAGGGGGCGGG
>CALGMO010000136.1 GCA_937961665.1 uncultured Fimbriimonadaceae bacterium
TTGGCGGCCCACCAGAACATCACCAGGCCCAGCAGCAGCGGGATCGCGGTCCAGGTGATCTCGAGGCCGAGGTGCGACTCCACGGCTCCGGAGCGGTCGACTCGGTTGCCCTTGCGGTAACGGACGGCGAAGTACAGCACCAACGCGCCCACCAGGACGGTGAACAGGATGGTCAGCGCGGTCAGCACGAAGAACAGCGCGTCGTACGGCTGCGCGAAGTTCGACGCTTGGTCGGGCATCAGGGGAAAGTTCATCGCTTCTCTCGTCCTTCGGAGGTCAGGCCGCTCCTCCGGGCGCGCCTCCTCCCGCGCCGGTCGTCGATCCGCGCCTCGAGAGCACGAAGATCGTGGTGCCGAGGATCAGCAGGGTGAGCGCTCCGCCGACCTTCAGGGCGCGGTCCACGACCACCGTGTACTTGCCGGACTTCGGGTCGTACATCACGCAACCCCAGAACATCGGCTCCGTCTTCTTGCCGATGCGGCCCTGTCCGGCGTCCGCCAGCGCCTGCATCAGCAGCTTCGCGGAGAACTCGATGCCGTAGAAGTAGCGGCTCACGCGCCCGTCGGGGGTCAGGACCAGGATGCCGGCGGGGTGCGAGACCGCGTCCTTCTCCGGGTCGTACAGGTAGCGGTATCCGACGGCGTCGGTCACCTTGCGGATCTGGTCCAGGCTCCCCACCAGGAAGTGCCAACCCTTCTCGGCTCCCGGCCTGCCGTAGGCCTGCAGGAAGTCGGCCTTGGCCTCTGCGGCCTGCTTCGGGGTCTCCTTGGGGTGGATGCTCAGCGTCACCACCTCGAAGTCCTTCCCGACCGTGGCGGCCTGCATGCTGCGCAGCGACCGGGTCACGTTGGTGAGGATCGTGGTGCAGACACCCTTGCACTCGTAGAACACCGGCACCAGCAGCACCGGCTTCCTTCCGAAGTAGTCGCCCAGGCGGACCTGCCGGCCGGTCTCGTCGGTGAAGCGGGCGTCGAGCGGCACCTTGGCGTCCAGCAGCTGGTCGATGCCGATTTGCTCCTTCAGGTTCGGGGTCTGGGCGAGCGCCGAGGCCGCGAGCGCGAGGGCGAGGGCGAACGCGGGCAGCCTCACCGCGAAGCCTCCTTCGGAGCGGCCGGCGCGTCCCACCGGGGCAGGCCCTGCCGGGCGACCGTCTCCAGGGCGACGTCCAGCGGCACCCTCGCCTTGCCCGGGGCGGCCTCCGACGGCCCGTAGCTCTCCAGAATCTGTCGCTCCCGGCGCCGCACGTCGGCCATGTCCTTCTTGGCGGTGAAGTTGCTCTGCACCAGGGGCACGTGCTCCGGGGGCAGGCGCCTGGTCGAGACGTCCGGCTGGAACTTCGAAGCGAACCCGCCGGGCACCATCACCTCGAAGATGGCCACCGTCGCCAAGATCGAGACCACGGTGAAGGCGAAGAACCCCACGATGGTGAGCAGCAGCGGCTTCAGGCGGATGTCGCCCGCCTCGTAGCCCCGGCTGGCGTCCGGCTCGTAGTTCTCAGTGTGATGCATGCGAATCCGCCTCCTTCATCGGGAGATACGAGGGGACGAGGGCTCCCTTCCGCAACTGTCCCAGGAACACGCTGAACCACAGGGCGCCCACCGCGACGAGCGCGATCGGATCGGTCCAGCGCAGTTCGAACCCCTCGTGGCGCAGCGCCGGCATGACGATCCAGAAGGTGTCCACCACGCGCGCCGTCAGGATCACCAGCACCATGCCCAGCACCACGCGGGCGTTGCGCTTGGCCGCCGGCGACAGCAGAACGAGGAACGGAACGAAGAACTGCAGGGCGGCCACGATCCACATCACCGCCTGCCAGCCCTCCTTGCTGCGGTGCAGATAGTAGGGCACGAACTCCGGCAGGTTCGCGGAGTAGATGATCAGGTACTGGCTGAGCGTGATGTACGCCCAGAACATGGAGAACGCGAACAGCAGCGTGCCCAGGTCCTTCAGCAGCTTGGGCGTGACCTCCTCGGCGTAGGGCCGCTTGTTCGCCTGGATCAGCACCACCGCGGTGGCGAACGCCAGACCGGTCACGGCCATCTGCGTCAGGAACCAGATGCCGTACACCGAGCTGAACCAGTGCGGCTCCAGGCTCATGATCCAGTCGGTGACCGCGAACGTGACCAGGATGCAGAACGCCGCCAGGCCGACGCTCGACAGGTTCGTCCGGTAGTCCCGCTCCTTGGGGTCCCCCGTGTGGTCCTGGCGCAGCGAGGATCGGCGCAGGAGGCCGGACAGCAGCATCCACACGCCGAAGAAGAACGCGAAGCGCCCGAGGAAGAACGGGACGTTCAGGTACATCTGCTTCAGATGCAGGATGTGGTCCTGCTTCACCACCTCCGGGTCGGCCCAGATGTAGAGCCGGGGCAGGTGCAGCAGGATGGGCACGAACAGCACGACCATCAGTGCGAGCGAGGGCACGCCGCCGCCGGCCTCGAAGATGCGCATCAGCGGCCGCGTCCACTGCGCCTTCAGGACGTGCCCCAGCAGCGTCAGCCCGAGCAGGCCCAGGGTCAGTACGAGGAACAGGATCCAGGCGTAAAGGAACGACTGCAGCGCGGGCGTGGGCTGATCGAGGAAGCCGGCCAGCAGGCCCCCGAGCGCCAGCAGGCCGACCAGGTTGAGCGCCGCGCGCGCGCGCCCGGTCTCGGCGAAGGCTTGCACGACGGCCATCAGTTCGCCCCTCCCAGCTTGGCGCGCTCCTCGGCGGGCAGCAGGCTCGGGTCGGCGGCCTGGCTGAACTGGAGCGCCCGGATGTAGGCGGCCACCGCCCACCGCTCGTCGGGGTCGAGCCGATCTTTGGCGGAATACATGGTTCCGAATCCGTTGGTCATCACGTCGTAGAAGTGGCCGATCGGCATCTTGCGGAGGCGATCGGTGTGGTAGCTGGCCGGAGGGCGCCGGAGTACGAGGCCGCGCTTGGTGATCATCCCCTGGCCGTCGCCGGCCGCGCCGTGGCAGTGCGAGCACTGGGCGGTGAAGCGGTCCTTGCCGACCCGCAGCACCTTGGCCAAGTCGGTGCGGGTGTCGACGGCCAGCCCGTCGAGGGTCAGCATGGCGGGAAGCTCCGCGACGAGCTTGCCGTCGGCGGTCCTTCCCGTGTACTTGGGGTCGTCGGTGCGGGCCTTGCCCCGCGGCACGGTGCCGGCCGGAGGGGTGCGAGCGCCGCTCTTGTCGGCGAAGAACTCCGACGGCTGGTAATTCTTCACCCGCGGCTGGACCCACATGTCCGTGTGGCATCCGGCGAGCGCGAGGCCCGCGGCAACCATCGCCAGCGATCGCAGCTTCATACCTCTTCCGCCTCCACCAGGTTCACCTCCGCCGGCCCCAGGCTCTCCAGGAACCTGCGCGTGCCCTCCGCGTCGAACTTGCCGTCCGTGGCCTCGATCACCAGGAAGAACCGGTCCTCGCTGGCCCTCGCGAAGTTCTTGGCCTCGAACACCGGGTGGTAGGGCCGCGGCAGGCCGTTCAGCCCGAACATCCCCACCACCGCCCCGAGCGCGGCGAACAGCACCGTGCACTCGAACGTGATCGGGATGTACTGCACCCAGGAGTGGTTCGGCCTGCCGCCGACGTTCATCGGGTAGTCGAACACCGTGACGTAGTACTGCAGGCCGTAGCCGACGATCGCCCCGATCACCCCGCAGAAGAAGATGATCCAGGGAACCCGGGCGTCCTTGAAGCGCATCGCCTCCGGCAGGCCGTGGATCGGGAACGGCGAGAAGGCGTCGAAGTCCTTGTAGCCGGCCTCCGCGGTCTTCCGGGCGGCGGCTACCAGCTGCTCGGCCTCCTCGAACTCCGCGATGTAGCCGTAGACCTTGGGTCCCTGCGCAACCTCGATGGCGTGGCTCACGCCTCCACCTCCTTCACGTCGGCGTGCCGCGGCCGGATGCGGCTCCACAGCTCCCGCACCTCGAAGATCGAGATCATCGGGATGAACCGGACGAACAGGAACATCATCATCACGAAGAAGCCGATCGTGCCGAAGAACATGGCGAAGTCCCAGACGGTGGGGTAGTACATGCCCCAGCTGCTCGGCAGGAAGTCGCGGTGCAGGCTGACCGGGATGATGATGAACCGCTCCAGCCACATCCCCAGGCTCACGACCAGCGACACCGCGAACACGAGCTTCAGGTTGCGCCGGTACTTCTTGCTCCACAGAACCTGCGGGATCACGCCGTTGCACAGGATCAGCAGCCAGTAGGCCGGCGCGTAGGGGCCGTGCCAGCGGTTCCACATCATGAACTGCTCGTACGGGTTGGCGCTGTACCAAGCGTAGAACACCTCGACGATGTAGCCGTAGAACACGATCAGCCCGGTGGTGAGCATGATCTTCGCCATCCAGTCGATGTGGTTCATGGTCACCAGGTGCTCGATGCGGTACCACCGGCGCATCGGGATCATGAACGTGAGCACCATCGCGAAGCCGGCGTACACCGCCCCGGCCACGAAGTACGGCGGGAAGATCGTGGCCTGCCACCCGGGGAGGATCGAGACGGCGAAGTCGAAGCTCACGATGGTGTGCACCGACAGAACCAGAGGGGTGCTGAGCCCGGCGAGGATGATGTACGCCTGCTCGTAGCGCATCCAGTGCTTGGCCGATCCGCGCCAGCCCAGGCTGCCCATGCCCGCCAGAATCTTCGCGAACCGGTTCTTCACGCGGTCGCGCAGGGTGGCCAGGTCCGGCACCAGGCCCGTGTACCAGAACAGGATCGACACCGTCATGTAGGTGCTGACGGCGAACACGTCCCACACCAGCGGGCTGCGCGGCTGGGGCCACATCGCCAGGATGTTCGGGTAGGGCAACAGCCAATAGGCGACCCACGGGCGGCCGGTGTGCAGCAGCGGGTACATGCCCGCGCACATCACCGCGAAGATCGTCATCGCCTCCGCGAACCGGTTGATGGACGTCCGCCACTCCTGGCGCATCAGCAGCAGGATCGCGGAGATCAGCGTGCCCGCGTGGCCGATGCCGATCCACCAGACGAAGTTGATGATGTCGAACGACCAGGCGACGGGCTGGTTGTTCCCCCAGATCCCGATGCCCATGTACACCAGGTACGTGATCGACAGCAGCAGGACGTTCACCAGGCCGAAGCCCAGCACGAACGCCACGAACCACGACTTGGGGTGGTCCTTCTGCCGCTGGACGACTCCGGCGACGGTCTCGGTGAGCGAGGAGTAGGTCTGGTTCCCCTCGATCAGGGGCTCCTCTTCGTGCGGTCGTGGCAGCGTTTCGGCCATGGGTCTATGCCTCGATCTCCGGGTTGGGGTTGGTGACGCGGGCCAAGTACGTCGTGCGGGGGCGCGTGTTCAGCTCGCCCAGCAGCGAGTAGTTCCGCTGGTTGCGCTTGATCTGGGAAACGCGGCTGTTCGGGTCCGAGACGTCGCCGAACAAGATCGCCTGCGACGGGCAGGCCTGCTGGCAGGCCGTCGCGACCTCGCCGTCGCGGATCGGGCGGCCCTGCTTCTTGGCCTCGATGCGCGCGGCGTTGATGCGCTGCACGCAGTAGGTGCACTTCTCCATCACGCCGCGCCCGCGCACCGTCACGTCGGGGTTGTTCAGAAGCTTGAGGAGCGGGATGTCCTCCTTCCGGTCGAAGTTCCTCTGCGCGAACTGGTAGTTCAGGTAGTTGAACCGCCGGACCTTGTAGGGGCAGTTGTTCGAGCAGTACCGCGTGCCGACGCACCGGTTGTAGACCATCTGGTTCAGGCCCTCGTGGCTGTGCACGGTCGCGGCCACCGGGCACACCGGCTCGCACGGCGCGTTCTCGCACTGCATGCAGTTGATCGGCTGGACGACGTGCGTCGGGTTGTCGCCCGAACCGTCGCCCGCCCTGGGCCCGTAGTAGTGGTCGATCCGGATCCAGTGCATCTCGCGCCCGCGCCGGACCTGATCCTTGCCCACCACCGGGATGTTGTTCTCGGCCTGGCAGGCGGCGACGCAGGCGTTGCAGCCCATGCAGAGGTTCAGGTCGATCGCCATGCCCCACTGCTGCACGCCCTCCTGCTCGCGCCGCTTCTCCCCGTCGTCGTAGAGGGTCAGATCGCGGGGCGGCTCTCCGTGCGCGTGCTCGGGCTTCAGCGAGGGGTTGCGGCGATACTCCTCCATCGTGCCGATCCGCACGATGTCGCGCCCCTCCATGCTGAAGTGCATCTGCGCGCTGGCGAGCTCGGCCCGCTTGCCGGTCTTCTCCACCTTGGCCCCGGTTCCGCCCCAGGGCGACGCCTCGCCGGTGAGCGGGTACACGTCGAACCCGGCTCCCTCGGCCACGCGGCCGCCGGCCCGACGTCCGTAGCCCAGGTGCAGCAGCACGGTGTCCTTGGCCAGCCCCGGCAGGATCCACGCCGGCCCCTCGACCGACCGCTCGCCGAGCGTCACGCGCACCACGTCTCCGTTCGTGACCTTCAGGCGCTCAGCGGCGGAGAAGCTCAGGTGCACCGCGTTGTCCCACGTGAGCTTGGTGAACGGCTTCGGAAGCTCCTGCAGCCAGCCGTTGTTGGCGAACGACCCATCCCAGACGCTGGGGTCGGGGCGGATGGCCACCTCGAAGCCCTCGGAGCGGCGGCTCCGGCCCGCCGGCGTCTGAACCGTCGCCGGAACCGGCACCTCGGGCGCCTTCGGCGCCGAGGCCACGCCCTCGTTGAGCCACGTCCGCCACGTCTTGTCGTCGACGGCCCACGTCCTGCGGACCTCGGCCAGCGCCTCGCTGGGCCGGTTCATCAGCGCCGGCAGCAGGGCGTGCGCCGACATCGTGTCGTGCAGCGGCTCCACCAGCGGCTGCACGATGGAAACCGTCCCGTCCAGCGCGCGGGCGTCGCTCCAGTCCTCCAGAAAGTGCGGGGCGGGCAGGTACCACGAGCAGCTCGCGGCCGTCTCGGTCTCGTACAGGTCGAAGCAGGCCGACAGCTTCGCCCTGCCGACGGCCTGGGCCAGCCTCTCGCCCACACCGGACGCGTACACCGGGTTGGTCTGCAGGAACAGAACGACGTCGGCCGCGCCGGACTCCAGCTCGCCGGCCAGCTCCGACAGGCTCGCGTCGGACCTGGCTTCGGGGGCGGCCACGTACCGAACGGTCGATCCCGCGGCACCGAGCTTGGCCTGGATGGCGATCGCCAGGGCGTGGGCCACAGGCGTGCAAGCGTCCCCCACCACGACGGCGGCCTGAGGCCCCGCGGCCCGCAGGTCTTTCGCCAGAGCGTTCCAGAACGCTTCCGTGGCCAGGTCGGCGGCGCCGGGCTGGGACGCCGCGCCAACCAGGTACGCGACGTGCTGCAGGAAGCCCTCGAGGTCGGCCTGCGCCACCGGCAGGCGGTGATCGGCGAGGATCCCGGTCGGCGTGGGCGCGGGCTCGACGCAGTACAGCCGGCTCATGGCCTGGTTCTTCTCGTCCACCCGGCGGGTCGCGGCGAAGTCCCGCGCGTAGCGGACCGAACCCGGCATGGAGGCGAGGAAGTCGGCGTCCACGGCCAGCACGACGCGGGCCTTGGAGAAGTCGTACACCGGAAGGGCCTCCCGGCCGAGGGCGATCCTGGCCCCTTCCAGCGCATGGGATCGGCTCACCGGCTCGTGCCGGACGATCTTGGTGCCGGGGTAGGCCCTCTGAAACTCCGCGAGCTGCCGCTCGAGGGTCGGCGAGGACGGGCCGCCCACCACGAGCCGAACCCCCTTGGCCTCAGGCAGGACCTTCCTCGCCTCGGCAAGGAACTCCTCCCACGTCGCCACGAAGCCGCGGTTCTTCACCGTCGTCCCGCGGTCGGGGTCGTACAGCGTCAGGATCGCGGCCTGAGAGAAGACGTCGCTGGCGCCCAGGCTCCAGGGGTGGCTCTCGTTCCCCTCCAGCTTTATCGGGCGGCCCATCACGGCCTTGGCGATCAGGCCGATCGACGACCCCGCGAACGCCATCGACGTCGCGTAGTACGCCGGCTTGCCGGGGACGACCTCCTCCGGGGCCTTGACGTAGGGAACGATCTTCTCCTTCGGCAGGAACCGGCAGCCGGACAGCCCCGCGAGGGCGAGCGACGCGCCCATCACCTTGAGGAAGGACCGCCGGTCCAGGTCGAGCAGAGACGAGCGGTTGGGGAACTCGTCCTCCACGAACCGCTGGAACTCCGGCGTCTCGGCGACCTCCTCCAGGCTGCGCCAGTACCTCTGCCCGCGCTCGCCGCGCAGTCGCCGACGGATCTCCTCGATGTCCAAACCGGTTTGCGTCTTCGTCTCTTCCATGTGCGTCGGCCCTGATCAGCGGTGGCAGATGTAGCAGTCGGCGAGCGTCTTCACCTTGATGTCCATCTTCTGGACCAGCTCCTGGCCCTTGCGCAGCTCCTCGGCGGTCGGCTGATAGTCCCGGCCCTTCTTCAGCGCCAGCTCGCGGGCGCTCAGCTTGGCGCCCTCCTGGATCTTGCGGTAGAAGGCGAACACCTTCTCCTGGGGGGTGAGCTCAGGCTGCTGCTCGTCCACGTAGAGCGCCTTCTCCGGCTTGCGGTGGCAGTCCAGGCACCACTTCATGAAGAACGGCTTGCCCTTGGCGGTCATGTGCTGCTCCTGGATGTTGCCGTGGCACTCGTTGCACTGGATGCCGCGCGCGATGTGGAGGCTGTGGTTGAAGTAGACGAACTCAGGGACCTTGGCAACCCGGTTCCAACCCACCTCTCCGGTGGAGGCGAAGCGGATCGGCTTGCCCTCGGCCCAGCTCTGCCGCACCGGCTCCAGCAGGGGGCTGTCGGTCCAGATCTGCGAGTGGCAGGACATGCACGTCTCGGTCGAGGGGATGCCCGCGGACGAGGACTTGGTCACCGACGTGTGGCAGTAGCGGCAGTCGATGCCCAGCTCGATGGAGTGGTGCGCGTGGCTGAACGGCACGGGCTGGTCGAAGGCGACGCCCACGTTCGTGTTGGCCGGCGACCGACTGACCACCGAACCCATCACGATCGCTCCGACGGGCAGCGCCACAGCCGCCACGAGGCTCGCACGGGCGATCGTGTTCGCCATTGGAGAGAACAGCCTAGCCATAGGAAGAGACCCTCGAACCGAACGCGGAGAGCGAACTTAACCCGAGTTGGGTCCGTCCGCGCCACCCGACAGGATATCTGCAAGCCCTCATCCGATCCCCCGCAACACGCTCAAACCGGGCCGAAAGACTTAATCCAGGTTGATTCCCCCGTGGGACCTCAGCCCAGCCAAGAGCGGTCCACCGCCAGCAGCAGGAACAGCAGCCCCAGGTACGCCATCGAGAACTTGTAGAAGGACACGATGCGGGGCCTGTCCGACCGCACCAGCAGCCCCACGGCCCGCGCGAGCAGCGCGACGTTCAACAGCGCGACGGTGGCCAGATACACCCAGCCGACCTGCCCCTGCAGGAGAGGCATCACCGAGATCAGGGCCGTCAGCACCGCATAGAGCGCGATCTGGACCAGCGTGACTCGCTCGCCGTGCACCACGGGCAACATCGGCACGCCCGCGCGGGCGTAGTCGTCCTTGATCAGCAGGCTGAGCGCCCAGAAGTGCACCGGGGTCCAGAAGAAGACGATCGCGAACAGCGTGAGCGCGAGCGGGTGCAGCTGGCCCGTCACGGCGGTCCAGCCCACGAGGGGCGGGAAGGCGCCGGCGGCGCCGCCGATCACGATGTTCTGCCACGTGCGCCTCTTCAGCAGCAGCGTGTAGACCATCACGTAGAACACGAGGCCGCTGAGCGCCATCACCGCGCTGAGAAGGTTGGCCCCCGCCCACAGCAGCGCGAACGAGCCCAGCGCCAACGCGAACCCGAAGGCCAGGGCGTTGCCGCTGGAGATCGCCCGGGTGACCGTCGGCCGCTTCGAGGTGCGCGTCATCTTCGCGTCGAGGTCGCGCTCCAGAACCATGTTGATCGTGTTCGCCGCGCCGGCGGCCATGTATCCGCCCAGCGCGACGGCCAAGAGCAGGCCGAAGCCCGGCCAGCCTCCTGCCGCCGCGAACATCGCGGTGAGCGCCGTGAACAGCAGCAGGCTGATGACCCGCGGCTTGGTCAGCGCCACGTAGGCCTTCACGGTCGCCCGCAGTCCCGCCGGCTCGGAGGCGGCCTCCGGAGCGCGGTGCACCCCCTCCGTCTCGACCTGCGGAACGCCCTCGCCCAGAGCGGCGGCGACCGCCCACAGCAGCGAGAGCCACAGCAGGTCGGCCAAAAGCAGGTGCATCAGCTGCATCGGGATCGGGGCGAGCGTCAGCACGTTCAGGAACCCGTGGAGCATCTGCGCCCCGAAGAGGATCAGCACCCACTTGCTCATCCGCTGGAGGAGCGCCGAGCGCCGCAGCGACCCCGCCACGCCGAGCACCAGCACCAGATAGAGGCCCACCGAGGTGGCGATCAGCGGGTGGAACAGCCGCAGCCGGATCAGGAAGTGCGCCGTGGGCGAGATGTCCTGCCGCAGACCCTCGGCCAGCGACCGGGCGGGGAACAGCGTGTCGCCGAGCGCCGTCACGGCGCCCGAAACCCCCAGGAGGAGCATCCCGGCCAAGCCCAGCAAGAGAGCCGGCAGCAGGGATCCCTGGCCGCGCAGCCGGGGCGCGGGGCCGCCCCAGGCGAGGAACACCGTTATGCTGATCGCGCCCAGCAGCAGGAACGTGTTGGCCAGATGCGTGGCCATCCAGATGGCCCGGAACATGGAGTCGTTCTCCGCCACCAGGCCCTTGAGCACGAGCCAGGCGCCGACCAGCGCCTCCGTGATCATGAACACCACCGAGAAGGCGGCCGCCGTGCGCAAGGGGCTGCGCCTCGGCGCGATCCTCCGCGCCCACACGTACAGGCCCACGGCCAGCGGCAGGCACAGCCCGCTGGTCACGCGGTGGAAGAACTCGATGAGCGTCTCCGTCTCGGCCCCGAGCGGCACCACCACCCCGTTGCACAGCGGCCAGTGCGCGCCGCACCCGTCGCCCGAAAGGCTGGCGCGCACGAACGCGCCCCACAGGATCACCAGCAGGGTGAAGCCCAGGAGGAACGTGGCGAACTTGGCGAACCTGCGCAGGCGGAGGGCCTCGGCCGATTCCATGGCCCCATTGTGCTTTTTGCACCTGGGTTGAACCCTCCATCCGGGCCCAAAGACCAACCTGCCCGCCGCCAGAAACGGCAGAAGGTCCCGGGCTGGAACCACCCGGGACCTCGGCGCGGCCGACCGAGCCTGGATCCCCTCAGCGCTGGTTGAGCACGACCTCCACGGCCTTCTGGAGCTGGGCGTCCTTCTCCAGCTCGCCGAGCTGCGGCTCCGCCGACCAATCCAGGTCGATGCGGTGCTCCGGGATCAGTCCGCCGGACACGTACTGCCCGTCCTCGTCCACCTTGCGCCCGATGTATTCGCCGGAGGGCAGGTAGTAGCGGGCGATCGTGATCTTGGCGTTGGCGCCGTCGATCAGCTGGAACACGTTCTGGACCGAGGCCTTGCCGTAGGTGTGCTCGCCCACCAGCGTCGCCAGGCGGTAGTCGCGCAGCACGCCCGCGAAGATCTCCGCGGCGCTGGCCGAGTCCTCGTTTACCAGCACGGCCACCGGCACGTCGATGCCGACCAGGCGGCCCATCGAGGTCTTGGCCGTCTCCTCCTGCCCGCCGCGCATCTTCATCTTCACCACGACCTTGTTCTCGACGAAGCGCGAGAGCACGTCCACCGCGGACTGCAGCAGGCCGCCCGGGTTGCCCCGCACGTCGATCACGAGGCCGACCGGGCTCTGCCTCGACAGCTTGGCCCACACCCGGTCGAACTGCTCCGCCGTGGGTTCGGCGAAGTTCGTGATCTCCATGTAGGCGACTCCGGTGTCGCCGAGCATCTTCCCCTCCACGCTGGGGGCCACGATCGGCGCACGCACGGCCTTGATCTGGATCGGCTTGTCGGCGCTTCCCCGGATCACCGTGAGCGTCACGGTGGTCTTGGGCTCTCCGCGGATTCGGGAGACGATCTTGTCCAGCTCCATGCCGGCGACCGACTTGCCGTCCACGCCGGTGATCACGTCCGCCGGCTTGAGGCCGGCCTTCTCGGCCGGGCTGCCCTCGAACACGCTCACCACCTTCGCGCCGAGCGGATCGGCCGAGAGCCTGGCCCCGACTCCGACGAAGTTGCCGGAGGTCTCGATCGCGAACTCCTTGGCGATCTTCGGCTCGAGGAACGCGGTGTGCGGATCGCCCAGCGACGCCATCAGGCCGGCGATCGAGGCGTACTTCAGGTCGTTCCGCTCGACCTTTCGGTAGTACTGCGAGGAGATCTTTTGGAACGAGCTGGAGTACAGCTGCGTCGGCTCGAACGGCTTGGGCTGGGCCAGGCCCACGGCGAGCAGCAGGTTCTCGCCCGAGGGCAGACGCCCCTGTTGGAAGTCGCGCAGGGCGAACCCCACCACGAAGAAGCCCGCGAACACCAGCGCCGCGGCCGCGAGGCGCAGAACGACCTTCACTTCGCACCTCCCTTGCCCGCGACCACCTGGAACTTGGCGGTGACCAGCGTGTAGGCGCCGCCGTCCGGCAGGGGCACCGTCTCGATGACCCTGGCGTCGCCGGCCATCTGAGTTCCCTTGAGCGTTGCGCCCTTCTGGCTGAGCGCCAGGGCGAAGATCTCGGCCGCTCCGGACGTGTGCCTGTCCACCAGGATCGTGAGCTTCGGGGCCTTGGGGTTGCCGTTCTGCACCACCAGGTCGGTCGCCTTCTGCTCCGGGTTGCTGCGCACGAGCTTGCCGTACGTGCCGGAGGGGGCGACGACCGCCAGCGCCTGGCGCATCGCCGCGAAGTCGCCGTTCGACTCGCCACGCAGGTCGAGCGTCGCCTGAGCCCGCCAGCCGAGCACCTCCTTCAGCATCTCCGCGCAACCCGGCGCGAAGCGCACCACGATCGACCCGTCCGGGCGCTGCGCGACCACGGGCATCGACCAGGTTCCCTTTTCGATCTTCGCCGAGTACTCCTTGCCGTCGCGCCGCCACCGTACGTCCACCACGCCCTCGGTGCCGGTCATCAGCCGATCCATCGCCCGGAGCGGCATGGTGGCGCTCTGGAGGCGCTTGCGGAGCTCCTCCCTCCGCAGGTTCAGCTCCTTCGGGGTGGCCTCGCCCTTCAGCACCTTCTTCTGCAGCTCCTGGAGGGCCTGCAGCTCGTCGGCGCTCACCACCCATTTGCCGTCAATGGAGTCAAGCACGTCGCCGGGCCGCAGGCCCGCCCTCTCGGCGGCGCTGCCGGGAACCACGCGCCCGATCACGGCCCTGGGGATCGGGTTGGGCGGCATGCCCTCGTTCTCCGAGTCCTGGCCGATCGCCCCCGCGTCGGTTCCGCCGGAGTCCTCGAACACCACCTCGACGCCGATGCCCTCGTACCGCCCGCGCTGCGCGTTGCGAACCACCCGGTACTGGTTGGGGTCGAAGAAGCGGCAGTCCACGTCGCGCAGGGCGGCCACCATGCCCCTTACCGCCCCGATGGCGAGCTTGCGCGGGTCGACGTTCGGCTCGACGTAGGTGTCCTGCACCAGCTGCGAGATGCTCTCGAAGTAGGTCGTCTCGTCGATCGGCGTCGGTTGGCGGGAGGCGACCAGGCTGCCCGGCAGCGTCGGCCCGGTGATGGCCGCCACCGCGTCCACCTCGGTGCGCCGATGCATCCCCTGCCATAGGCCGAGGCAGGCGACCGTGGCCAAGACCAGCGCAGAAACGGTTGTTCGAAGAATCTTCATGGATCGGTTCTCAGACGTTCAACGCCGTTATCCAGCTTCGCGACGCGCCTGGCGTGCCTTTCGTCCCGGTCGGGTTCGGTCGAGAGGAACCGGTCGAGGATCCGGCGGGCCGTCTCGGCGTCCAGCAGGCGCGCGCCCAGGCAGAGCACGTTCGCGTGGTTGTGGCGCCGGGAAAGGTCGGCCATCTCCTCGGTGCAGCACAGCGCCGCGCGAACTCCCGGGAAGCGGTTCGCCGCAATGCTCATGCCGATCCCCGATCCGCACACCAGAACCCCGAGGCTGGCGGGGTCGCGCGCCAGCGACGCGCACAGAGACCGCGCCGCGTCCGGGTAGTCGTAGCTGGCCGGCGAGTCCGCGCCGTGCCACTCCACCTCGAAGCCCCTCTGCCGGAGCCATTCCGCCACCAGCACGGCCAGCGGAAAGCCGGCGTGGTCGGTGCCGACCAGAATTCTCACCGCGCCGCCTCCGCCACCCTGGGGTCGGGGCTGCGGGACCAAGCCTCGCGCGCCTCTTCCGGCACCTCGAGCCCCTGGGCCTTCGCCCGCCGAGCCAGCGCGAGCTGCACGCGCGGGTCCGTGTCCTTCCACGCCGCTTCCAGAGCCTGGGCCGGCGCGGACGCCGCCGCGGCCGCGCGCACCGTCGCATCGGAGTCCGAGAGCAGATACTGGGCCACGCGCACCCGGAGGGCCTCCGGCACCTGGGCCAGCTCCTGCGCCAAGGCCAGCCTCACCCCGCGGCTCTCGTCGCGGACGCCCTTGACCCCCTCGTTCTGGAACTCCGGCTTGCCGGAGGCCATCAGCCGCAACATGCTGCGGGCGCGGACCTCGTCGCTCGGGTCGTTGACGCTCAGCCAGAGCAGGCGCCGACAGACCTGTTCCATGCCCGGGTCCACGCCCTCGACCACCGCAAGGCGAACCATGGGATCCACGTCGTTCAGGTAGGCGAGGGCCATCATCTGCGCCATGGGATCGCGCAGGCGCGCCAGGGCGGACGCGCCGGCCGCGCGCGACCTCCAGCTCCGCGTGGAGAGCAGCGTGCTGATGGGCGAGGCGTGCTTCGGGTCTCCCGTCTTGCCCAGCTCGCGGGCGCAGGCCTCCCGCGTGTGGTCGTAGCGTCCGAACATCGCCCCCCGGCGCAGCGCCTCCAGAGCCTCCGGGGTGCCGACCGCCGCGATCGCCTTCACGGCCTCGTCCGCCACGCGCGGATTGAACTCCACCAGCAGGGCCGAGAGTTGAGGAACCGCCTCGGCCGAGGGCACGCGCTGCAACGCCCGGCAGGCGTTGATCCGCAGGATGTCGTCGCGCTCCGCGAGCCAACGGACCAGCAGGCCGGCGTCGCCGGGCTGGGCCTCTCCCGTCTTGGCGATGCGCCAGGCGTAGGCGGCTCGGGCGGCGGGCGGCGCCTCCGGTTCCTTGGAGGGTTCCGGCGCCGGGTCCGCGCTCGGGCGGACCTCCGCGGCCCGCACCGGCACGCCCTGCGGCCCGCCGTTCGGCTGCGGGCCCTCGGCGGCGATCCAGTCTCGAAGGCCTCCCACGCCGGCCACCACCGGCCGCCCATCCTGCGCCGCCACGACGCGCAGCCCGGGAAACGCCTGGGCGTGCGCCGCGGCAAGGGCCGCCTGGCACCAGGCGCCCGCCCGGCCGTCTCCGGGGCGCAGACCCATGCCCGAGAGCGGCCAGTCGCCTGCGAGGTTCGCGAGATAGGCCTCGGTGGTGGGAGGAGCCGAGGGCAGAGACCGAGCGAACGGGCCGAGCGCCAACAGAGCGGGCAGATCGGAGTGCGGACCGGCGGGAGTGTCGAGCGTCAGGCCCTCGAACGAGCCGCTCGCCCAACCGTGGGCCTCGGCGGCCTCCGCGAGCTTGGCGGCCCATGCCTCCAGCAGATCGCGCAACAGGCGCGAGTCCTCCCCCGGCTCCGGGTCGTCGGCCGCCCGGACCACCGCGGCGCCCGGCACCCGGAACGCGGGCTCCGGGCCCCCGCTCGGCTTGGGCACGATCAGCAGCACCAGGTCGTACGGGCCGCGGAACACCCGGTCCTCCGCTTCGAAACGGCCGCGGTTCGTCCGGGCGGCGACGAACCGGCCCGCCTCGTTCCGAAGGAAGTCCCCGTCGATCGCGGGCTCCTCGATCTCGACGTCCAAGGCGAACCGGATGCGGCCCTCCGAGAACGCCTCGGCCGCGACGGCCAGCCGACCGAGGCTCTGGAGGGCGAACTGGATTCGGCTCGGCTCGAGCGTCGCCCGGCGCTGGACGAGCATGGCTTCGGTCTCGGCCAGGTCGTCCCACCTCCGGAACAGGAACGCCTTCACACGCCAGACCGAGGGGTCCGCGGCGGCCTTCTCCTGCGCCCGGCGATGGAGGGCTGCCAGATCGGACCATCCTCCGCGGTCGGCCACTCGCGCGAACGGGAGGCCGTCCTCCCCAAGCAGATAGCGCCACCCCCCGTCGGCCAGCACCGCGGCCCCGGGAAGCGGATCGAAACCGCCTTGGGGGATCTCGACCCTCACCTCCCTGCCTGCGATGCGCATTTCGACGGAAAGGGGCGGAACCGAGGCCCCTTGGGCGAGGGTCCCGGCCGCGGCGAGGGTCGCGAGAGCCAGCATCGGTTTCAGTCCAGAATCTCGAACAGGCGGATGTCGAGAGGATCGGCCGATCCGCCGTCCCCTCTGCTGTATTGGAGCGCCTGCGCGGCGCCCAGGGTGCCGAGGTCCTCCGGCATGCGCGAGATCAGGTCCAGCACCACGCCCTTGATCCGCTCGGAGTTCGTCCGGAACACCTCGAGCACGTCGTGCGCGGTCACCGCCGAGGCGTCGGCCACCACCCCGCAGTCGTAGTCCGTGATCAGCGAGATGTTGACCACGGCCATGCCCAGTTCCCGGCAGAGGTACGCCTCCGGGTACTGCGTCATGTTGATCACCTGCCAGCCCATGCTCGTGAACCACAGGCTCTCTGCCTTGGTGCTGAAGCGCGGGCCTTGGATGACGACCACCGTTCCGGTCTCGTGGCACGGGATGCCGTGGTCGCGGATGGTCTCGATCGCCAGCTTCCGCAGGACCGGGTCGTAGGTGTCGGCGGGCGACACGTGCGTCACGATCGGGCCTTCGTAGAACGTGTCCTTGCGGCCCGTGGTCCGGTCGACGAACTGGTCGCACACGACGAAGTCGCCCGGCTTGACGTGGGCCTGCAGCGACCCGGCGGCGCAGGGGCTGATCACGGCCCTCACGCCCAGGGCGCGCATCGCCCACACGTTGGCGCGGTAGTTGATGAGGTGCGGAGGGATCGAGTGGTCCCGGCCGTGCCGCGGCAGGAACGCCACTTTGCGGCCGCCCACGGTCGCCAGGGCGATTTTGTCGCTCGGGGGCCCATAGGGCGTGTCCACCTTCACCTCGCGCACGTCGGAGAGCAGGCTGTAGAAGCCCGACCCGCCGAAAACACCGATCTCGGCTCGCGGTTCCATGGAGTTCATCTTCCGGTCAGCAGGTTCGAGACGTTCTTGAGGAGGGTGTCCACGCGCGACCCCTTGCGCAGGGCGACGTCCGGGTTCAGGCCGAACAGGTGCCTGTCGGCGATCGCCTTGAGGCCCTTGAAGCGCGGATCCTGCAGGAACAGCGCGGGTTCCCCGGCCACGAACACGAAGTCTGGGTTCTGGGCAACCAGGGTCTCGGCGTTGAGGGGCTCGAAGCGATCCGAATCCGGCCCGAGCACCTTCGCGCCGCACTCCTCGAACACCTTGGCGAGGAAGCCGCCCGTGCCGGCAACCATGTGCTCCGAGCCGGAGCCGGGCATCACGATGGCCACGGTGGGCGGGTTCTTGGGACGCTGGACTCTGGCCAAGGCCCGCGCGGCCTCGATCTTGTCGACGTAGTCGCTCGTGCGCGACTCCGTGCCGACCAGAGATCCGAGCCGGAACAGCTCCCTCTCGAACTCGGGGAGGTCCTTCGCCTTCAGGCCGAACGTCGGGATGTTCAGCTCCTTGAACTTGGCCACGTCCGCCTCGGACAGGATGTCGGCGTCGTACACGACCAGCTCCGGCTTGAGCGAGGCCACCTTCTCGTAGTCCGGCTTGATGCCCGACATCACCACGGGCACCTTGCCCACGTACGGCGGGTAGTTGCAACTGGCGGTTCGGCCGGCCAGGATGTCCGTCCTCCCGTAGACCGTCACGATCTCCGTGAGGCTCGGACTGAGGCTGACCACCTTCTTGGCGACCTTCGGCGGCTGGATCTGGTTCGGCTCGGGCTGGCACCCGGCGGCGAACAGCAACGCGGCCAGCAAGGCCCATCCTGCGATGCGCATGGCCCATTCTAGCAAATCGCGGAGCCTCCGCCGGCTCCGGCGGGGACCCAGTCCGGCGCACGCGTCCGCCTCCGGCGGCGTAGGTACCATGGAGGAACCATGCCGGTCACCGAACAGGACGTGCTGCAGGCCCTCCGAGCCGTTCGCGACCCCGACCTCCATCGGGACATCGTGTCGCTCGGCTTCGTCAAGGACCTCGAGGTGTGCGGAGGAGCCGTGGCGTTCAAGATCGAGCTCACCACGCCCGCATGCCCCGTCAAGGACCTCCTGAAGCGGGAGGCCGAGGAGGCGGTGCTGGCCCTGCCCGGAGTCACCGGCGTCGAGATCCAGATGACCGCCCGGGTCGTAGGCCGAGAGACCAACCTCGAAAATCCCATCCCCGGCGTGGCGCACTCCATCGCGGTCGCCAGCGGCAAGGGCGGCGTGGGCAAGAGCACCGTGTCGGTGAACCTCGCCATCGCCCTGGCCCAGAGCGGCGCGCGCGTCGGGCTCCTCGACGCCGACGTCTACGGACCGAGCATCCCGCTCATGATGGGATGCGCGAACGAGCACCCCGAGGCCCGCAACCAGAAGATCCTGCCCATCGAGAGGCACGGCGTCAAGATGATGTCGA
Source organism: uncultured Fimbriimonadaceae bacterium (assembly GCA_937961665.1). Classification (GTDB taxonomy): domain Bacteria; phylum Armatimonadota; class Fimbriimonadia; order Fimbriimonadales; family Fimbriimonadaceae; genus UBA8783. The sequence continues at coordinate 18,577 of CALGMO010000136.1, forward strand.
TCGGGTTCCTCATGGAGGAGGGGCAGGCCGTGCTGTGGCGCGGACCGATGGTCGCCGGCACCGTGCGGCAGCTGCTCGCCGACGTGGATTGGGGCGAGCTGGACTACCTGCTGGTGGACCTGCCCCCCGGCACCGGCGACGCGCCGATGACCCTCGCCCAGACCGTGCCGCTCACCGGAGTGGTGATCGTCACCACGCCCCAGCACGTGGCCGCGAACATCGCCGCCAAGTCGGTGCAGCTCTTCCGCAGGCTCAACGCTCCCATCATCGGCGTGCTGGAGAACATGGCGGGCTTCGCCTGCCCGAAGTGCGGCACGGTCACGCAGATCTTCTCCGGGCTGTCGGGCGAGGAGCTGTCGCTGCGCTACGACATCCCTTATCTGGGTTCGATCCCGCTGGACCCCGCCGTCAGCGCGTCCTCGGACGACGGCACCCCCAGCCTGGTCCGCTACCCCGATTCGGCACAGGCCAAGGCGTTCCGCGACATCGCGGGGCGGCTGGCCCAGCAGGCGAGCATCTCGACGCACGCTCCGTCGGCGGGCGTCTCGTTCGAGAGGTCCTGAGCCGTGGCGATCCGGATCGTCGTGCTGGATGGCCGCACGCTGAACCCCGGCGACCTGTCGTGGGAGCCGTTGCAGGCTCTGGGCGAGCTCACGGTGCATCCCCGAACCGCCCCGGAGGAGGTCGTCGCCCGGTGCCGAGGCGCCCAAGCCGTGCTCACCAACAAGGTGCCCCTCGGTGCCGGCGAGTTCGAGCTTCTGCCGGAGCTGCGCTACGTGGGCGTTCTGGCCACCGGCTACAACATCGTCGACGTGGCCGAGGCCGAGCGGCGCGGCATCACGGTGACCAACGTGCCGGAGTACGGCACCCGCTCCGTGGCGCAGTTCGCCTTCGCCCTGATCCTCGAGCTGGCGCACCGGGTCGGTCGGCACAGCGACCTCGCCAAGAGCGGCGCGTGGTCCTCCAGCCCGGACTTCTGCTTCTGGGAGGGCGAGCTGGTGGAGCTGGAGGGCCTGACCCTGGGCCTGATCGGCTACGGTCGCATCGGACGAGCGACCGCCGCCCTGGGTCGGGCGTTCGGCATGCGCGTGCTCGCGCACGACCCGTCCGTCGCGGAGGCCGACGTGCCCCTGGTGCCTCTGGACCGCCTGCTGAGCGAGTCGGACGTGGTTTCGCTGCACTGCCCCCTCACGCCCTCGAACCGCGGGATGATCGATCGCGCCGCTCTAGAGCGCATGAAGCCGACCTCTTGGCTGATCAACACCGCCCGCGGACCGCTGGTGAACGAGGCCGACCTGGCCGAGGCCCTGCGCAAGGGAACGATCGCTGGCGCGGCGGTCGACGTGCTGTCCACCGAGCCCCCGGCGCCCGACAACCCTCTCCTTTCCGCCCCGAACTGCATCGTGACCCCCCACATCGCCTGGGCGACCAAGGCCGCCCGCGCACGGCTGATGGCCACGGTGGCGGACAACCTGCGCGCGTTCCTTGAGGGCAGGCCCCAGAACGTGGTGCGCGCCTAGCGGCGGACCGTCCGGAGCAGCGACCGGACCAGAGCCTTGGCGAACCGCGGGTCGTAGATCCGGTCGGCTGCCCTCCGCAGCAGCGGCACGGCCTGCCCGAGCGGCAGGTTGTCGGCGGCGTTGAACAGCACGTGGCTCCTCAGTCGCGCGGCGTCGGCCCTCGGGAGGAAGTCCAGCCCCCTCAGCAGCGCGTCCAGGTTCTCCAGCACGCGGCGCGGATTGCGGCTGAGCGACCCGGCGTGGCACAGCCAGAAGGTGAACGGCCGGTCCAGCACCCAGCCCGGACCTCGGCGGTGCAGCACCCGGATCCAGAAATCGAGGTCCTGTTGGCTGGCCAGCTCCTCGCGGTAACCGCCGACCGACTCGAACACCTCCCTCGTCACCGAGGCGGTGGATCCGCCGTACCAGTGGGTCCGGCCGCAGACCTGCCGCCAGCCGATCGGTCCGCCCAGGGCCGGTCCGCTCAGCCCCAGGCTGCGGCCTTCGGGCGTGACGCGGACGGCCGGGTCGAACACCAGGCTCGGTCTCCTCTCCGCGTGGGCCGCCAGGTGCGCGGCGATCTTGCCCGGCGCGAACCAGTCGTCGGCGTCGAGGAAGAACAGGACCTCCGCCTCCGTGGCCCGGGCGGCGGCGTTCCGAGCGACGTTCGCGTTCGCCTTCGGCAGGCGCAGCACCCTCGCTCCGGCGCGTTCGGCCGCCTCGGCCGTCCCGTCCGTGCTCCCGTCGTCGCCGACGACGACCTCCGCGGGTGCCGGATCCTGCTCCAGAGCCGAACGCACGGCCTTGGCGACCGTTGCCTCGGCGTTGTGCGCCGGGATCGCCACGGCGACCGACGGCTCAACCACCGGAGGCCCCCGACGACGGCCGCTTGCCCGCCAGGAAGCTCGCGGCGGACAGCGCCCCGACCCACAGCAGGTGCGGATGCCGGGCCACCAGGCGGGCCGTGCGCGCCAGCCGCCCGGGTCCGCCCTGGAACAGCGAGGCGAACAGAATCCGACGGCCCAGCTCGAACTGGCCCCACAGCGCGTCCCACCGGTACTGCATCGGCCGAGGGGCGTAGGCCGCGTTCTTGAGCCTCACGCGCCTGGCGGCGTCCAGCATCCGCTCGAAGTTCGACGACATCTGCCCCTCGCTCACGCGGTAGCACACCTGCACCGATGGGTCGTAGCCGATCGCGTAGCGGGTCGCCACGCGAATAACGAAGTCCCAGTCCTCGCAGCTGCGCAGCAGGGGGTCGAAGCCTCCGCACAGATCGAAGGCCTCCCGGCGGAACGTCCAACCGACGGGCGGGCCCCAGTTGCGGCGCACCGCCTGGCGGAACGGCGGCAGCGGACCGACCCTCCGAAGTTCCGGCACCCGGTCGCGCGGCCTCCCCTCGGCGTCGATCTCCCGGTAGTAGCCCGCAACGAGCCCGAGCCCGGGGTCCTCGCGCAGCATCCTCACGCGGCGAGCCACGCAATCCGGCAGCAGCACGTCGTCGGCGTCCAGCAGCGTCAGGAACTCGCCGGACGAGGCCGCCACCCCGGCGTTGCGCGCCGCCGAGAGGCCGCGGTTGGGCTGGCGAACCAGCACGATCCGCTCGCCGTACGACGCCGCGATCTCGGCCGAGCCGTCCGTCGAGCCGTCGTCGACGACCACCACCTCGGTGTCCGGGTGGGTCTGGGCCAAGGCCGACCCGATGGCCGCCGCGAGCGTCCGGGAGGCGTTGAAGCAGGGCACGATCACCGAGGCGCGGCCCTGCACCATGCCCTCAGCCCACCATGTACGAGCTCTTGCGGCTGAACGGCTCCTCCTCGGGATCCGTGCCGGTCAGCACCACGTTGACCGACTTCGCTCCGGCGCGCTTGAGCAGGTCGGTGGCGATCGGGATGTCGCCGAACCGCGTGGTCTTGGCGGACACCACCAGGCAGACCTGGTCGACGAACGGCACGAACCGCACGGTGTCCGCGACCGCGTCGATGGGCGGAGCGTCGATCACGATCAGGTCCGCCTGCTCCTGCAGGGCGTCCAGGAAGCCGATCACGTCGGCGACCGGCACGTCGCTGATCGTGGGACCGTCGGCGGCGCCCGCCGGCACGATGCGCAGCTGGGGATGCTCGGTCTCGATCGAGATCTCGGCGTTCTCGTTCGGCAGCATGTTGTGGGTGATCAGCTCGCGCACGCCCGGCTTCCCTTGGCAGTTGAACACCTTGCTCAGGGTGGCGTGGCGCAGGTCGGCGTCCACCAGGATGGTCCTGCGGCCGGTGCGCGACGCCGCGACCGCGAACTGCCCGGCGCTGGGCGAGCAGCCCACGGAGCCGCGGATGCCGGTGAACAGCACCCGGCGCGGGCTCTCCCCCTGGCTGAACAGCGTGGCGAACGCCATGAACTTGAACGACTCCTGGGGCTGGAAGCTGGCCGAGGCCAGCGACTTCAGGTTGCGCTCCAGAGTCTTCGGAGGCAGCATCGGCGAGGTGGCCGACACCGGCAGGCCCATCAGGTGCGACAGCTCGGTCGACGTCTGGGCCGTGGTGCGCATCGACTCCCTCGCCAGGCTGTACAGGAAGCCCACCACCGCGCCGCCGAACGTGCAGACCACGAGCAGGCGGGCGAGGTCCGGCGCCACCGGGTTCGGGTTCTCGGTGGCCGGGAACAGCGCCGTCGCCTGCCTCATGCCGCCGATGCTCTTGTAGCGGACGTCCTCCATCTGGCGCCGCAGGCGCTGGTACTTCTCGTCGAACACCTCGCGGTCGCGCGTCAGCTGCGCCAGCTTCATCTCCTTCTCCGGCAGCTGCTCGATCTGCGACTGCACGCCACCCAGGGTGTCGGTTAGCTGGCGAATCCTCTGGCGCACCGCGGCGAGCTGCACCTGGCTGGTGACGAGCGAGTCCTCGAACTGCTTGCGCACGCTGTCCTTCACGAACCCGCGCGAAGCCTGCCGCCACTGCGACTTGCGGGCCTCGACCAGCTTCTCCTGCGTGCGCTTGATCAGCTCGTCCAGCTCGCGGACGCGTCTCGAGTCCTCGGTGAACGTGCGCAGGAGCTCGGTGCGGCTGGCCTCGTACTCCGCCAGCTGCTGCTCCAGCCTCTGCACCAGCGGGCTCTGCGTCTCGCTGTACGACTCGGTGACCATGTCCGGCAGCTTCGGAAGGTTCTGCTTGATGGCGTTGATCTGGCTCTGCAGCATGCGCTCCTCCATCTTCGCTTGGTCGAGCTGCTGCATGAGCGTGGACTGATAGGCCACCAGCTGCTGGCTGCGGGACCCCAGGTCGGCGATGCCCGACTGCGCCTTGAAGTTCCGCAGGGCGGCCTCGGCCATGCGCAGGTCCACCCTGGCCTGGTCCAGCTGGGACTGCAGGTACAGCTGGGCTTGGGAGATCGACGTCTCGGCGCTGGTCTGGCGCAGCTCGTTGTACGTCTCGACGATC
>CALGMO010000137.1 GCA_937961665.1 uncultured Fimbriimonadaceae bacterium
CCCGCCTCTTTCTTAGCCGCCGTTACCAGCGGTAGCCGAGGTAGAGCCCGATGCCCGTTCCGTCGATTCCGCCCGTCGAGGTGTCGCTCCAGAACAGAGTCCCCTCGGCGAAGATGTTCGGCCCGAGGTCCAGGCCCAGACCGGCCCGCGCGCCGAACTGGGTGTTGGTCGAATAGAAGTCGAACACGGTGGCGCCCACGCCGACGAAGAAGTAGCCGCCCGGCTGACCCTCCTCCGGCGTTCCGAAGAAGAACTTCTGGTTCAGGCAGATCGGGAAGAAGTTACCCTTCGAGCCGGTGCCGGACTTGCCGAGCCAGTCGATCGACAGGTAAGTCTTCGAGTTGGCGAGGAACTGCTGCGAGAAGTAGACGTCGATGCCAACGCCCGCGAAGCCGTCCGCGAAGTCGTTCAGCTCGTCGTCGATCGGCAGCAGGCCGCCGAACCGAACAGCCAGGTTGGTCGGCGTCACGTCGAGGTTGTTCTGGGCGAACGCCATCGTGCCGAGCGCCGCCAGCGCGGCCGCCGCATAGAGCTTCTTCGTCATCCTGTGGTTTCCTCCCTGAGCGGATCGTTCCGGGGCGTCGACCGCCTCCCGGACCTCGCCATTTTACTCGGCTCTCCACGCCGGGCGAACGGTCGTTGCATAATTCCGGCATGGCGGCTTTCCTCCACGATCCGGCAGACTCGGTGCTGGTGCTCGTCGACCTCCAAGACAGCATGATGGCGGCGATCGAGGACCGGGACGCCGTCTTGGCCAGGGCCCGCTACTTGGCACGCTGCGCGCGACTCCTGGGGGTGCCCGTGCTAGCCACCGAGCAGATTCCGGCGAAGCTCGGCCCAACGGCCGCGACGATCGCGGAGCTCCTGCCAGCGGACGCCGTGTTCGCCAAGGCGTCCTTCAGCTGCGCCCGGAGCTTGGATTTCATGGACGCCCTTCGCGGCACGTGGCGCAAGCAGGTGGTGCTCGCGGGCGTCGAGGCGCACATCTGCGTGCTGCAGACCGCTCTGGACCTTCGCGCCCAAGGCTTCGACGTGACCGTTGCCGAGGATGCCACGGGGTCGCGGAACGACGCGCGCAAGCAGGCGGGCCTTCGGCGCGCGCTGCACGGCGGCTGCCAGACGGCGCACACGGAGTCCATCGTGTACGAGTGGCTCGGCGACGCCGGCCACGAGAAGTTCCGCGAGGTGCTTCAAGCCACCAAGGAAGCCCCGCTGTGAGGCGCCCATGCCCCACACGCTGCTGATCGGCGGACCCGACCACACTTGGCGCGACCTGCGCAAGGCGCACCCGGATCGGCCGTGGCTCTGCCTGGATCCCGGAGACCCCGACACGGGGCTGCTCGCCCGGGTGGCGCTGCGCACCGACCGCGGATGGCTCTGGCGGTTCTACGGCGCCTTGGACCCGCTGCGCGCTCCCCACAGCCTGCTGGCGGCCGCGGCCGAGCTCCTGAGGGAGATGGACGGCGACGGCTTCGTCCGGCTGTTCCCTTGGCGCCGCTCGCCCTTGGGCAGAGAGACCGCCCTCTTGGTGGACCGCCTCGTCCGCCCAGGGCGCATCCTGTGCGCCGATCCCGACGCCCTCCAAGAAAGGGCATGGACCGTGGGGCCGGAGCCGGTCGAGCCCAACCGAGGCTTCCCTCCCGTCGTGGTGCAGGCCCAGCGCAGGGCACACTGGTACGCGCTGCTCGACCAGTCCGAACTGCGGGAGATCCCGCTGGCGGACACGGTTCTGGTCGGAGCGAGAATCGGATCGGGAATCCGTCTGCCCTTGGCCGAGGTCGCCGCATGCGGCGTCCGCGCTCTCTGGGCCGAGCGGTGCGGGCAGACGCTGTACCTGGTCTGCGCCGATCCTCCCGAGCAGGACGCGGTCCTGCGCGCAACCTCGGTCTTCGAATGCTCCCGGGCGCAGGTCGTTTCGCCCGACCAGTTCCAAGGACTCCTGTGCGGCCTCTCCCGTCTCAACGGGGACGATTTCGCGCTCGGGGTCTTGCACTCCGTCGACTTCGCCGCAGGCGTGCTGAGGATCCGAACGGACGCCGTGCCGCCCGTCTCGGCCCCCATCCTGAAGGTGGGTGCGCTGCGCATCGGCGCCAAGGGGGTCGAGCTGGGGGAACTGAAGCCTCGGCAGGTATAGTCGTTCGGATATGCGCCTCTACGTCGTTCGACACGGTCAGACCGCCTGGAACGCGATGTACCTCGCCGGCGGCCACAAGGATGTTCCGTTGGACGAGGTGGGAAGACGACAGGCCTTGCTCGTCGGCCGACGCTTTCGGTACCGGACGATCGACCGCATCCTTTCGAGCGACCTCCAGCGTTGCCTCGAGACCGCGCGTGCGATCGAGGGTGGCCGGGGAATCCCGATCGAGGTGGACCCGAGGCTTCGGGAGCGCGCGATGGGCGATTTCGAGGGCCGGCTGCACGAGGAGCTGGTGGAGGCTCTGGAGCGCATCGCCGAGCGGGAGGGCACCACGTTCTTCGACGCCCGGCCCCCGAACGGCGAGTCCCTGATGGACGTCTGGATCAGGATTCAGCCCGTGGTGGAAGACCTGAGGCAGTCCTACGGAAGCACCGTCGTCGTGACGCACGGAGGCACCGCAACGCTTCTCCTCGCCGGCCTTCTGGGGATGGCGCCGCACATGGCGAGGGCCTTCCGGTTCAGCAACACCGGCGTGAGCAAGATCATCCAGCGAGACGACGGCTCCCTCGTGCTCGTGAAGCACAACGACGTCTCCCACCTCGATGGCCCCGTGCTGAGCGGCGATGTGGAAGGCGTTCACGCCTAGGTACGGGCCGGCAGTCCTCAGTGCCCTCCTGTGCCTGGCCGCCTTTCCACCGCTGAACCTCGGACTGCTCGTGTTCGTTGCCTGGGTGCCCTGGCTGCTTCGCCTGCGGAAGGGTGACGGCCGCCTGGGCTTTCGGTCGGGCCTCGCCTTCGGGTTTGTGTTTCTGCTCGGCCAGATGGCTTGGTTGCCGGTGCTCGTGCGAAACTGGACCGGCAGCACCGTTCTGGCGGTCGTTCCGCTGGTTCTGGCTGCGCTCGTCGGGCAGTTCTACTTCGGGCTCGCGGGGTGGCTCATGGCGTCGGCGTACCGCCAGCGTCTGCCGTGGCTGGTGCCCGTGGCCTGGGCGGGCGTGGAGGTGTTCCGGAGCTACATCCCCGTGCTGGCGTTCCCATGGGGGCTGGCGGCCTTCCCGCTCTGGCCCTATCCGGTGCTGATCCAGCACGCCTTCCTCGGCACCATCGTGCTGGTCGGCGCTTGGGTGCTTCTGGCCAACGTGCTCGCCGCCGAGCTGCTGGCGGAACCGAACCTTCAGAGGATCCGCGCGGGAGCCATGGTATGGCTGGTTCTTCTGCTTGCCTCGTGGGTCCGGTTCGGGGCGGCCACCGAGGGTCGCACCACGGCCGTCACGATCGGACAGCCGGGAGTGAACCTGGCCTTCGTCGACTCCGGCACCGAGTCGCGCCTCCGGGAGGCGATCGCGGAGATTCTGGCGCGCGCCACGCTGCAGCGCTCCAGCTTCGTCGTGCTGCCCGAGGGCGTCGCCCGCGTCCCCACCTTGGGCGAGCCCAGCGTGGAGTTCGCGAGGCCAGACCTCCCGCCGGTGCTGTTCGGGGGACAGCGGGGCTCCGGCCCCACCTACCAGTCGGCCTTCGCCTTCGACGGAAGGTGGTCCATCGCGGACAAGACGCGGCTGGTGGTGTTCGGCGAGTTCGTGCCCGGCCGCAACTGGATCCCCTTTCTGGACCGCTTCCAGCTGCCGTCCGGCGACCTCACCGCCGGCGAGCGCCTGAGTCAGGTCGAGATCGCGGGGGTGCGCGTAGGGCCGCTGCTCTGCTTCGAGGGTCTCTTCTGGGACCTTGCGGACCGCCATGCCCGGGCCGGCGCTCAGATTCTCGCCGTGATGGCCATCGACGACTGGTACGTCGGGACGGCCGCGCCCGACCAGCTCGCTGCGAGCGCAGTCTGGCGGGCCGTGGAGTCGGGGTTGCCCACCGTGCGGGCCGCGTCCCTGGGCTACTCGATGGCGATCGACGGACGGGGTCGGATCCTGGCCCGCGCTCCCTTCGGTCGGACGACGGCTCTGCGCGTGGAGCTGCAGGTGCCCGATCGTGCCGAGGCGAGTCCGGCTCGGGCGGCGCTTCCCTGGATCTTCCTGGCGGTCCTGCCGCTCATTCCGCTTGCGGAGCGCCTGCGAAAATCCGGCGACAGCGCTCCTCGGCGTATCGCCGCGCGACGAACGGAGGATCGCCGACGGGATCGATGAACGGCTCCGGTCCGACCGCCAGGTAGGACCGCAGCAGCTCCTCGGGCGTGCGCGCCTTGCCCGCCAGGCGCATCAGGCTCTTGTCCACAAGCTCCCTGCACCTCGCCACGGCCGCCTCGTAGGTCTCGTGCGTCGAGTCCACCTCGCGCTCGTCCCCTCCCATGCACGACGACCCCTCCTCCAGAACGACGCTGTACACCTCAGTCTCCCTCCACGATGCGATGCATCACCGGGTAGGTGTCCACCGACATCAGCTCCCGTTGGCCGCGCCACACGCGGTACACGGCCACTTCGGCTCCCAACTTGCCCGTGTTGCGAACCCTCCGCGGACCTCCGGGCATTCCAACGTGGAACTCCCGAGGCCGTGCCGCGGACAGAATCTCGCGCTCGATGCGCGGCGCATCGCCCAGTGGCCGCGCGCCGTAGATCCGCACCACTAAGCGGTCGGAGACCACCGCCGCGTCGATCCGCACGGGAAAGGGGTGTGGGTTCCGCAGCTTCAGGTCGATCCCATCGAACGCCACCGCAGCGTCCAGCCCGATGGGCACGTAGCCTGGCGCGAACCGGTGGCGCGAGCGCTCCACGATCTCCAACCCCGCCAGCAGCGCGGCGTTGTACAGCGTCGTGCTAACCTGGCACACCCCGCCTCCCCAGCTGTCGATGAGCTGCCCGTTGTAGCTGACCGGGGCCTTGCGAAACCCGCGGTCCATCGAGAGGCTTCCCACCCGACCGTTGAACGAGAACACCGAGCCGGGAGCCACCAGCGCTCCCCGAAGGCGCCGGGCCGCCAGCTCCGCGTTGTGGCGCTGATTCTTCGTTCTTCCCTCCAGCGAGGTCGCGTAGGAGCCCAGCAGGGCCTCACCGGGCCGCCCCAGGGCCAAGGCAAGGAAACCCGCCAAGACGAGCCCGGCGAGGACCGAGGCGGGACGCTTCATCGGGCGCGGACCTCCAATCGGTGCATCGGCCCGCCAGCCCGGTCGTCGGGATCGTACATCCCATACGCGGACGTCGGCAGCGCGTGGGCCACTCCGTCGAGCTCCGGTCGCAGCAGGTACGAGATCGTGTGCCTGCCCTTGGGCAGTTCCGCCAAGAAGAACGCCACTCGATCGTCCCGCACCTCCATCTGAGGCCACAGATCGCCGAGCTGGATCGTCGGCGACTCCTCGTTGGAGTTCAGCACCGTCCACCCGGCGGGCAGGGGATCCTCCACCACGACGAAGCGCGCATCGCGGGTCGCCTGCAGCGTGATGCGGCAAAGCACCGTGTCGCCTCGGGCGAACGTGGTGCGCGCGCCGCGGTCCGGCAGAGCCCGCCGATAGCCCTCCGAGGTCGTCTCCAGGCGCACCAGGCTGTACTCCCGGGAGACCTGCAGCCCTCGGCCTGCGACCGGCCGCGAAAGGTTCGAGCGCACGCTCTGGAGCGTCTCCAGGCTCCAGTACACCGGCGCCTCGGACTCGACCTGCAGCTCGTTGGTCCCCTGCTTCAGGCTGGTCCTGGGAAGCTCGAACCGAAGCGAGCCGGCGCCGCTCGCGAGATCGCCGAGGCTGAGGCGGCCAACCTCGATGCCGTTGACCCGCACCGCCACCCGTCTGCCGGCGAGGTCCGGCAGGGGCCCGCGCAGAGCGTTGGCCAACGCCAGGACGGTCGCCGCGGTGTCCCGGGTGCTCATCCAGCCCGTCCCTCGGCGCTGAAGCATCAGATAGCGGGCGATCGGGGCGATCCAAGGGTCGTACGGGTCGACCTGGGCGATCGCGAGCAGCGCCCTTGCGGTCGGCTCCACGCCGAAGGAGCCCTCTTCGACCCAGTACCGGACATCGCCTCCCCGGGCCGCTCGCCGCAGGGCCTGAAGGAAACGGTCGCGCAGCAACGGAAGCCCGGCGCTGTGGCAAGCGAGGGCGGCGTGGCTCAGACCTGTTGGGGAGAGCTTTGCGGGGTCCAGCCTTTCCACCGCAGCTAGCGCGGAAGGATCGCGCGGGGCGTGCATGAGAACCGCCCCGGCCAGGTACGCCGCCTCCTCGGGCTGCAGCCTGTCATCCTTCTCCAACCAGTAGGCGTCCCCCGAAAGAAGCTGCGTCGCGGCCTGGAGGGCCGAGCCCACCATCGACTTGGGCGGCTCGTAGCCCGCCTGCGCCGCCCACGCCAAGCCCTCCAGCGCCATCGCCGTCATCGTCGGGTCGGGCTTCTCGCCGGCCCACCAGCCCCATCCGCCCTGCGGGCCCTGCATGGCCGAGAGCCGCGCGAACCCGGACGCTACGATCCGCGGAATGTCGCTCCGTCGCCGAAAGGCGGGCGCCTTCCCCGACTCGGCGAGCCGACCGGCCACCGCAGTCGGCACGAACCGGCTCAGAGTCTGCTCCACGCAGCCGTAGGGGTAGTCGATCAGTTCGTCCAGCGCCTGGACCATCGCCCATCGGGCGTCGGGGGTGATCGTCACCCGCGCCCAGCCGGTCGGAGACGCGTCGTCCCACTCGAAGCGCTGGACGGCGCTCCCATCGGCCTGCCCAGAGACTCTCCAGGGAGTCAGGCGACCGGCGGCGAGGATGGTGGTCTGCGCCTCGACCCCGTCGTCTGGACCGCCCTCGACCCACGCCTTCGCGGCCAGGGTGGCCTGCCCCGGACGCCTCGCCCTCAGCTCCCATCGGATGGCCTGCTCGCCGCCGGCTGGAACGCGGACGACCAGAGAGGACCGTCCCTGGAAGTCGATGCCCCGCGCGAACAGCGAGACTTGAACGGACTGGTCTCGGCCCGTCTCGTTGGTCACGGTTCCGATCAGAGGGAGCCGATCGCCCTCCACCAGAAGGCGCGGCGCGGAGAGCCGAACCATCAGCGGCTTGCGGACCCGGATCTTGGCGATCCCCTTGCCAGCCTTGCTGTCGGCCGTGGCGCCGACCACCGTCGCTCGCCACTGCGTGAGGTTGTCGGGCAGACGCACGGGAACGGTCGCCCGCCCGTCCGGCCCGGTGCGCAGGTTCGCCTGCCAGTAGGCCGTGTCGCGGAAGTCCCGCCTCAGCCGAATGCCTGCGGGGCCCTTGTCGCCGCCATCCAAGTACAGCTCCGGGAACGAATGCCCCGTCACCACCCGATTGTAGCGGTTGGGATAGAAGCTCTCGAGAATGTTGGAGTCGTCTTCTCGGATCGAGAACACTGCCTCGTCGACCAGGGCGAAGCACGCATCCGCGGAGACCGGCTTGCCCGCCGCCAGCGTCTGCACCTTGAACTCGGCCGTCTCCCCGGGCTGGTACACGCGGCTCTTGGGCGTAACCCGAATCTCGAGGCCCTCGTCCGCCTTGCTGATGCGCAGCACGCGGCTTGCCTCCGCGAACGCCTTCTCCCGAACGTAAGCCACCGAGAGGAACGCGTTGGGCTTGAGCTCCGGCCCGAGAGGCACATCGATCGCCGTCACCGGCTGATCGAGGTCGACCGTCCACGCCCGATGGATCCTGTCCGACTCCAGCGCGACCAGGGCGGTTCCGCCTGGCCTGCTCGTTCGGATGAGCGCTCGCGCCGTATCGCGGTCGCTATACTCTCGCTTGTCGAGCATGACCGCGAGCGAAGGCGCCACGGGGACGTCCATGGGCTCTCCGCCCTCCACCCACAGCTCCGTTCGCGCCGAGACCTTGCGCCCGGCGGAATCCGTGGCCTCGGCGACCACGCGCAGCATCCCTCCGAACCTCGGCCTGAACTCCAGGGTGGCCCTGCCCGAGGCGTCGGTTCGCCCCTCGAGCGTCTCCAGCGTCTGCAGCCGCTCCTTGTTGCCGATCCAGAGCACCTTCTCCAGACGGGCGAGCACCCGAACGCCCTCCCTGGAGCCGCCCTCGTGATCCAATGCGACCACGTCCACCGGGAAAACCGCCCCGACCGAACCGATCTGGCGACCCGGCACGCACCGAAGGTCGATGTCCCCCCGCACCGCGCGGAACCGGCCCTCTCCGCTCACGAAGCTCAGATCGGACGGCTTCACGAACGCGCTCAGGCGGTACACGAAGTCGGTGTCCGGGACTGCGCCGGACTCGCCCTCCTGGACGGTCGGAACGTCGAACCAGCACCGCCCCGTCGCGTCGGTGACGCCCTCCAGGTCCGTCACGAACTCGCCTCCCGCGCCGCCCTGCCATTCGGAGTCCGCGTCGGCGAACGCCGGATCGACCGGCCAAACCGGCTCGCGGAACACCGTCAAGGTGACACGCGCCCCGGCGACGGGCGCGCCGAAGAAGTAGCGTGCCACCACCCCGACCCTAGCGGTGCCACCAAAGACCACCGTGCCCGCTTGGGGCTGGACCGCAACCTCGATCTCCGGCTTGCGGTAGGCCGCAACCTGGACGTACGCCTCTGTCTTCTCGGCGCCGACGGTCGCATGGAGCCGGTAGTAGCCCGGAGCCGACTCCGGAAGCGTCGCGACCGACCCTGAGAAGGCGCCCATCTCGTCGGTGGAGAGCTGCAGGCGCTCCAACACGTCCCCTTCCTCGTTCTGCCACTCGACCAGAACCGGCAGGTTGGCCGGAGGCGCCAGCGCGGCACCCTCCCGCCTGCGAACGAAAGCCTTGAAGAAGATCCGGTCTCCAGGGCGGTAGATCGGGCGGTCCGTTTGCCAATGCACCCGGAGCGATCCGCCAGGCTCGTCGTAGTTCCACAGGTTCCCGACGAAGGCTGCCGACCGTCCCTTCTGACCGAACACGACGGGCGAAGGGCCCCGGACGCCCTCGATGGTCGCTCGGCCCGACTCATCCGTCCGTCCGTGTCGCGTCACCTCCGCGCTCTGGCCTTGCTTGGAGCTTGCTCCCAGCTCGACGCCCTCCACCGGCCGTCCGGTGACGATGTCCGTCGCCAAGACCTCGATGCGGCGGCCGTCGTTCTTGGCGATCATCGCCAGGCGGCTGACGCTGCTGAAGGTCGCCAACAGCGCGTCCGCCGCACGCAGCTCTACGTAGTACAGGCCCTCCGGCAGGCCCTCCAGCCGAACCATCTCAATGAACACGCCCTCGGCGTCTCGGTTTCGAACAGGCAGCCGCTCGCGCCGGACCGGGCGCGCCACCGAGGCGTCGGAGGGCGAGACGGCGTCGAACCCTCTACGGGCCAAGGGACTGAGCGCGTCCTGCAGTCCGCCCCGCTTCGCGACCTCGTCCACGTCCAACTCATACGCCGCAAGGTCCAGCTCCTTGGCGTCGGCGAAGCCGTGCACCTCGAACGTGGCGCTCTCACCCGGCACCACGACGAGCTGGTTCCGGTAGACCTCCAGGAAGCTCTCCACCGGCTCCGCCTGCCAAGCGACCTCCGTCGCCTTGCCCTCGGTCACCAGCACGCGAAGCTTGTCGGGCAGCCGGTGCGCGCGGGCCGTCAGGTACACCTCGTATTCCCCGGTCGCCAGGCCCCTCAACTCGAACGCGCCTTGGGAATCGGTTCTCGCCTTGGCTCCGTCGCTGGCGCCTTCCTCTCCGGCGAGGGCGTCCACCCTCGAGAACCACAGCGTGGCCTTGGGCAAGGGCCGGCCGTTCTCCTTCATCACGATCGTGCCTCGGACCGAACCGCGCGGAACCTCCCGCGTGATCCCCACCGCCAACAGCCACACGGCCAGGCCGACCGCCAGCGCGATGCCGAGCAGGCGTCCCCAGGGTGTCATCGCCGCACCTCGGCGTTCGCCGGCTTCCGCGCCAGGCCGCCCCAGGCGATCCCGGCCACCCCGATGGCCAAGGCGAGCAGACTGGCCGCTAGGCCCGATACCCGCTGGTCTCTCGAGAACTCCTCGAAGATCTGGATCACCCAGCCCGTGCCCGCCGCGGAGAACGCCATCAGAGCCACCGCTATCCCCGCGGCCCTCTGGCCCGCGCCGTCAGCCGCGCCGGGCAAGCACAGGCCGAACCCCGCCCCCAGCAGCAGCGACAAGGTGGCTCTTGGACCGAACACAAAGCCCGTCACAGCCGCCGTCGCACCGACGACCACCCACCAGCCGATGCCCGAGCTGAGACGGCGAACCGGTGACGAGGAAACCGACCAAGGCGCCTCCCGCGCCAGAATCACCAGTCCGGCGCCGAGAACCAAGCCCATGGCCGTCTGGTGCTGGAGGACGTCGATCGCCCGCAGCGAGTCCGTCTGCTCGCGCAGAACGCGGATCAGAACCAGCGCCAGCCACGGGCCGAGGATCGGCGCCGAACGAGGATGGGCCACCAGCACCGCCGAGCAGACGCCCGCGGCGACCGCCATCCCTAGGCCGCGACCGACCGAGAAAGCCGCGCCGGCCATTCCCAGCGTCAGAACCACACCGAGTAGAGCCGGCCACGAGCACCTCTCCGTCGAGCCAGCCACTAGCCAGACCACCAGGATGCCGACGGCCAGGGCGAGCGTGAAAACGCCGACCAAGCTGCCCAACCCGAGGTACCTGCTCAGAGCCAGGGCGCCGAGCAGCCAACCGAGGCCCGCGGACACCGTCCATGCGGCCTTCTCGCCGGACCACCTGCCGACCAAGCCGCCAACGAGGGCGGCCGACGTCCAAGCGATGCCGAGCACGAGGCCCACGGAAGGCAGCGTCATGCTCGCGGAGGCGCCCGCGTCCGCCTCGAGGATCTTCTCCAACCGGAAACGTCCCAGAGCGTCCGCCGCCAAGACGCCCACGGTCGCCAGCGCCACGCCGCCGGGACCACCGACCGCCTGCGCGCGCACTTGGGCGAACACGGCGGCCAATCCTGCTCCCGCCAACACCCCCAACTGAAGGTGGGCCGCCTGCGGCAGCTGGCTCACATCCAGAAAGTGGGCCGGCGCTGCCGCGGCGGCCGCCAGCCCCAGCACCGCGGCGAGCCTACCGGCGGTGGCCACGGGTCCCGGCACCATCCACGCAGCAAGGCCCCCGACGAAAGCTCCCGAGACCATCCCCCGAGCGAACAAGGGACCCTCTTTCCAGGGCCAAGGCACGGCCGCGAGCCCCAAGGCGACCACGAACGGGACGAAGCACACCCAGTCGAAGCCGCCGGCGCCCTCCGCGTCCTCCTTTCTCCGATCCCGCAGGCCGCAAGCGACTGCGGCGAGCACAACGGCCAACCATGGCCAAGCATCCAACATCCGATGAACCCTCCTTCCAACCAGTATACGTTCGGCCCGATGGGCCGGTACGGCCGCGCTCAGGCGAAGCCGAGCATCTTGGTAGACGGATGGGCCATCCACCAACGCTGGACGTCCATCGGCTTCTCGCCGGGCTTCGGCTTGCGGCGCGCGTACGTGCCGTCCGGCTTCAGCTCCCAAGAGCGTTGGTTGTCGCGGAAGCAGGGCTCCAGCACGACCTCGATCAGATGCCGCACCAGCCTCGCGTCACGGATCGGAACCATCACCTCGATGCGCCGGTCGAGGTTTCGCCGCATCAGGTCCGCGCTGCCGATCCAGACATCCGGCTCCCCGCCGTTGTGGAACGCATAGATGCGGCTGTGCTCCAGAAACCGCCCGATGATGGACACCACGCGAACGTTCTCGCTCAGCCCCGGCACGCCGGGCCGAAGGCAACAGGCCCCGCGCACGACCAGGTCCACCCGAACGCCGGCTTGGCTGGCCTCGTACAGCGCGTCGATCGCTTCCGGGTCGACGAGGGAGTTCACCTTCAGCAGGATGCGGCCGGCGCCCGTTCGGCGGGCCAGCTCGGCCTCCCTCTGGATGCGCTCCAAGATGCCCTCGCGAAGGTTGTGCGGGGCGACGAGGATCCTGCGGAAGGGTCCGGGCTTGCTGAAGCCTGTGAGGTGGTTGAATAGCTCGGCCACGTCCTGCGTGATCTCCGGATCGCACGTGAACAGGCCGAGGTCCGTGTACTGGCGTGCGGTCGCGGGGTTGTAGTTCCCCGTGCCGATGTGCACGTAGCTCCGCATGCCGCCGCTCTCCTTGCGGACCACGAGGCACAGCTTGCAGTGCGTCTTCATCTCCGGGAAGCCGTAGGTCACGTGCACCCCAGCCCGCTCCAGCGCCCTGGCCCAAACGAGGTTGTTGCTCTCGTCGAAGCGCGCCTTGAGCTCCACCATCGTGGTGACCTGCTTGTCCGCCATGGCCGCGTCGGCGAGCGAGCGGACGATCGGCGACTCGCTGCCCACGCGGTAGAGCGTCTGCTTGATCCCGACGACCTGCGGGTCCTTGGCGGCGCTCGCCACGAACGCCTCGACGCAGCGGAAGCTGTCGAACGGGTGATGGACGAGCAGGTCGCGCTTGCGGACGGTCTCGAACAGGCCCTGGTGGTAGGCGAGCCTCTCGGGCAGGTAGGGCACGTGGGGAGGAAACCGAAGGGCCGGCCGGTCCAGGCCTGCGAGCTGCCACAGCCCCTCCATGCCCAGGAGGCCCGGCAGGGGGAAGACGTACCGCGGGTCCAGGTCCAGAAGATCCAGCAGGCGCCTCACCACCTGGATGGGCGCGTTCTCAGCGATCTGCAGGAGCACCGGGTCTCCGAACCTCCTGCGACGCAGCGACTCCTGGATGCTCGCGATCAGGTCCGGCGCGTCCAGCTCTCGGATCTCGATGTCCGCGTCGCGAAGAACCCGGAACGGGTAGGCTCCGACGACCTCGACGCCCGGGAACAGCCGATGGAGGTTCTGAGCGATCAGGTCCTCCAGCGGCACGAAATCGAACTTCTTGCCGGGCACGCCGACGAAGCGGTCCGTCCCAGTCGGAACCTTGACCCGCGCGAGGGTAGCCGTGCCGTCCTCGGCTCGGAGCTCCACGGCCAGGTTGAGGCTGCGGCCCGAGATGAACGGAACGGACATCGCCGGGTTGACGATCAGCGGCGTCAGCAACGGGAAGACCTGGCGTTCGAACAGCTCCTCCAGCTTCGCCCTGGCCTTCGCTCCCAGCTCCGCGCACGAGCGGATCGCCACGCCGGCCTTCCGCAGCTCCGGCCTCAGCTCCCTCTCCCAGATCTGGGAGGCGCGCCGGCGCAGGGGCAGCGCGCTCTTGAGAATCAGGGAGATCTGCTCGGAGGGAGTCAACCCGTCCGGCGTGAGCTCGCTGACTCCCGATTCATCCTGCTCGATGAAGCCGGAGACGCGAACCATGAAGAACTCGTCCAGATTCGACTCGAAGATCGCGAGGAACTTGAGTCGCTCGAGGAGCGGGTTCTGGCCGTTCCTCGCCTCCTCCAGCACGCGTTCGTTGAACCGGAGCCAGCTCAGCTCTCGGTTCAGGTAGCGCTGGGGCGCCGCGCGGAGCGGTTCGTCGAAGGCCATGGCTCGTCACAGAGAGGTGGGCTTGATGCGGCCCTCCGCCATCTCCAAGATCGCCCCCTCGCGCACGCCGAACTCGCTCACGAGGATCTCCCGCAGGCCGAACCGCCTGAGAAGGGCTTGGTAGACCAAGGCTCCGGCGAGCATCGTCTCCGCGCGCTTCAACCGGACGCCGTAGCGCGCCGCGATCAGCTCCGGAGTCAGCCGGGCAACGGACCATCCGATGAAGTCGATCTCCTCGGCCACCAGCTTGCGCTCGCCGTCCGGGTGCAACGCCCTCCAAAGGCCTCGGCCCACGCCTCCGCTCGCCACCGCGAGCGGCGCGGACGGGAAGCCGTCCAGACGCTCGAGGGCCGCGTCGATCAGCCTGCGGGCGTGCTCCAAGATATCGGGCGGGCACGGGTTTCGCATCCCCGCCAAGGCGGTTAGGCGCCCCGTTCCGATCGGTAGCGAGACGTCCTGCACCAGCTCGCCGTTCCTGCAGTAAGCCACCTGCACGCTGCCGCCGCCCACCTCGAACATTAACGCAGAGTCGTTTCGTGGCGTGTCCAGGGAGACGCCCCGCAGGCTCAGCCACGCCTCGCGCTCCGGGGGGATCAGGTCCACCTTCAGCTTGGTCGCCTCACGGATCCGCTTGAGGACCTCCGAGTGGTTCCGAGCCGCGCGCATCGCCTCGGTGGCGAACACGTAGATCCCCTCGGCCAAGGCCTTGCCGGCGGCGGCTCGGAACGCCTTGAGGGTGGTCACGAGCCGGGTCGCGTGGGTCGGCGGCACGACGCCGTGACGCGCCACCACCTCGCCCAGTGCGATCCAGTCGTTCTTGTTGACCAGCCTCTCGAGGCCGAAGCCGTCGGAGCTGGCGACCAGCAGGTGGGCCGTGTTGCTACCGATGTCGGCCGCGGCCAAGATGCGGGACATGGCTCAGTATGGCATCGGCTAACATCGGGCTATGGACGAGAGTCGGGGGATCCTCCACAAGGCGCTCAAGTGGGCGGAGAAGCTGCACCGCGGACAGGAGCGGGATGGCCCTTCTCCCCTTCCGTACGCCACGCATCCCGTGGACGTGGCCTGCAAGCTGCGCTACCTGGCGGGCGTGGAGGATGCGACCGACCTGTGCGCCGCGCTGCTGCACGACGTCGTGGAGGAGTGCGGCGTGCCGCCCGCCAAGGTCGCAAAGCGGTTCGGTGAGGAGGTTGGAGGCCTCGTGCGGGAGCTGACCCGAACCGAGCCGACGCCGGACGAGGCCAGCGGCCTCACCCCGGAGCAACTGTGGGAGCTGAGGAGCCGGATGCTGCTGGACGACATCCGCCGGATGTCCGTTCGCGCCCAGCGCATCAAGCTCGCCGACCGCCTGTCCAACTTGGAGGCCGCGCTCGCCACCAGGAGCGGCGAGAAGCGCGACCGTTACGTCCGCCAGAGCTACCTGATCTTGGAGGCGATCCCGCGCGACGTGGCGCCGCCGCTGTGGGACGCGATCCGATCGCTGCTCGAGTCGTCCAACATCGCCTGACCCATCGGAAGGCCCCTCCGAGCCAAGGCTCCGAGGGGCCATCGACGCATGGGCCGAGCTCAGCCGCCGTAGTTGCGCATCAGCAGGTTCGCCTCGATCTGGCGCATCGTCTCCAGGGCGACGCTGACCACGATGAGCAGCGACGTGCCGCTGACGAGATAGATGCCTTGGGCGGTGGTGGTCGCAGGGCTCAGGAACTCGACGATCATCGGGCCGACGTACTGCATCAGCGCCACGATCGACAGGAACGCCGCCCCGACGAAAGTGATCCGCGAGATCACTCCGTCCAAGAACTCCTTGGTCTGCTTGCCCGGCCGCACGCCGGGGATGAACGACCCGGCGCGCTTCAGGTTGTTGGCGATGTCCTCGACGTTGTACTGGACGGCCGTGTAGAAGTAGGTGAAGAAGAAGATCAGAACCGTGTACAGCGCGCAGCCGATGAGGCCCTTGATGCTCGGGCTGCCAGGGTTCAGGTACTCCTGGATTCCCGAGAGGACGTTGTGGATCGGCGTGTCGGGCCGGAACATGCTGGCGAACTGCCCGGGCATGTAGATCAGCGACACGGCGAAGATGATCGGGATGACGCCGGCCATGTTCACGGACAGAGGGAGGTAGCTCGTCTGTCCTCCGAGCGACTTCGTCCCTATCATCCGCCTCATGTGCTGGATCGGGATGCGCCGCTGGGCTGTCGTGAACAGCACGATGAACCACGTGGTGGCCAGGAAGATCAGCGCGAGCAGCACCGCCTGGTACCAGACCATGGTTCCCTCCTCGATGCGGAGCCAAATCTGGTGGACCTGATTCGGCAGCGAGATGATGATGCCGGCGAAGATCATGAGCGACACGCCGTTGCCGATTCCCCGCTCCGTGATCTGCTCGCCCAGCCACAGCATGAACATCGCTCCGGCCGTCCAGAAGATGCACACCATGACTCGCGCGCCCGTGGTGATCGGCAGCACGTTGGCCATCATCGATAGCAGTCCCCAGCCCTGGAAGAAGCACAGGACGAGGGTGAGCAGGCGGATGCGGCGGTTGTGCTCGCGCCGGGCGTACTCGCCGCCCTCCTGCAGATCCTTCTTCCACTGCGGGATCGCAGTCTGGAGGATCTGCATGATGATCGACGACGTGATGTAGGGGTTCAGGCCGAGGGCGAGCACCGAAAGCCTCCGGATCGCCCCTCCGCCGAACACGTCGAGCAGCTGGAAGAACGGGATGCCCTTCAGGCTCTCGAACACCTCCTCCGGTTTGACTCCCGGAATCGGCACAGGGATGTGGACCCCGAACGAGAACACGCCGAACATCGCGAGCACGAAGAGGATCTTCGCCCGCAGGTCCGGGTCCGCCCACGCGAGGCGGAGGGTCTCCGTCAACGGGAGCTTCAGTCCCTTGCCGCCGATGTCGCCGCCGCCGCCAAACATGATCGGTCCTCCTGTCGCGCCCCGGTCAGAGGGTCAGCGCCTCACCCTTGGCGTTCTCGATCGCCGCCTTGGCAGCCTTGCTGAACTTGTGGGCCTTCACGATCAGCCGCTTCTTCAGCTCCCCGAAGGCGAGAACCTTCACCCCGTCCTTCGTCTTGCCGATGATGCCGGTCTGCACGAGCTTCTCCGGCGTAACCTCGTCGCCCTCCTGGAACAGGGCCTCGAGGTCGTCCAAGTTGACGATCGCGTACTCCTTGTGGTTGATGTTCCGGAAGCCCTTCTTGACGGGCAGGCGGCGCTGGATCGGCGTCTGACCGCCCTCGAAGTTGGGGTGGATCTGGCGCCGGGCCTTCTGCCCCTTCGTGCCGCGCGTCGCGGTCTTGCCCATGCCGCTGCCGATCCCACGGCCCACGCGCCGCTTCGGGCGGGTGCTGCCGGGAGCCGGGCGAAGTTCATGCAGATTCATTGGATTCCTCCTCGGCCTTCTTGGTCTTCCTCGGCGAGGCCTTCGGGGCCGCGTCCTGGACCTCCTCGACCTCCACCATGTGCCGCACCTTCTGGATCATCCCCCGCACACCGGGCGTGTCCTCCTTCTCCACCACCTGGTGGAGCTTCCTGAGGCCGAGGGCCTGAACCACGGCGCGGTTCCTCTTCGTGTTCCCGATGGGGCTGCGAACGAGCTTAATACGCAACATCGGCCTCCTCCTTGCGAACCTTCTCGAGCCAGGGCACCAGCTCCTTGACGTCCAGGCCGCGCTCCTGCGCCATCTCCTCCGGCACCACGAGCGACCGGAAGGCCTCGAAGGTGGCGTAGGCGACGTTCACGGCGTTCCGGCTGCCGAGGATCTTGGCCAGCACGTTGCTCACGCCGGCGCACTCCAGACAGGCGCGCGCCGCGCCGCCGGCCTTGACTCCCGTTCCCGGGCTGGCCGGCCGCAGCAGAACCCGGGAGGTGCCCCAGACGCCCTCGGCCTCGTGCGGGATCGTGCTGCCGACGAGCGGCACGTCGATCATCGACTTGCGGGCGGCCTCCTCGGCCTTGCGGATGGCGTCGGGGATGCCCCGCGCCTTGCCGAGGCCCATGCCGACGCGGCCCTTGTTGTCCCCCACGACGACCAGGATCGACCAAGAGGCCGTCTTGCCTCCCTTGTGGGTCTTGAACACCTTGTTGGTGTGCACCACGCGAACGTCCAGCTGCGGCCCCTCGATGTTGGGGTTGGCCTGCCGACGCCCGCTGATTCGGCTCATCATTCTCATGTCAGAACTCCAGTCCCGCCTCGCGGGCTCCCTCGGCGAGGCTCGCCACACGGCCGTGGTAGCGGAAGCCGCCACGGTCGAAAACGACCTTCTTCAGGCCGAGCTCCAAGGCGCGGCGCCCAAGCTCCTGCCCGACCTTCCTCGCGCCCTCCTTGTTGCCGGTGGCGCCGAGCTCCTTCTCCAGGCTGCTCGCGCTGCACAGGGTCCGGCCCGTGGTGTCGTCGATGATCTGCGCGGAGATGTGCTTGAGGCTTCGGAACACGGCCAGGCGGGGCCGCTCCGGCGTTCCGGAGAGGTGCTTCCGGATCCGAACGTGCCGCATGATGCGGCTTTCCCTGCGGGTTTTGGTCGCCATAGCTCAGTTCCTCCTCACTTCTTGGCCGCCCTCTTGCCGGCCTTCTGCCGCACCACCTCGCCGGTGTAGCGGATTCCCTTGCCCTTGTAGGGCTCCGGCTTGCGGACCTTGCGGATGTCGGCCGCGACCTGCCCGACGAGCGCCTTGTCGATGCCGCTCACCACGATCCGCTGCAGGCGGTTGCGGTCCTCGCTGCGAACCTCGAACGCGATGCCCGGCACCGGATCGATCCGCACGGGGTGCGAGTAGCCCATGTTCAGGACCAGCGCGTTGCCCTCCACGGTCGCCCGGTAGCCGACGCCGATGATGTCCAGCGACTTGCTGTGCCCCGCCGAAACGCCCTGCACGCAGTTCGCGATCAGCGTGCGCGCCAGACCGTGCTGGCTCCGGTTCAGGCGGTCGTTGTCCGGGCGCGTCACGGTCACGATGTTGCCGTCCACGCTCACGGAGAGCTTCGGCGAGATCTGCACGCTGAGCTCGCCCTTGGGGCCCTTCACCGTGACGAGGTTGCCCTCGCCGACGGTGACGCTCACGCCGGCAGGCAGTTGGATCGGTTTCTGTCCGATTCTCGACATGGACTCCTCCTCACCAGACCTCGCAGAGGACCTCGCCGCCGATCCGGCGCTTGCGGGCCTCGCGGTCGGTCATCAATCCTTGGCTGGTCGACACGATGCGCGTCGCCAGACCGCTCTTCAGAGGCTTCAGGTCGTCCGCGCCCTTGTAGATGCGCAGACCGGGCTTGCTCACCCGCCGGATCTCGCGGATCACGGGCCGGCGCCGGCCCACGTAGCGCAGCCGCACGTTCAGAGTGGGGAACCTGCTCTCCGTGGTGACCTCGTAGCCTGCGATGTAGCCCTCCTCCTGGAGGATGCGGCAGATCTGCTCTTTCAGCTTGCTGTGGGGAACCTGGACGGCGTCCTTGTCGGCCATGGCGCCGTTGCGGATGCGCGTCAGCAGGTCCGCGATGGGATCGCTATGCATGGATGGACCTCCGTCGGGCTACCAGCTCGACTTCTTG
>CALGMO010000138.1 GCA_937961665.1 uncultured Fimbriimonadaceae bacterium
CCCTCCGTCGCTCGCGCCGCGATCAGCGCCTGCGACGCTTCCAAGCGAGGCGGCCGATCCCCAGAGCCAACGCGGTGAGCGTCGCCGGCTCCGGGACCGCCTCCCGCCCCTCGAAGGTCACCAAGTCGAACCGTCCGGTTCCCGACGTGCCGTAAGCAGAGCCGGGGCTGTGCGGCAGGTACAGAGCATCGCCGACTCCCGTGGCCTCGTCCTGGAACACGGCCAAGATTCGAACGCCGAAGTTCGGGTTGTCGGCAACGCCCTCGACGTTCGTGAAGCTGACGAAGTGGTCGTACCACGGCGACTGGCCGGCGCCCCACAGGTAGCAGTAATTGTGATCGAAGTACTCCTTCGTCAGCCAAGTGGAGCGGTCCAGGGTGTAGTCCAGCCTCCAATACCGGCTGGCGGTGTTGCTCAGCCGCATCGCAAAGCTGAGCTGAATGTCGGTGTAGCCGACGGTGCTGAGCAAGAACTCCGCTCCGCGGGTGCCGCTGCCCGTGCCTTGGGCCGCGAAGTTGGCCAGGTTCCAGCCCGAGTTGTTGTTGACCGCGTCTTCGGGGTCGATGAGCACGTTCGGCATCTTGTCGAAACCAGCCGACAGGTTGTCGAAGGCCCCTCGGGCGAACGACCCCGTGACCGCTCCCACCCGGCTCGCGTAGCCCCATCCGGCCACGGGGGTCAACACGCCGGTGGTGGAACTCCCGTCCGAAGGATACGAGTTGAAGTCCCACTTCGCCAGGATCGTCGCCGAACCCAGAGAAGCCGCACAACCAAACGCCGCAATTAGGAACGCCTTCATACCCTCTTCCCTCTCCCTGCGCCCAGTATAGGCCATTTCCGCGCCGCGTGGCCGGGCTGCAACCCGGTAACTTTGCTGGTTTCCACAAAGGCGGGGACGCCCCCTGCCGAAGCAAGGGGCGTCCCCTGCTCCCCCGAACAGCGCGCCTCAGCGCCGGCGACGGCGCAGAGCGGCGCCCAGCCCCATCAGAAGCACGGTCGCCGAAGCCGGCTCGGGCACCGCCTGGTAGCGCGCGCCCACGGCATCCAGATCGAAACCCGACGAGCCGAACGGTGTGGGCCAAGGGTCATTGATCGCGTTGCCGAACGAGTCGTACCGCGCGTAGGCGGGGTCGATCGACCCAACCACGTCGACCAGGCGAACGTAGTGCACGCGGCCCAGGTCGAGCAGCGGCGAAACGCCGACCAAGTCCTCGAGATCGAAGGGCGTTCCCTCAGGGGCCGCGAACTGCCCCGCGAGATTGTGGATGTTCGTCGGATCCAGCAACCCGAAGCTCGCCACCTGCGTCGCCGTCTGGGTCAGCGAGACCGAGGGAAACCGGAAGAAGTCCGTCCCGTTCGAACTCACCTCGACGAAGGCGAGCTCGGCGAACACCAACCCGCCCGACAGAAAGCCGTTCTCCCAAACGGCGAAGTCCCAGCCGGGGCCGTTGGAAACGCCCTTCTCCAAGAAGAGCGTGATGCTTCCTCCGTCGCCCAGGCTCACGAAGGACCCGTCGCGCGCCCCCAAGCTGTTTCCCGCCGCGCCGAAGGTCGCCAGCCCGAGGGAGGGGTTGGCGATGTTCTGGTAGCCCCGCTCCAACGACACGACCGACGCCGCCCAGTGCGCAACCTCCGTGTCCAGAACGCCGTGCGCAGCGTACGGGCCCGCGTGAGCCGAGGCGCACGCCGCCGCCACCGCGATCGCGGCCGAGCGCCTCACCGTCGGCCTCCCCGCCGGCGCGCCGCCAGCGCCAAGCCCAGGCCGACCAAACCGACCGTCGCCGGCTCGGGCACGGGCACGCCGGTCGTCCGCAGGTTGTCCAGCGCGAAGTACGCCGGAGTGTTCATGCCCCAGGCGCCGACATCGCTCGAGGAGAGGCTGAACACGATGCGCTCCGCACTCCCCAAGGGCGTCAGGTCGAACCAAGCCCACTCCCGAACGAGGTAGTCCTGAGCCGAATCATCGAACCGGTAGTCCGCAAGATAGAACTCGGCCGAACCGGTTGGGCTGGAGCCGCTGTATCCCGTGGCGGTCAGCTTGAACCAGTCAGGATCCGCCCCGGATGCCCCGCCGAACTTCTTGGCGAACGCATCGCCGTGGAGCATCGACAGATAGGCGTAGGTTGTGTTCGTCACATAGACGCCGAGCGGAGCGGCCCCTGCGGGCAACACCACCGTGGCGGCGGTTCCCGTGACGTACGCCACCCCGTAGATCCCGCCCCCGCCGTAGCCGGATCCGGTGATCGCCGAGAACTGGTTGGCGTAGCCGGGCGTCGTGACGTCGCTGCGGTTGGAGTAGGCGAAGCCGTCCCAAGACCACCATCCGCCGCCCCAATCGACGAAGCTGTTGGAGAACTGCGCCCCGCGGCTGGAGAACGGGCTGTCGTAGTGCGCGCTCTCCGGAGCGAGCGTCAGGTCTTCGAAGTCGATGGTCAGCGCCTGCGCGCCCAATGGCGCCAAGGCGGCAACGAGTGCCGAAAGAAGATTCCGTCGAACGATCATGTTCCTTTCCTGCTTCCCTTACAGAAGGTCGTAGGCCGAGTCGTCCTCGGAGAGAGCGCCCAAGCCAGGCTCGGTGGGATCCGCCAGGAACAGCCGGTTGCTGCCCTTGGCGTGCCCGTCCGCCCAAGCCACGTTGGCGGTGCCGTCGTGGCGGAAGTGCGTCTTTCCGATTCCGAAGAACGGGTCGCTGGGGGCGCGGAGGAAGTTCTGGCCTGCGGGCGGGTTGCCGTACGCAGCATCGGCGAACACGGCTGTTCCAGCTGGATCCGCGATCGCACCGAGCTGCGCGACCGGGCGCGATGCGAACACGTCTCCACCGATGTAGCTCGCGTTGTAGGCGTAGCCCGTGAACGGCCGTCCCCACGATTCGCCGTGGAACGTCGGGCACCGGTTCAGCTGGCCGGTCTTCGTGTACGGACCGAGCAGGCCGAGCGTGGCCTTCGGCGCCGTCCAGTCGGACCAATCCATGCGGAAGTCCCAGGCTGTCTCCAGCACGAAGTCCGGGGAGAAGTAGTACGAAGGGCAGGCCACGTCATCGTGGTCCCCCGCGTACATCGCCCACGCCAGAACGATCTGACGGGTGTTCGACAGGCAGGCGGTTCGCTGAGCCGACGACTTGGCGCGAGCGAACACCGGGAACAGGATCGCCGCGAGAATCGCGATGATCGCGATCACCACCAGCAGCTCGATCAGCGTGAACGCTCGGACGCGTTCCTTCAGCATGGTTCGACCTCCTCTTGCACCCCGATAGGGGTTGGACGAGGTCGCCGGGGAGCAGGGGTCCTCTGGGCGGAGCTCGTTCTCCACCCCGTCGGTTGCCTATGCTCGTAGGCGACGAAACGACGATGCCGAGGCACGGCATTCGGGCTCGTCGCCTCTCCCACATCCTGGGTTCAGCGCATCACCGTTGCGGCACAGCGCCGGAATCGCACCGGACTTCCCCGTCATGAGCCCTGCCACGACAGCAGGGACCTCGACTTGAAGACCAGTTTACTCATGGCGCGCGGCCGGCGCAAGGGTGCCGCTACGGGATCGCCCGCGCGATCTCCTCTCGGGCCAACTCCACCCATCGCGAAAGCCGGCTGGCGTCGCCCTCGACCGTGTGCGTATCCTTCAGGATGATCTCCAGCACGCAGTCTCTGGCGACGTCCAGGGTCTCCCGCAGGTCGCGTCGGATGGCCTCCTCCTCGAAGCCCACGCAGACCAGCGAAGGGTTCGGCTTCCGGCTGAACACGTACCGATCGCCGAGGGCCTCCGCCATGAAGCGTTGGTCGCACCAGGGCGAGACGCTCACCCTCCTCAGCCTGGGCAGAGTGCGAACCGACTCCCAACGCCCGTCCAACGGCTCGCAGCAGCCGTAGCAGTTCAGCGCGAAGCGCTCGAGAAGAGGCCTCTGATAGGGCAGAACGAACTCGGCGAACATCGACGGCGAAACACCGACCGTCTCCTGCGACTCTGCGAAGCCCCATAGGTTGGCGCAAGTCGCCGCCTCTCCCGGCTCGGGCGCCGGAATCTCGTCCGTGAAGCCGTACCCTCCAGACGCGATGGCGTGGTCTGCCGTGTTGGGAGTCAGCCACCCGCCCTGCTCCAGCTGGTCTAAGAACTGAGCGTGCTCGTCGCGGAGCCAAGCCATCAGGCGGTGCACCCCGCTCGGATCCTCGACCATCCCCAGCATGAGGCCCTCGAGGCCCACGAGGTCGATCGCCCTCCAGGTCAGACCAAGGGTCCACCAGAACGACCCGCCGACCTCCACCTGAAGAAGGCCGTCGAAGACCTCCTCGGCCATCGCGGCCTGGCGCCTGGTCGCCTCCTCGTCGACCCGCACGCGTCTCGCGGAGAGCCTCGCTGGAATGCCCTCGAACGAGTCGAACGGCGGCGACCATGCGTAGCTGCCTCGGTGTTCGCCCTGCTCGCGCGGCACCTCCACGCCATAGCCGGTGTCCGACCATATCCAACCAACCCGGAAGACGCTCGTGATCGGCGTGTCGTCCTTCAGAAACTCCGCGTGGATCAGCCTCCGCCGAAGCTCCGCCTCCCAAGCCCGTGCCAGCGGGTCGGTGCACAGGAGCGCCTCCTCGGGAAGCACCTCCACCCAACTCCCTTCGGGCCACACGACGACCATCGGCCCGACCCGCTCGAGGCGGTTGTGTCTGCGCCAACGTTCCGCGAGGGCCTCCCTGCGAGGGCTGGAGGCATGCTCGGCGACGCGCGACGCGAGGTCGCGCAAGAGGCTTCGGTCGCTGGCGGAGATCACGCCGGACAGCCTACTGAACCCGCCCGGCGCGAGGCAAGCGACCCGTTAGCCGCCGACCGCGGCCTTTCCGATCCGGAGAGGCCCCTTTCCGCTTCCGGGCACCTTCTGGAACCCTAGCCTCCGGAAGCCCCTCTGCACGGCGGGGTGCGATTCCGTCAGCCGCCAGACGAACCCGTTGCGGTGGTTCTCGATCGCCAGCATCATCATCCCGAGGTCGATGCCGATCACGTCGGGCCCGACCCACTTCCGCGAGGGGTTGTAGCCGTTCGGAAAGCCGTAGCGCCCCCATGCCTGCGGGTGGGCCTTCCGCATGTGTTTGGCGAAAGAGACGGCAAGCTCCGGCGTGAACGGCACCGACGCCACAGCCGAGGTGGGCGTGATCGTGCCGTTGTCCTCGGTCCAGCCCGGAGCGCCGAGCGCCCGGTACCCGTCCGGACTGTCGCACGCGCTCAGACCCCAGAAGTCTGGCCCGTAGGCCTCGAAGCCCTGGGGGTTGTCGATGCAGTACTGGCGGTTGGCCAGGATCGCGTTGCGCGTGGCCACCGAGTAGTCGATCCCAAGGTGGTCCCTCTTGTCCCGGAAGTCGAAGAAGCTCTCGGACATCTGGTGGATGAAGAGCGGCCCGCCCGTGATGAATTCGATTCCCTTGTAGTTGTGGAAGGTGCGGCCGATCGCCTCCCATCCGTCCGTGCGGATGTCGCTCAGACCGCAACCCATGACGTACAGCATCTTCTCTTCGCTGTACTGGGCCGACCAGCGCCCGCCGAGGAAGCCCTCCTCCGGGCGCCAACCATGACCGATCAGCTTCTCATCCGGCTTGGCCCCACCGTCGGTCAGCGCCCACTGCCAATCGATCCGCTTGGCGAACCGATCCGCCAGCCGATCGATTTCTGGGTCATTCCAATACTGCCGGCTGGCGAGAACGCCGGCCAACAGGATCGCCGTGTCGATCGTGGAGGCCTCGCACTTCCACTCGCGCTTGCCCGTCTCCCAGTCCACAAAGTGGTAGAGCCACCCGCGCTCCCCCTCCACCAGATCGTTGATCGATCGCAGCGTGACCAGCGTGCGGCGCCGGGCATCGGCCCGGTCCATCCAGCCCCTCTCCACGCCGATCGCGTAGGCCACCAGCGCGAAGCCGGTGGAGGCGATGCTCGCCACGCGGAAGTCGTCGGGCTTCGTGTTCGAGGCCCGGTCCTTGGTCAGCCCCGTTTCCGGGTGCGACTCGTTCTTGAAGAACAGGAACGCTCGGTGCTGAAGATCCTCGAGGATCGGATCGACCCTCGGTGCCAGGGTTGCGCCTGCGATGGCCAAGAGAACGCTCACCATTTTGATAGGAGTCGGTTCGCGGAGAGTGCCGGGGCGGCGGAAGACCGAACGGTCGCGCCGCCCCGCTGCCGATACGCGGACGCTACTTGACCTCGTTCGGCATCGTCTGGCAGTAGGTGTCGACCCAGGTGACGTCGCCCAGGCCGCCCCAGTTCGTCAGCTGGTTGCGGATGTAGCCCCAGGCGTTCATCTCGTCGTCCTTGCCGCAGATCGCCGAGTGGGACATGCGCTTGGCGTGGCTGTCGTGGAACACGAGGATCATCGCCTTCTCGCTCCACTTGTTGCCGCCCCAAGGCCAACCGAGCGCTCCGACGGTCCCGAACGTCGGATCCCAGTCGTTCTTGTCCCAGTTCAGATAGGGGCCGGTGTCGACCCAGACCCGCTTGTGCTCGGCGATGGCCAGCG
The DNA here is from genome assembly GCA_937961665.1 of uncultured Fimbriimonadaceae bacterium. Classification (GTDB taxonomy): domain Bacteria; phylum Armatimonadota; class Fimbriimonadia; order Fimbriimonadales; family Fimbriimonadaceae; genus UBA8783. The sequence continues at coordinate 6,488 of CALGMO010000138.1, forward strand.
TGCCGCCCGGGTTCTCGATCGCCGTGGTGGTGATCGTCTGAGCCGACCAGCTCTTCATGTGGAGCCACGGGATGTCCGCGAACGCGTAGCCGCGCGCCAGGATCGGACCCACAACCTCCTGGCCCCAGCTCGCCCGGAGCAGCGGGTCGCTGCAGTCGTCCGGGTACTTGGCGGCCGGGTTCATCGGGTCGTTGAACAGCTGGATGTTCTTAATGTACGGATAGGTCAGCTGCTTCCAGGAGAGCTCGCCCTTCTGGCTGCCGTCCGGGTTGTTCACGCGGACGCGGCGCGGGGCGTACGTGTCGTCGTAGTCGGCGACGTACATCTGGATGGCCGTGCCGATCTGCTTCATGTTGCTCAGCGCCTGGGTGGCCTTGGCGGCCGCCTTGGCCTGCGCGAACACGGGGAACAGGATGGCCGCAAGGATCGCGATGATCGCGATGACGACCAAGAGCTCGATGAGAGTGAAGGCTCGCTTCATTGGTTACCTCAGCTAAGGGATGGATTGGTCCTTGTGGGACAAGGCGCGGTCGAACCGCGCACATCGAGTTGGAGCGGGAACAGGATCCGCCGCTCGGCGGGCTCCTCCCCGTCGATCAGTCGGCCCAGCAGACGCGTCGCCTCGCGGGCCATTTCGAACACAGGCTGCCGAACGCTCGTCAGGGGCGGGACGGAGCGGTTGCAGACCTCGAGAGAGTCGAACCCCACGATCGACACGTCCGCCGGAACGCGGAGCCCCATGTCGAGCAGGGCGGGGATGCAAGCCAGGGCGACGTCGTCCGACCACACGAACAAGGCCGTGGGCCGGTCCGGGCGCCGCATCAAGTCGGGCAGTCGTGCAGGGACGTCCTGGGGGGACAGAATGGGAAAGACCAGGCCTGGATCCGGCTCCACGCCGCGCGATTCGAGCTCGCAGAGGTACCCGGACAGGCGGTCGTTCGAAGCCGACGAGCCCTCAGACCCACGGACGAACGCGATCCGCCGGTGACCCAGATCGAGCAGGTGACCGGTGGCGAGGCGGCCGCCGCCCACGTTGTCTGCGTCGACGAAGGGCTCTTCCGGAAGCAGACCCTTCGAGAAGAAGCGGACGAACGGGAAACCGCGCTCCAGCAGCTCGGCCGCCAGCGGGTCCCCCTGGTCCCTCAGGAGCAGCGCGCCGTCGATGCGGCCGTCGGTGAGCACGTCGGCCTCGCCGCGGTCCGCAACGTCGCGCGTGTGCAGCATCAGATCGTAACCCAGCTCCACCGCGGCCGAGGAGACGCCGCGCATCACCTCCGCCGTGAAGCTCGACCAGGACAGGAAGAAGTATCCGCGCTGGAAGACGACCGCCAGAATGTCCGCCTTCCGGCGAACCAGCATCCGCGCCAGCTGGTTGGGGCGATACTCCAGCTCGCGGGCCGCCTCCATGACCCTGCGCGCCGTGTCCGCGGAGATGCGGGCGTGCCGCGACCGCCCGTTCAGCACGGCGCTGACCGTCGCCTTCCCGACGCCGGCCTTCCGGGCCACGTCGTCGATCGTCGGCCTCCGCACCGCTCTCCGCCGCATCGCTGAACCTCCTCCCTGACCGGGGCTACTGCTGCTGCCCGGGAATCTCCGGGCCGAACGAGCGCGGCGGGTTCTTCATCAGGTTCCAGAACCGCTTGGCGTTCTCCTCGTTCCCGTCGAACGAGTCCAAGTACGCCTTCCGGTCCTCGGGAGACATCGCGTCGTAGTCGCCTTGGGCGCGCACGAAGATTTCGCGCCTCTGCTTGCCCAGCTGCTCGGCCTTCTGCAGGTAATTCTTGTCGACCTCGCCCGTCGCAGGGCCGCCGCAACCCGCCGCGGAGAGCGCCATGGCCATCGTCGCCACCAGGAACAGCGTCGTCCTTCTCATGGTCCGACCACCATCATAACACAGCTCGGGCCGATTTGCAGAAACGTTTCAGCAATTCGGCAAAAATGCCGTGCCGACCCGTGCGGCAGGGGGTCCATGGTCCCTCTCGGGACTGCCGCCTCAGCGCACGTAGTGGATCTTCGGGCTGTTCAGGCTGTCCAGAAGCATCAGCGCCACGATCGGCAGAGGCTTGGACTTCGCGATCTCCCGCGCCTCGTCGAACGGCATCTCCCGCGCCTGCATCCCCGAGAGGTCGATCCACTCCGCGAAGCGGAACGCCCCCGCCTCGGTCGAGAAGCAGGCCACCCCGTGGACGCCCTGGTAGCAATAGCATCCGTGCTTCCCCGTCGACGGGTGCTCCAGCAGCCACACCGTGTCCGGGAACTCGTCGAACAGCTTCGTCAGTTCCTCGGCGCTCGTCGCGGCGCCGCTCGCGGGCAAGCTGGCCATGCTGCGATTTTGGCACGTCCGACCGGCGAAACACCCCTTTCGGCCATGGCCCTTTGAGTCTTGACTTTGGCACTCTCGGCGGTATACTGCTAACCAGCACGCCCGCGGGCCAATGGCGGGCGGATTCGAAGATTCGAAGGAGAAACGAACCATGAAGCTTCAGCCGTTGCACGATCGCATCGTCGTCGAGGCCGCCCCGAAGGAGGACAAGACTCCCGGCGGCATCATCCTGCCCGACACCGCGCAGGAGAAGCCCCAGCGCGGCAAGGTCCTGGCCGTCGGACCCGGCAAGCGACTGGACAGCGGCCAGATCGCTCCCGTGGACGTGAAGGTCGGCGACCACGTGCTGTACGGCAAGTACGCCGGCACCGAGGTCACCGTCGAGGGCAAGGACTACATCATCCTCCGCGCGGACGACGTCCTCGCGGTCGTCGACTGAGGAGCCAAGGAGGAAGAGCCATGGCAGCCAAGAACCTGCTGTTCGGCGACGAGGCGCGCCGCGCGCTCGAGACCGGCGTCGACAAGCTCGCCAACGCCGTCAAGGTCACGCTGGGCCCCCGCGGCCGCAACGTCGTTCTCGAGAAGAAGTTCGGTTCCCCGACCGTGATCAACGACGGCGTCACCATCGCCAAGGAGATCGAGGTCGAGGACCGATTCGAGAACATGGGCGCGCAACTGATCCGCGAGGTCAGCAGCAAGACCAACGACGTCGCCGGCGACGGAACGACCACCGCCACCGTGCTCGCGCAGGCGATCTTCAAGGAGGGCATCCGCAACGTCGCCGCCGGATCGAACGCCACGCACATCAAGGCCGGCATCGAGAAGGCGACCGAGGCCGCCGTCGCGGAGCTGAAGAAGATCAGCCGCGAGATCAAGGATGACAAGGAGGTCGAGGAGGTCGCGACCGTCAGCGCCAACGACCCCGAAATCGGCAAGCTCGTCGCCGAGGTGATCAAGACCGTCGGCAAGGACGGCGTGGTCACCGTCGAAGAGAGCAAGAGCACCGACACGACCTATGAGATGGTCGACGGCCTGCAGTTCGACAAGGGATACCTCAGCCCGTACTTCATCACCGATCCCCATCGGATGGAGGCCGTCTTCGAGGACCCGATGATCCTCCTGCACGAGAAGAAGATCGCCAACGTGCAGGACCTCGTGCCGCTGCTGGAGAAGGTGCTGCGCATGGGCCGGCCGCTCGTCATCGTGGCCGAGGACGTCGAGAACGAGGCGCTCGCAACGCTGGTGCTGAACCGGATCCGGGGCAACCTGCCCATCGCCGCCGTCAAGGCGCCGGGCTTCGGCGACCGCCGCAAGGCGATGCTCGAGGACATGGCGATTCTCACCGGCGGAACGTTCATCAGCGAGGAGCTGGGCCTCAAGCTCGAGAACGTGCAGCCCGAGATGCTCGGCCAAGCCGCGAAGGTCGTGATCACCAAGGAGACCACGACGATCGTCGGCGGAAAGGGCAACAAGGATAGGATCGAGGCACGCCTCAAGCAGATCCAGCACCAGATCGAGACGACGGACAGCAACTACGACCGCGAGAAGCTCCAGGAGCGCTACGCCAAGCTCAAGGGTGGCGTGGCGGTGATCAAGGTCGGCGCCCCGACGGAGACCGCCCTGAAGGAGAAGAAGGCCCGCATCGAGGACGCCATCGCGGCGACGCGCGCGGCGCTCGAGGAGGGCATCGTGCCCGGAGGCGGCGTCGCCCTGCTCCACGCCGCCAAGGCGATCGAGGGCCTGAGCCTGGAGGGCGACCAGAAGATCGGCGCCGCCATCGTGGCCAAGGCGCTCGAGGCGCCGCTGGCGACCATCGCCGAGAACGCCGGCAAGAACGGCGGCGTCGTCGTGGAGAAGGTCCGCGAGCACGCCGACGGGTTCGGCTTCAACGCCGCCACCCTGCAGTACGAGGACCTTGTGCAGGCCGGCGTCATTGACCCGACTAAGGTCGTCCGCACCGCGCTCGAGAACGCCGCTTCGATCAGCGGGCTGCTGCTGATCACCGAGGCAGCCGTCGCCGAGGCCCCGGAGAAGAAGGAAGACTGACCGTCCGGGAACCGGACCAGCGGCGGCAGGGGCGGGCCGAACGGCCCGCCCCGATCCGTTTTCCCCCTCGCCGACCCGGCAATCTTGCCGGTTTTGGCCCCGCAGCCCCCCTGAGCCAAGTTGGGCGCTGCACCCGTGTTATACTGAAGGAGTCCCTCGTGCGAGCGGGGGAACCGAGAACGAAAGGAACGCGACGGAAACATGAGACGGTCACTACCTATCCTTGCATTGCTGGCCTCAGCGGCCTCGGCGAACGCCATCAACCTCATCACCAACGGCAGCTTCGAGATCGGCACGAACCCTGGCGGAACCTTCATCTCCCTGAGTGCGGGCGACTCCACCTCGATTCCCGGCTGGGTGGTTGGCGGGGGTGGCATCGACTACATCGGGGGTTTCTGGAACGCTCAGGACGGTCTCCGCAGCGTCGACCTCAGCCGAACCTCGGCCGGATCGATCAGTCAGACCATCGCCACCAGCGTCGGCCAGCAGTACCTGTTGGAGTTCTGGCTCGCTGCCAATCCGGATCTGGCCAACACGCCCGCGACGAAGGTGGCCATCGTCTCCGCCGGCAACGTGCTGAACCAGACGTTCAACACGCCTCCCCGAGGCACCCGTTCGAACATGAACTGGGGATACTATTCGCTGGTGTTCACTGCCCAGGCGACCAGCACCACCGTCATCTTCCAGAGCGGCGAGAACAACGCCGCCGGTCCGGCGCTGGACAACGTCTCGGTCTCGGCCGTTCCGGAACCGGCGACCCTCGCCTTGGCCGGCCTTGGTCTGGCGACGGCCCTCCGCCGCCGCAAGCGCTGACGGGGCGTCCTCCGCCCGCATCTAGGCTCCGGGAGAGCAACCAGCCTCCCGGAGCCTCTTCTTTGGAAGCCCCCAGCCAGGCACCGGACCGGCAGACGGCCCTCCAGCCGGCCCGAGTTCCCGGCTACCTCGTCGCCGGATCCTCGTAGCGGCGGTACTCCACGTCGACCACCCCGCTCGCCGACAGGCGAATGACGTGGAAACCGGGAGGGGTCTGGAGGTAACTCCCCTTGCCGTCGCTGCTCTTCTCGATCTCCCACCAGTAGCCGCTCACCGAGCCTCCGCAAGCGTAGGTCACGCCGTTGTAGCGGCACAGGTCGGCGAGATGCGTGTGCCCGCTGAGGCACAGCTTCACGTTCCGATGCTTGGCGAACAGAGCGACGAGATCCCGCCACCGACCGATCAGCTCGCCTCCACCGTCGACCAACGCTCCCATCGAGAAGATCGGGTGGTGCGACACGATCGCGATCGGAGTCGCGGCGGGAGTCGTCCGCAGCTGCGAGACCAACCAGTCCCATTGCCGCGTGTCCCTCTCAAAGCCGTTGCTGTTCAGCACGAGGAACCGCCAACCCCGGTGGTCGCGAGCATAGTAGGGCCCGGGCATGCCCAGCCTCCGACAAGAATCCGCCAGCGAAAGCGGCTCGTCCAAGTCGTGGTTCCCCAGGGCGTTGAGGAGCGGCAGGCTGCGCAGCTCCCGCGAGACGGCTTCGTTCCATGCGCTCCACTTCGCCTCGAAGTCCAGCGTACCGTCGATGGTGTCCATGGGACCGTCCAGCGTGTCGCCCGAGTTGATCACCAGCTCCGGCGCCAGCCTCCGAACCGCCCGCAACGCTAGCCGAAGCCTCGCGGGTGCGTCGAAGCGCATCCGGATGTGCACGTCGCTCAGGTGCACGATCGTGAAAGCCGTTCCCCCGCCTCTGGAGGGAGACAGAGACGGGCTGAGTCCTGAAGCGACGACCGCCGCGGCGAGGCAGAAGGAAACCATGGCGCTCCCATCCTAGTCCAAGGACGGATGGTGCCGCCACGGGGAGACGACGCGGACTCTGCGAGGGCTCCGCGTCTAGTGCGGGCCGTCGGCCATCACGCCCCGTGACGGGACCATCTCCACCACCTGCTTGCCGCCGCGCTCGACGAACACGCCGCAAGGCCCGCCCTCGTCCACGAACCGGAACTCCACGATCGAACCGTCGAACCGGTACACAGGCTCGTAGTAGCTGGCCACCTGTGTGGCACACGCGCTGATGTAATGCCCGATCAGGGACCGCCGGAACCGATCCGTCGTCCGGTTGGGCAGGCTGCCATGGATCAGGTTGCCGTCGAAGAACAGCACGTCACCCGGTTCCATCTCCATGTCGACCAGCTCCGAACCCTCGGGAAGCGGAACTTGGGTTCCGGTGAAGCTCTCCGCCGTGTCGGCCTCCACGTTGCAAAGCAGGGGCAACCAGTGGGAGCCGGGCACCACCTGCAGGCACCCATTCTGCCGGTCGCAGGCGTCGACCGCCAGCCACGCAGCCAGACAATTGCCGGGCTTGGCGCGCAGATACCAGTTGTCTTGGTGGATCGCTTGGCCCCGAGCCCCTGGCGGCTTGAAGTAGAACATCGTCTGAACGGCCAGAGGCTCCTCCCCATCCAACGCGGCCAGCACGTCCCGCAGTCTGGGATCGAGCAGGAACCGCAGACTCTTCCCATCCCAGCGGTGGGGTTGGAGGATGCGCGGATACCGCAGGAGAGGGTCCTTCTCGTCCAAGTACGCCAAGTCGCCGGGCCCGGCACCCACGCCCTCGGCGTTCATGCGCATGTAGTGGTCCTTGAAGTCCTCAACCTCCTCCGAGGAGAAGAGGCCGCGAACCATCAGGTACCCGTTCCTCCGATAGAACGCGATGTCGGTCTCGCTGGTGCGCACCCGGCCATTCTCCCCCGGGCCGATGGAAATCTGGGCCTTTGTCCCTCATTCGAGCTGGCGAGCCCGCACCACGACGATGGCGTCTCTACCATCCAGCGGAAGCACGCCACCCGGTTGGGCCAGCCGGACCGTCAGCCGCCGACCCGAGTCGAGG
>CALGMO010000139.1 GCA_937961665.1 uncultured Fimbriimonadaceae bacterium
AGCCTCGGCGGGATCAGCTCCACGTAGCCGGTGCGCAGCATCGCATCGAGCATGCACACCTCCTCGCTCTTGCCCCCGCGGAACGGGTCGAAGCCGAGCGCCTCGTAGTCCGCCTCGGCGCGTCGCATGGCCGCCAGCAGCTCGTCCCACTTCGGGCCGCGCTCATAGTAGGCCATGCCGCCGTTGAAGCGCGGGAAGCACGGTCCCGGCAGGCCGTACTGCCGCAGGATCTCCGGCACCGGCTTCTTGTGGAACGTCCCCTCCGAGTCCCAGAAGCCCTGCACGGCGAACGGCTTGCCCTGGCAGTAGTCGAAGATCGGGTCCAGCCGCTTGAAGGCCAGCATGTCCACGTCCAGCGACAGCACGCGGTCGGCGTCGGTGACCTCGCAGGCGGTCAGCTTGTCCAGCGCGCTGCGCGGGCCGGGCGGCGGCACCACCAGGTCGAAGTAGCGGCCCCAGTCGATGCCGGGGATGTCGGTCATGACGGCCCTCGGGTTCTCGTCGTTCAGCAGCATCAGCGAGCGCGCCAGCCCGAGCGCCATCTGCGCGTACTCGTCCTTGCCCCGCGCGACGACGAACACCAGCCGCTTCACGCCGCCACCAGCCCCTCGTCGCGCAGCCAGGCGACGAACCTCTCGAGGCCCTCCTCGATGGAGACCGTCGGCTCGAAGCCCAGTTCGGCCCGGGCCCTCCCGATGTCGGCCCAAGTCCTGGTTTGCTCGGTCGCCGGCGCCGGGACCTCCACCGTCTGCGCCGTCTTGCCCAGAAGCCTCTCCAGCGTGCGGACGAAGCGCAGGTTCTCCACCGGCTCGCCGCGGCCCAGGTTGTAGAGCCGGTACCCGCCCGGCTTGCCGAGCGAGGCCACGATTCCGCCCACCGTGTCGTCCACGTAGGTCCAGTCGCGCTGCAGACGGCCGCCCGCGTAGAGGGTCAGCGGCCGGCCCTGGTCGATGGCGATCGACCACTGGAACGGCATCATGTCCGGCCTGCCGAAGGGCCCGTACACGTTGAAAAGCCTCAGGACGGTGACGTCGAGGCCGAACGAGTGCGCGTAGGACCAGGCCGCCAGCTCCATCGCGCGCTTGCTCGCGCCATAGGGCGAGAGCGGGCGGTCGGCGGCGGCGCTCTCCGAGAACGGAACCGGCGTGTCGGCGCCGTACACGGAGCCGCTGGATGCGACCACCACGTGACGGACCCCGTGCGCCCGCGCCGCCTCCAGCAGGTTCATGGTTCCCATCATGTTCACGCGGCCGTAGGCGGGCGGATCGGCGAGGCTCGCCCGCACGCTGGCCAGCGCGGCCAGGTGCACCACGGCTTGGGGTGCGCCCAGCGTGAACACCGCGCGGAGGGCATCGGGATCGCACAGGTCGCCCCGCACCAGCCAGAAGTTCGGGTGGGAGCGCAGGTCCCTTAGGCGACGCTCGAAGTGCGAGGGATCGTACCTTTCGATGAGCAGGTCCAGGCCGAACACGCGATGCCCCTCGGCGAGCAACCGACGGCTCAGGCAACTCCCCACGAAACCGGCCGCGCCAGTGACCACCACGTCCATGCCGACCGGGAAGGCTACCGCATTCGTACGTCTTCAAGCCCCCGAGCGGAGACGCCGGAGTCTTGCTGTTCTGGAAGCAACGGATAGCCACTCCAACAATGCCAATCCGCAGATCGGACGAACGGACGCATAATGGAGACCAACGGGGGTCCCGGCCCCTTTCCCGGCTCGGCCGCGGTCCGCCCGAAGGAGAGAGGGTCTCCAAGAAGCCGTGAGTTTTGGAATGGCAGAAAAGCCGGTGTTCTGCGGCGCAGCGGCCGCATCTCTCGACGCCCGGCCGGGTCAGTGGCTCGGGGGCCTGCCGAAGCGCGAGGAGCCTGCAACCGAGCTTTGGGACGAGCCGACCGTCCGAACCCTGGTTCTGCGGCAGGGCTCGGAGTGGCTCGCCCTCGCCTGCCTGGACCTGTACGGCCTCAACCTTCTTTCGGCCCGGAACCTGAGGCAGAGGGTCGCCGATGAGCTGGGTTGCGACGAGGAGGCTGTGTGCATCGTCTGCACCTGCGTCTCATCGGCGCCGGCCTCGATGCGCATGAGAGGCTTGGGCGACCGGCTCGAGGCCTCTTGGTTGGAGCATGTGGCCGAGCGAACCGTGCGCTGCTTCCGCGAGGCGGCGCGCTCCCTCCAGCCAGCCGAGATCCTGCAAGGGTTCTGTTCCGACGCGAGCGGTTCGGCGGCCGTCACGAGGTTCATCGGGTCCGACGGTCCGGTGGCGACGCTCAGCTGGGCCACCGGCGTCGCCCCGGTGCTCGGGCCGAGCTGCAACGCGATCTCGGCGGACTACTTCGGATTCCTCAACCGGGCGATGGAGCGCTGGGGCGGGGTGTCGGTGCACCTGCCCGGCCCCTGGAGCCGAGGCTTCGACCCGGCCAAGCCGCCGTTCGAGGCCTCCAGGGACGGCTCGCACGAGGAGGCGGCGCGCACCGGCCTCTCTTTGGCCGAGCGCCTGGCAAGGGTGGAGCTTCAGCCCCCGCGGAAGGCGCAGTGCAAGGCGCGCGGCGGCGGCATCCTGCTGCCGGTCTTCGACCTTCCAGACCGCTCCACGCTGGACGAGCTGGAGGCCCGTCTGGAAACGGCCAAGTCCCAGGCCCAGCGAGACTCCGGATCGGACGCCCGTTGGCAGCACCTGGCCCGCGCGACGGAGGAATGGATCCGCGAGGCGAGGCGGCTGTCCGGACGCAAGGACCTGGACTCGGTGCACGTGCCGATGTGGAGGGCGCTGCTCGGCGACCACGAGCTGTTCGCCCTGCCCTTCGAGGTGGACCTGCCCACGATGCGCGAGTTCTCGCCGGCGCTCGTGGTCGGTTGCGCCAACGGAGCCCTCGGCCCGCTGCCCCACCGTCGTCCTTCCTCCAGATCGCCCTTGGAGGCCGAGATCCCGCCCCACGTCCTCTACGCGGACCTGCATGCCCCGATCCACCCAATGGCGGGCACGCTGTTGAGTTGCGCTCGGAATTCGTTGGTAAGCTGAGGGGCATGCTCGCCGCCCTCGGCTCGCTCACGCTCCTGCCGACCGTCCAACCCATCGATCTGGCGCCGCTCCAGAGGCGGCTGGACGCGGTCTGCCAAGCGTTCCAAGGTCGGATGGGCTACAGCCTGATCGTGCTGAAGACGGGCCAGCGAATCTCGTTCCGTGGCGACGAGCGGTTCCCCACGGCGTCCACGATCAAGACCGCGGTGATGGTCGAGGCCGTCAACAGGGTGGACGAGGGCACGCTCCGGTGGTCCGACAAGAGGCCGGTGCCGCCGGAGGGCGGGCGCGAGGCCAGCATGTGGAGCTTCTTCTTCAAGGACGGCGTCGCGCCGGATCTGGACGGGTGGGTGAACCTGATGATCGGGGTGAGCGACAACACCGCCACGATCGTTCTCCGCGAGTGGCTGGGCATCGAGGCCATCAACGCGCGCATGGCCAAGCTGGGCCTGCCCAACACCATGGTGCTGGGCCCGGTGCCGCCGGAGAAGCAGCGCTTGTTCCGGCTGCGCTCCATGTTCGGCCTAGGGGTCACCACGCCCAACGAGATGGCCCGCCTGCTGGAGCTGATCTACCGGGGCCAGGCGGCCAGCCCCGGCGGCTGCGAGAAGATGATCCGGATCCTTGGGCGGCAGTACTGGGACGACCTGATCGGCGCCACCGTGCCGCCGGACGTGAAGACCGCCCTGAAGTCGGGGGCGATCTCGCGCAGCAGGTCCGACACGGGCATCGTGTTCTCGGACAATCCCTACGTGCTGTGCGTGTACACGGACAACCAGAAGGACCGCCGGTGGGCGCCGGACAACGAGGGCGAGCTGGCGATCCGCAGGGTGGCCGCGATGGTCTGGGCGCACCTGCACCCGCACCGGCCGTACAGCCCGCCCCCGTCGTACAAGCGCTTCGAGCCGACGGGCGGCGGGGTCTAGTCCGCGCGCTTCAGCCCGAACTCGGTGCGGATCCGGCTCTCGAGCTGGTCGGCCAGCGCCTTGCCGAGCGCCCGGGAGCCCTCGGGCAGGTCCGCCACCCGCTTGTTGTAGCCGCGCTTGAGGAAGTCCTCCGGCGACATCCCGCAGAGGACGCCGTACGCGAGCGCCTCCGGATGGAAGTGGTGCCAACGGGTCGGGATTCCGATCCGAGCGCAGTACTCGTCCACCCGGTCGAGCCAAGTCCTCTCCCGGGTTGGGTTCGCCCTTGGAAATCGATCGGCTCTCTCAAGCTCGGCTACCGCGCTTGTGGCCACGCTCGCGGCACTGGTGTCAGAGCCTTGAGCCGTACCACTAATCTGCCACTGAGTCCCAGCAGACGCTCTCAGTTGTCGCTGGAGACCATGGAGATGTCCGAGATCGAGGCCGAAGAACCCGCCGGTGAATCCCCCGGGCAGGCGCAGGCGGCGCGCCAACGCCCGCATCCGAAAGGCGGTTGCCACAACAACCGGAAACGGTGCGAAGAGCGCCAAAGGAACGGCGAGCCACATACTCTGTCGATCGAAGTACGGCCACGGTTTGGCGATTCGGAGGAAGCTCGAGAAGAGCCACAGGAAGGAAATCCTTATCGCCACGATAAGGATGCTTCCGATGCCTCCGATCTCCCTAGGCGTTGGGACGAAGTTTCCCGTGAGCAGACCATCGAAGAACCAGAGAAGACTGAAGTCGTCTGCAGTCGCACCCTCGCTCACCGCGGCCACCATCAGAATAGCGGCAAGCAGGTTGTGCGCAAGGAGCGGCCACCAGAGCCTTTGATACCTGCGCGTCAGTGCCTCGAGCTGAAGCGTCTGCTCAAGGGTCAAAGGCTGTCCCTCCTGACTCCGGTACCGCTGGCCTGGAATCTTCTGTACTGCTTCCATCAAAGAACCTATTCCACAGCAGAGGCGAGACTGCTGCCCTGAACAGGGAACGGTCCGCCAGAATGGCTTCGAACCGCCACAGTCCAATACCTCCCGCATGCGTCGCTGGCTGGCAAATCGGCCCCCACCCTGACCCGAAGCGATGCAGGCAGTAGGATCCGCGCGCCAACTCGGCCTCCGTTAGCCTGAGCCCATCCTATTCCGTCGCCGAACTTCCCTTGTTCTCCGCGACCGTGCCAGCCAACGGTCCCGAGCGCGCGAGGCCGAGCCGCCACAAGGCCAGCCGGACGACTGTCGGGGGGCAGCGAACCGACAGGGCCGCCCTCCTCAGCTTTTCGTACGCTCGCAACGTGCTTCCGAAACCTCGGATCCTCCGGTTGGTGCGGATCGTGCCGCAACCCAAACGACGGCCCAGGTCGATCCATCCAGCCCTGAAGGTGCCTCTGGTCCACTTTGAGCCAACGGCGCACCCTAGCGCGGTCGTGTCGGCAGGCTGGTCTACCGAAGCTGGCCCGGCCCATCCTCCCAAGAGCCGTGCCGCAGCAGGGAGATGCTCCCGCTCGGAAGGCCGAAAAACCCGCCCGGCAGGGACAGCCGGCGGGCGAGGGAGCGCATCCGGAAACCCGCCAGCGCCGCCAGCGCGATCGGCAAGACCGCTCCCAGGGCGGCCGCCAGAGACAGCGCGCCCGGCCCGTGGCCCCACCAAGGCCGAGCGGCCCTCGCGAGCCGCACCGCCTCGGCCGTCACCAGAACCCAGAGCAACAACTTGACAGCCGCGTAGACCAACACGAGGATCCAGAGCGGCTCCGGTCCGAGCGGCAGCTGCGCCAGCAGAAGCCCCGCGGACCCCAGCGCATCGACCCCGTGGAAGGCCAACGCGAGAACCCACAGCCTCCGGTGGCGTCGGTTCAGAAGCGCCAGGCCCTCAACGTCCACCCCAACCTCTCCCCGAGGCCGATAGCCCGCCCTCGCGCCGCTCAGAAAGTGAGCACGGAGTCCGAGTCCGCCACCCAGGCGGCCAGTTCGGGCATGGAGCCCATGCGCACGCCCTCGATCCACGACGCGCCCGCCAGTCCGCGCGTCTCCGCGCACAGCCCGCACACGGCGACCTCGGCGCCCTTGGCGATCAATGCCTCCAGCCGCCAACCGAGGTTGAGGTCCTCGTTCGGCGCAGACTGCCCGCGCAGAGCCACCCCCACGGCGTCGCACATCAGAAACACCCGCACCCTGGAGGCCTGCCCGCCCTCCTGCAGCGCGGCGGCCAGCCGCAGAGCGTTGTAAGGCCGGTCGGTGCCATAGCCGGCTTCCGTCAGGATGATCGTGACGGTCCGCACGCCGAACAGCCTACCCCCGCAGAACCGAGCGGAGACCGGTAGACTCGCGCGATGGACGCCCGCTCAGCCCTCCTTTCGCAGTACCAGGCGCAGCTCGCCATGCTCGAGGAGTGCATCCGCCTCTGCCCGGCGGATGCATGGACGGCCGGGGAGCATCCGAGGGCGTTCTGGCGCATCGCCTGCCACGCGCTGCACTTCACGCACCTGTACCTGATGCCCAGCGCCGAGGACTTCCGACCCTGGCCCAAGATGGTCTGGCATGGACCGATCCTCTGGCAGGACGACGAGCGGGGCGACCCGCCCCGGGGGGAGGCCCTGGCCCCTGCCGACCTGCTGGAGTACGCCGGCTGGCTGCGGTCGAACCTCCCGGAGTGGCTCGCCGCGCTCGACCTCGAAGCGGAGAACTCCGGATTCCCGTGGTATCCCCTCTCGAAGCTGGAGCACCAGCTCGTGAACCTCCGCCACCTCGGGACGCACATCGGGCAGCTGCAGGAGCGGCTGTACGCGCTCGGCCAGGATCCCGCTTGGAGGGGCAGGGGAGACGCCGGCTAGGGGATGGTGGGCGGTACTGGATTTGAACCAGTGACCCCTTCGGTGTGAACGAAGTGCTCTGCCGCTGAGCTAACCGCCCGGTTCCGCGCGCATTGTACCCGATCGTCCTGCGGGAGGGAACCCCCCTCGCGCACCGCCATCTGGATCGCTCCCGGGCTCGCCCGAATCCAGCAAGCCGGCAATTCCACCGGCAGGTCAGAAAAATAATCCAGATAGACCAAAAATCCTCGCCACAACGGGCCAACCATCGCCTACAATGCTAGAACCATCCACTGGATGGCACCGGTCCGCACCGACGGACCGACCGAATCGGAGGTATCAAGAATGATTCAGAAGCGCAGAGGCTTCACGCTCATCGAGCTCTTGGTGGTCATCGCCATCATCGCGATCCTGGCGGCGATCCTGTTCCCCGTGTTCGCGCAGGCCAAGATGGCGGCCAAGAAGACCCAGGTCCTGTCCAACGTGAAGCAGATGGGCCTCGCCCAGCTGATGTACGCGGCGGACAACGACGATCTGTTCTCGCCCATCGCGAACTTCCAGGACGGCTGGAACCTCTGGTCGTTCGTCTCGCTGGTCGAGCCGTACGTCAAGAACTTCGGCATCTTCATGGACCCGCTGGGCCCCGCCAAGCCGACGGACAACCCGTTCGTGCTGAACAGCCAGTTCGCGATGCCCCCGCGGCGCGCCGCCGTGGCGAGCTGCCCGGGCGAGACCGACCTTACCGGCTGCGCGATGGGAGCCTACAACAGCGCCGCGCTGACGCTCACCGGCGGCGTTCCCGCCGGCCGCGACGGAGTCGCCGGTGCCAACAAGAGCCTGTCCGGAGGCTGGCACCACTACATCGTGGACCGCTACAACGGTGGCGTGCCTTCGCTCAGCCAGTCGCAGATCAGCCGCGTCGCCGAGACCCTGCTCGTCACGCAGGCGAACCACTTCGACATGCTGTGGGGCAGCCGCAGCCTGACGCCCGACCGCGCCTACCGGCACTGGGCCGACGCTCCGTTCAACCTCTACGGCGACATGAACATGACCTGCGGCCCGGCCGCCCGCGTCAACGCGTCGGGCACCAAGGCCGGCATCTGGCCGACCAGCGTCATCGACATGACCCAGTTCCCGGAGGGCATGAACGTGGGCGTGTACGCCGACGGCCACGCGGTGGTCCGCCAGTGGCGCGAGATGCACAGCAAGTTCGTCGACGGTCCGGGAGGAACCAAGTACATCGCCTATGCGGCTCCGCTCTACTGATCTGATCGTCATCGCGCTCCTGGCGGCCTGCGTCGGAGGTTGCTCCTCCAGCAGCGAGCTGCCCAAGGAGCAGGACCAGGCTCTCCGCGAGAACTTCAAGCGGACGATGTCGGAGGAGGAGGTGGCCCGTCTCAAGGGTCAGGCCCAAGGCGGCTCCGAACAGGGAGCCCCAGCCGGGGCCAGCACCGCCCCCACCAGCGGCCCGTCCGCGGACTGAAGCATCGAACATCAGGGTGAAGGCCGATCGGGGCCGCCGCTCGCACAGCCGGGCGGCGGCCCGATCGCTTGGAAAGCCAGCGATCAGCGCCGCGGCTTGGTCCGCACCCGGAGGATCACGGCCGTCCCCACCGCGCCCGCCACGACGATCGCGATCGGGATCCAGAGCGGCCGCCCTCGCAGCACCAGGAGCGCGGCCGAGGCCGAAACGCTCAGCCACAGCATCGCCAGCGCCGCGCGCTTGGCCCCAAGGCTCATGCTTCGGTCCCGCTGCCAATCCTGAAGCACCCCTCGGGCGGGCGACTTCTCCAACAGCCACCGCTCGAACGCCGGGCAGCTGCGCTGGAACGACCACAGGGCGACCAGGAAGAACACGGTCGCGGGCATCCCGGGCACCACCAGGCCCAGATAGCCCAGACCGACGCAGCCGAAGCCCATCGTCGCGAACAGCCACCGCACGCCGCGGCGGGCCAGCTTCGGGTCGGCACTCTCGAGGGTCGCTCTCTCCATGGGACGGTCGCTCCAACGGGATCCTCGGTCGGTCGGCCCGTGGACCGGAGGCCCGGGGCGACGAAACGGGACCGCGTCGGAAAGGTACCCGGCCCCGAGCGAACCGGATCCGCCCCCCTGGGCCCGCGAGCAGGTACAACACTGGGGCAGAGTCACGGGAGCGGAGGAAGAATGGATTTCACGAACCGAGTCGCAGTCGTCACCGGAGCCAGCCGAGGAATCGGCCGCGAGATCGCGCAGCAGCTGGCCGCGAGGGGCGCGGCGGTCGCCTGCGCGGCGCCGGCGGTCGATCCCGCCGACGAGACCGCGGCGCTGATCCAAGCCGCGGGGGGTCAGGCGAAGGCCTACCTGTGCGACGTCACCCAGACCGCCGAGGTGGAGGCGCTGTTCGAGGCAGTCCAGGCTGATCTGGGCACGCCGGCCATCCTGGTCAATAACGCGGGCATCACGCGCGACCAGCTCATCCTGCGCATGAAGGACGACGAGTGGGACAAGGTGCTCGCCGTGAACCTCAAGGGGGCCTTCCTGTGCACCCGCGCCGCCGCCCGACCCAT
Source organism: uncultured Fimbriimonadaceae bacterium (assembly GCA_937961665.1). Classification (GTDB taxonomy): domain Bacteria; phylum Armatimonadota; class Fimbriimonadia; order Fimbriimonadales; family Fimbriimonadaceae; genus UBA8783. The sequence goes on from CALGMO010000139.1 coordinate 9,272, forward strand.
GA
>CALGMO010000140.1 GCA_937961665.1 uncultured Fimbriimonadaceae bacterium
GTCGAGGCGTTCCTCGACTGGTGCGACAGTTTACCTTAGAGGAGCCTGGGAGCCACCCAAAACGCCTGCAGGGTGACGCTCGCGCCCAGCCTGAGTTTACCTTAGAGGAGCCTGGGAGCCACCCAAAACGGCGATGCCCGGAGGGGGCCAAGAGCGGCAACCGGCCAGCCCCCTCCGGGCATCGCCGCATGGATGCCTCCGGCCATCGAGCACCCCCCGCCGAGCCCCCGCCTCACTCGTCGTCCCGGCCCTGCTCTTCCCCCAGCTCGTCCACCACGGTGCCCTCCCAGAGCGGCGAGCCCGACCGGTAGGAGGCCCGCGCCATCAGGTGCGCCGCGATCGGCTGCGTCACGAACAGGAACAGGACGACCAGCGCCGCCTTGGTCCGAACCCCCACGTCGTCGAACGCCACGGCCACCGACAGCAGCACGCAGCCCACTCCCAGCGTCGTGGCCTTGCTCGTCGCCTGCATCCGCGTCAGAGAGTCCGGCAGACGCAGCACGCCGTAGGCCGCCAGAAACGTGATCACGGCGCCGAACGCCAGCAGCAACGCCGCGATCCCTTCCCTCACTTCCCCGCACCCCTTTCGATGTGCTGGGCGAAGGCGATCGTGCCCACGAAGGCGACCAACGCCACCGCCAGGCCGACGTCCACGAACAGCGGCTGCCGATGCAGCAGCGCCATCGCGGCGATCATCCCGGCCACGGTCACACCGGCGAGGTCCAGCGCCACAACCCGGTCCGCCAACCGCGGACCGATAGCGAGCCGGATCAGCGCCAGCAGGAACGCCAGCGAGAGAAGCGCCAGCGCGGCCTCGGCAACGGAACTCAGCATTCGAACAGCTCCCTCACCCGCCGCTCGAATCCCTCGCGGATGCTGCGCCGCAGACCATCGGGACCGTCCTTCGGCAGGTGCATCGTGTGCACGAAGAGGCTCCGGCGATCCTCCGAGACGTCCAGGGCCATGGTGCCGGGGGTCAGAGTGACGAAGGTCGCCAGGAGCGTGATCTGGCCGTCCGTCGGCAGGTCGATCGGCACCCGGACGATCGCCGGCCGAAGGTGCTTGGGACCTCGCAGAACCTGCAGCGCGACCTCCAGGTTCGCGAGGACGAGCTCGAGGAGGAAGAACGCGGCGAAGGACACGGTCCGCTCGACCTGGCGAATGTAGCGCACCCTACCGATCACTCCGCGCCGCGACAGAAGCCCGAGCAGAAACAACCCCACAAGGAACCCCGTCGCGAGCATCGCGGGCTCGAAGCTGCCCCAGAGCGCGCACCACACGAGCATGAGAATGAGATTCCAAGCAATCATCGGACCTCGTCTCCCAAAACGGCGCGGACGTAGCCGTCCCGGTCCTGCATCCCGGCCTTGGCCGAGGAGGCCAGCGCCGGGCTCCACCCCAGGCCCACCCCCAGCGCCGCCGCCGCGAACCACGCCAAGGGCAGGTGCAGCAGGAACCGCTCTCCGGCGCCCAAGGTCCTCACCCGCATCTCCTCGGGAGCCGGCTTCCAGAAGGCCTCGTTCCAGATCTTCACCATCGAAAAGAGGGTGAACAGCCCCGTGAGCACCATCGTGCCCGCAACCCAGCCGTAGCCTCCCTGTAGGGCCGCGAGAATCGCCGCCAGCTTCGCCGCGAAGCCCGAGGAGGGCGGAAAACCGGCCAGCGACAGGGCCAGCGTCAGGAACAGGGCCGCGTACCAGCCGTGCGACCTCGCGAAGCCTCCCAGGCGGTCCAAGCGGTACGAGCCGCCGAGCCGCCAGCCCGCGCCCGCCGCCACGAACAGCGCGCTCTTCACCAGCCCGTGGTGGACCATGAACAGCACGGCCGCCATCATGCCCGCCTTGCCGCCGATCCCGGCCGCCGCCGCCATGTACCCGACCTGGCTCACGCTGTGGAACGCCAAGATGCGCCGCCAGTCCGTCTGGACGATGGCGCCGAACACGCCCACCAGCATCGTCGGGACCGAGAGCGCCAGCACGGCGGGCGTCCACACCGCGGTGGCGTCGGCGAAGTACACCGACCCGGTCCGCAGAATGGCGTAGACCCCAACCTTGGTGAGCACCCCGGCGAAGAGCGCGGCGACGGGCGCGGCCGGCGTGGGGTACGCCGCCGGCAGCCAGAAGAACAGCGGGAACAGCGCCGACTTGATCGAGAACGTGCCGAGGAACAGAACGCCCACCAGCCCGATCAGCCACAGATCCTCGGCGGGGATCCTTCTCTGGGCTAGGTCCGCCAGGTTGAGCGTGCCCGCGACCCCGTAGAGCAACCCCGCCGCGCACAGGAACACCACGGAGGACAGGAGGTTCAGCACGACGTATTTGAACCCGCCCTGGATCTGGGCAGGCCGGTTCCCCAGGGTCAGCAGCACGAACGACGAGATGAGCGTCACCTCGAACCAGACGAACAGGTTGAAGAGGTCCGTCGTGAGGAAAGCCCCCGAGACGCCGGCCAGCATCACCTGCACCAGCGGGTGGTAGCCCATTCTCTCCCAGCGGCCGTCGGCCAAGGCCAGCGCAAACACGGCCACGGGGAACGCCACCACCGCAGTGAGCAGCACCATGGTCGCCGAGAGGGCGTCGGCGAGGAAGGAGACGCCGAATGGCGGATGCCAACCACCCACCGCGGCCGCGATCGGGCCCTCGCCCTGAACGCGCGCGAAGAGCAGAACGGCGACCCCGAGGAAGGCTCCGTGCGCCGCCAGCGAAGCGACCCTCTGCGCCCGGGGCCTCGCGTGCAGCATCATCAGAATCGCCGCCGAGAGCAGAGGCAGGACCACCGGCAGGAAGATCACGGCTCCGGCTCCTCCTCCGTCATCTGGTCCAGATCGTCCGTTCCGGTCGCCTGCACCGTGCGGTCCGTCAGCGCCAGTGCGAAGCCCAGAACGCCGAAGCTGATCACGATCGCCGTCAGAATCAGAGCCTGCGCGAGCGGGTCGGCGGCCTCAGGAGGCGGAGCGGCGGCACCCTCCGGGGCGATCGGCGGAACGCCCCGCCTCAGGCTCGCCGCTACGAAGATCAGCAGGTTGGCGGCGTTCCCGATCAGGGACAGGCCGATCAGCAGGCGGACGATGGTGCGTCGGAGCATCAGATACAGCCCCGTGGCGAACAGAACGCCCACCGCCACCGAGAGCAGAGCCTCTACGGTCACGAGGGCTCCTCCGCACTCAGGGCGAACACCATCGTCAGAACCACCCCCACCACCAGCAGGTACACGCCCACGTCGAACAGGATCGGCGTCCCGACCTTCACCGAACCGATCGACCACCAGATCGGCGCCAGGTAGCTGCCTCGAACCGCCAGTCCCAGCGCTCCGCTCACAACGGCCGTGAGCAGGCCCGCGGCGATGAGCGTCTCCGGACGGACGCGCAGCACGGCCTTCGAGGCATTCATGCCGTTCGACAGGCCGTAGAGCGCCAGCGAGGCGGCCGCCACCAGCCCGCCGGCGAACCCGCCGCCCGGCAGGTTGTGCCCCCGGATCAACAGGAACAGGGAGAAGACCAGCAGCAGAGGCATCACGAACGTCGTGCCCGTCCGCAGGATGAGCGAGTTCACCGGTCAGCCTCCCTCCTCAGTTTCGAACGGTACATCGCGGCGACTCCGACGGCCGCCACCGCAAGCACCGTGATCTCTCCCAGGGTGTCCAACGCCCGGAAGTCCACGAGAATCACGTTCACGACGTTTCTGCCCTGGCCTTCCGGCACCGACATCGCCGCGTGCCAGTCCGCCACCTTCTCGTGCGGAAGGGTCGTGGTGACGGCGAAGGCGAGGAAAGCCATCAGGCATCCCACCATCCCGGCGAAGAGGGCGTGCGGGAGCCTCCAACGGTCCGGCTTCGGCCTGGGCTGAGGCAGGCGGCGGAGGACGAAGACGAACAGAACCACCGTCAGCGCCTCCACAACGAGCTGGGTCAGAGCGAGATCGGGAGCACCGAAGTCCACGTACACCGCCGCGAGCCCCCAGCCGACGATGCCCAGCGAGGCCACCGCCGCCAGCGAGTTCCAGCTCGCCGCCGCGAGCACGGCGGCCACCATCACCGCCAAGAGAGGAAGCGCCTCGAAGGCCTGCAGACCGGTGCCACCGACCCGAGGAACGCCCGGAGCCGCCGCGTACTGCAGGACCATCAGCGCGACCACCGCAGCCGAGGTCGCCAGCGCGTACCACCGCAGACGACCGTTCTGGACCAACCGGGTGATCGATGCGGCGAAGGCCAAGATGCCCGTCCAGACGCCCGCGTGCAGCACCGTGCCGCTCGGGAACGCTCGTTGGGCGCGTCCCCAATGGACGAGATCCGCGTGGCGCCTGTACACGAGGAACGCGATGGCCCACGATGCGAGGCTGAGCCCCAACACGAGGTCGACCCCGTACCATGGCTGGACCGGCTTGTCTGGCTGGCCTTGGGTGATGCTGGCGAGGGCGGGCTGGATGAGCCCTCGCTCCCAAAGCCCGGCCATCAGCGGCAGGGCCAAGCCCGCCACCGCGAGCACCAGCGGCGCGGCGACCATGATGGGCTTGGCCTCCCGCACGTGCTCCGTCGGCCCAGAGGCTTTGCCCCAGAACACCTCGTACCCCACGAGGATGGCCACGCCGCCGCCCGACAGCGCCGAGAGCAGCATCACCGCCACGAGCCACCGCGTGTCGGGGCTGGCCAGGATCGACTTGAAGGCCAGCTCCTTGCTCGTGAAGCCCGCAAAGGCCACCGCGCCGATCAGCGAGAGCCCGGCCAGCAAGCCAGCCAAGGCCGTGACGGGCATGCGCCTCGCGAGCGCTCCCAGGCGGGTGATCTCCCTGGTCCCGGCCTGCTTGTCCACGCAACCCGCCACGGTGAACAGCGCGCCCTTGTACAGCGCGTGCGCGCAGAGCAGGGCCAGAGCGGCGTGCAGGGCGTTCGGAGTGCCCACTCCGATCAACAGGCAGAGCGAACCCAGCGCCTGGACGGTCGAGTACGCGAGAATCAGCTTCAGGTCGGTCTGCAGCAGCGCCGCGATCCCGCCGACCACGACCGTCGCGGCGCCGAATCCGATGAGGCTCTCGCTCCAGAGCGGAGCAGAGCCGAGCACCGGCGTCAGCAGCGCGGCCAGAAACACCCCCGCCTTGACCATCGTCGCCGAGTGCAGGTACGCGCTCACCGGGGTCGGAGCCGCCATCGCGCCGGGAAGCCAGAAGTGGAACGGGAACTGGGCGGACTTCGTGAAGCACCCGAGCAAGATCAGAGCCACCGCCCATCCGATCGAGGGGTGCCGGGCGATCGTCTCTGCGCGCGAGGCCAGCACCCCCAGGTCGAAGGAGCCGCCGATCTGGCCCAGAACGAGGATTCCCGCCAGAAGGGCCAAGCCGCCCGCCGCGGTGATGGTGAGGGCCTGCTGGGCGGACTTCCGCGCCTCCGCCGACTGGGAGTCGAAGCCGATCAGAAGGAACGAGGACACCGACGTGAGCTCCCAGAAGGCGAACAGCGTGAGCAGGTCGCCGGAGAAGGCGAGGCCCAGCATCGAGCCCTCGAAGAACAGCAGCAAGGACAATAGCCGCTCCCGGTCGGGCTTTCCGGAGAAGTATCCGGCCGCGTACGCCTGGATCAGCACTCCGATGCAGGCGATGATGAGAGCGAACAGACGCCCCAGCCCGTCCATCCGCAGCACGAACTGCAGACCCAGCTCGGGCAGCCACGAGAGACGCAGCGCGTCTTCCTCCCGGGCGACGATCACCGCCGCGAGCACCGCGGCGCCGGGCAGCCACGCGAGCTGATCGGGAACACGGGCGAACGAGCGGCGGCCGACGCCGATCGCAAGAGCGAAGAGGAAGCAGAGACCGACCGCAGCCGCGATCATGCCCCCCCTCCCAAGGTCGTCCCCCCGCCGACCGGCATGCCCGGGATTGTGGCCGATTCGAACCGCGCGAGCGGGCTCTTCGGCACTCCTCCGGCCGGAAGTCGTACTGTCTACCGATGACCGATCTCGCAGGCACGGACCGATCGGCGAACGACCGGTGCAGAAACCTGGTCCTCGTGCTCGGCGACCAGCTGAGCTTCGACTCCGGCGCCTTCGATGGCTTCCAGCCGTCGGAGGACCGAGTCTGGATGGCGGAGGTGGATGAGGAGTCGGAGCACGTCCCTTCCCACAAGGCCCGGATCGCCCTGTTCCTGACGGCGATGCGGCACTTCGCCCAGGAGGTCCGAGCCCGAGGCTGGCCCCTGGAGTACCTGCGCCTCGGGGAGCATCCTTTCCCAAGCTTGGCCGAGGCGCTCGCCGACGCCCTTCGGAACCTCCGGCCCCGCAGGCTCGTCACGGTCGAGCCCGGAGACTGGAGGGTCCGCCAAGCGCTCGCTGCCGTCGCCAGGAACCACCAGACCCCTCTCGAGATCCGCCCCGATCGCTGCTTCGTCGGCTCGACGGAGGAATTCGCGCGGTGGGCGGCGGGCCGACGCAACCTGGTTCAGGAGCACTGGTACCGCCAATTGCGCCGAAAGACGGGCGTTCTCATGGAAGGCCCGAACCCGGTCGGGGGCCGCTGGAACTTCGACGCGGAGAACCGCGCGAGCTTCGGGCCCGGCGGCCCGGGTCTCGTGCCGCGCCCCGTCGGCTTCCCCGCCGATCGGATCACCAGCGAGGTGCTCGGGCTCGTCGCACGCAGGTTCGAGGGCCACCCGGGGAGCTTGGAGGGTTCGATTGGCCGGTCACGCGCACCCAGGCGCTCCAAGCGCTCTCCGACTTCGTCCGAAACCGTCTGCCCTGGTTCGGCCGGCATCAAGACACCATGTGGGACGGCGAGCCGTTCCTCTTCCACAGCCGACTCTCGGCGGCGCTGAACCTCAAGCTCCTGCACCCGATGGAGGTCGTTCGGGCCGCCGAGGAGGCCTACCGGTCCGGCCACGCGCCTCTCCCGGCCGTCGAGGGCTTCATCCGCCAGATCCTGGGATGGAGGGAGTACGTGAGGGGCCTGTACCACCTTTGGATGCCCGATTGGCTCTCGTGGAACGCCCTGAACGCCCACCGGCCGCTGCCGGAGTTCTATTGGACCGGGGAGACGGAGATGAGGTGCCTGAAGGCCACCGTCGGTCAGACGCTTCGCCACGGGTACGCGCACCACATCCAGAGGCTGATGGTGACGGGCTTGTTCGCTCTGCTCCTCGGCGTGCGGCCGATCGAGGTCCACCGCTGGTTTCTGGCGATCTACGTCGACGCCGTGGAGTGGGTCGAGTTGCCGAACACGCTCGGCATGAGTCAGTTCGCCGACGGCGGTCGCATGGCCACCAAGCCCTACGCCGCCACCGGGCGATACATCCAGAGAATGAGCAACCACTGTGCCTCCTGCCGGTTCCGGCCGGAGAGGGCGACCGGCGAGGACGCCTGCCCGTTCACGGCGCTCTATTGGCACTTTCTGGAACGGAACGAGGCGCGCCTTGCTGGCAATCCGAGAATGCGCCCGGCGCTGACCAACCTTCGGCGATTGAGCCCCGACGACCGGGCGGCGATCCGTCGCAAGGCTGAACGGATTGCGCAGGGTCCGCCCTAGGATGCTCGCTGGCCACCCTCCCGACTCCTCCTGCCTCGCTCAACGCCCCAGCCGGATGCCGACGGGTCCCCCGCCAGGTGCTCTGGCTTAACGGTCTCTTCATCTTGGCCCCATAAGATGCGGATATGGTTGGCGAGCTCTCCCGACGCGGCCTGCTCCGAACCTTGGCAGCCGGCCCTCTCCTCTTGTCTCCCCTTCGCTCGCTGGGACGCCAGTCCCAGCAAGACGTCCGAGCGGCCTCCCGCTTCGCCCCGACGCGGCACCCGGACCGGATCGTGCTGAACGTTGCGGAGGATGCGACCACTCAGCCCGTCTGCTGGCGGACGTCCCCCGAGGTCGAGTCCGCTTTCGTGGAGGTGCTCGAGGCGCCGCGCGGTCCGATCGACGCCAAGCAGGCCAGGCGGATCGCAGCCGTGACCACGCCGCTGGAGACCATGCTCGGCCCTAGCCACCGCCACAAGGCTCTCATCGACGGACTCCGACCCGGCGCCTCCTACGTGTTCCGCGTGGGCGACGGCGAGAGGTGGAGCGAGTGGAGCTCGTTCCGCGTCTACTCCGACGGCCAGCCGTTCCGGTTCCTCTACCTGGGAGACTCGCAGAACGACATCCTGGCTCAGGTGACGCGCGTGGCCCGTGCGGCGATGCTCGCCTGCCCCGATGCCGCCTTCGCGGCGCACGGCGGAGACCTCGTCGAGCGCGGAGATCGCGACGACCTCTGGGGCGAGTGGTTCGAGTCGTACACGCCGCTCTCCCGCTCGGTCCCGTTCGCCGTCACACCAGGCAACCACGACTACGCGATCCCCGACCCGAACAACCGGGACCGGAGGATCCTTCCCGACATCTGGAAGCGGCAGTTCACCTTCCCGGCGAACGGCCCCGAGGGTCTGCGCGACAGCGTGTACTGGTTCGACCGCGGGAACCTGCGCTTCATCTCGCTGAACACCATGGAGCGCCTCGAGCCACAAGCCGAGTGGCTGGAGAGAGCCGTCACCGCCAACCGCAAGCGATGGACGGTGGTGATGTTCCACCACCCGGTCTACAGCTCGGGCAACGAGCGCGACAGCGAGGCCAGGAAGAGGCTCTTGGAGCCGTTGTTCACACGGCTCGATGTCGACCTGGTGCTCCAAGGCCACGACCACACCTACGCGCGAACAGGCCTCGTGGCGAACGACGAACCGGCATCCGACCGAGGAACCGTCTATCTGAACTCCGTGACCGGCCCGAAGATGTACCGTCTGACTCCGGCCCGCTGGCACCGGAGCCTCGCCGCCCAGACCCAGCTCTATCAGATCGTCACCGTGTCCGACGAAGAGCTTGGCGTCGAGGCCAAGACGGTCACCGGAGAGCTTCACGACTCGTTCCGGATCCTCAAATCGGCGGACGGACGCAAGCGGCTGGTCGAGGACGTCGAGCCGAGGGTCTATGACCCCGCGAGGTCGGAGGCCAACGCCTGACCGCGGCGTCGATCACCGATCGCGGCCGATGCAGGCTCCGCGGTCTGAGGGCGGCTTCCCGCGGAGCCTCCGGCTGCGGCGCGAGTTGGCGTCGCGCGACGGTCTAAACTTCAGCCGATGCACGGCCTTGCGATCCTGACCTCGCTCCTCGCTGTCCCTCCGCTGGACCTCTCGGTTCCCGAGCCGATGGCCGAGCGCAGGCCCCACGTCCGGCAGCTCCACGGCGATCGCTTCGAAGACGACTACTTTTGGCTCCGGGATCGGAAGGACCCCGCCGTCCGTAGGTTCCTGGAAGCCTGCAACGCGCACGCCGACGCCGTGATGGCGCCTACCCGGGAACTTCAGGAACAGCTGTACAGAGAGAACCTCGCGCGCATTCGGGAGACGGACGTCAGCGTGCCGGTGTTCGACCGCGGCTACTACTACTACACGCGGACTGAGAAGGGCAAGCCCTACCCGATCCACTGTCGAAAGAAGGGAGGGCTCGGTGCCAAGGAGGTGCTGCTGCTGGACCTCAACCAGCTGGCCCGCGGCAAGCGCTTCGTGGACGCGGACTACACCGTCAGCCCCAACGGCCGCATCCTGGCCTACACGCTCGACACCGTCGGCTCGCGCGACTACGAGCTGTTCTTCAAGGACCTGTCGAGCGGTCGAACCCTTCCCGACCGCTTCGGCAAGGTCACCGGCGTGGTGTGGGCGGCGGACAACCGCACGGTGTTCTACACCACTGAGGACGCCGCCAAGCGGTCCTACCGGCTCTACCGGAGGCGCCTCGGCTCGGCCCGCCCGACGCTGCTGTTCGAGGAGAAGGACCCGTTGTACAACCTGTTCCTCAGCGAGGACCGCGACCACCGGTTCGCCTACGCGATCTCCGAGAGCATGGAGACGACCGAGTGCAGGATCTTGGATCTGCACGCTCCGAACCAGGCTCCCAAGCTGCTCCAGCGAAGGCGGGAGGGGGTGGAGTACTACCCGACGCGCTTCGGGGACAGGTTTCTGATCCGCACCAACGACGGAGTGCGGGAGTTCCGGTTGGTCGTCGCTCCCGTCCGCTACCCGGACCGGCGACACTGGAAGACCGTTCTCCAGCCCAGAGCCGGCGAGACGATCGAGGGGGTGGACGCGTTCCGTCGGCATTGGGTGGTCCGCATCCGAAGGGACGCGGTCGCGACCCTCCGCGTGGTGGACGTCCGGAGCTGGTCCTCGCACACCGTCGCCTTTCCGGAGCCGTACTACTCCGCGAGCCTGGCGGGCAACCCGATGTTCGACGCCCGGCGGCTGCGAATGGCCTACCAGTCGGCCATCACGCCCGCGACCGTGTACGACTACGACCCGGAGACGCGCAGGCTGAAGCTGCTCAAGAGGCAGGCCGTCAACGGCTACGATCCGACCCGCTATGAGGTGAGGCTCCTCTGGGCGAAGGCGCGCGACGGAGAGCGCGTGCCGATCGCCCTCGCCTTCCGCCGAGGTGCGCAGATCCCCGCTCCCACCCTTCTCGAAGCCTACGGGGCCTACGGCATACCGAGCGACCCGTACTTCCGAAGCTCCGCCGTTTCCCTGCTCGATCGCGGCTGGGTCCTCGCGTCGGCCCTCGTGCGTGGAGGCGGAGAGCTCGGTGAGAGGTGGCACGACGCCGGCAAGATGGCCTCCAAGCAGAACACGTTCCGCGACCTGGTGGACTGCGCGCGCTTCCTGCAGAGGGAGGGATGGACCTCTCCCCAGCTCCTCGCCGTGACGGGCGGCAGCGCAGGGGGGCTGACCGTTGGAGCCGCTCTGAACGCCAACCCGGAGCTCTTCCGTTCGGCGCTGGTCTACGTGCCGTTCGTCGACGTCGTCAACACCATGCTGGATGAGACGCTGCCCCTCACCACCGGCGAGTTCATCGAGTGGGGCAACCCGAAGATTCCGGAGCAGTACCGGTGGATCCGGGCCTACTCCCCCTACGACAACGTCGCCCCGAAGGACTATCCCGCCCTGCTGGTTCGAACCGGCTGGAACGACACCAACGTCCCCTACTGGGAGGCCGCCAAGTGGGTGGCCCGCCTGAGGGCCCTGCGAACGGACCGATCCAAGCCGTTGCTGCTCAAAGTGGACTTCTCCACCGGGCACGGGGGATCCAGCGGCCGCTACGATGCCCTGCGGGACGAGGCTTTCGACCAGGCTTTTCTGCTCGCGACGGTCGGCGAGGGCTCCTTGCGGGTACCCTAAGCCATCCTCGGGCGATGGAGTCCGCCTCTGCCCAAACCGCCGATCCCCGCGGCTGATGACTCCTGCAGGAGGCAGCGTTCGTGATGGAGACTCTAGCGAGGTTCCTGTGGGTCGGCTTGGGTGGGGCGATCGGAGCGAGCGCCCGCTATGGCTTGGGCGGCTGGCTCCAATCCCGCATGGGAGCCAGCTTCCCTTGGGAGACGATCCTCATCAACCTGACCGGATCGTTCCTGATCGGTCTCGTCCTCGGATTGGCCAATCTGCTCGAGGATCCGACCCACTTGCGCCTGTTCGTCGCGATCGGCGTCCTCGGCGGATACACGACCTACTCGACCTTCGCGTACGAGGGCCTGATGCTTCTGGCCGACCGTCGCTACCTCGCGGCGCTGTTCTATGTGCAGTTCACCGCCCTCGGGACCGTTTTCTCGGCCTGGGTCGGTCTGGCTCTGGCTAGAATGCTGACAGGAGGCCGAGCATGAAGATCGAGGGCAAGGCGAAGGCGGTCGCGATCTACGTCGGCGAGAGCGATCGCTGGAAGGGCAAGCCGCTGTACGTCGCGATCGTCGAGGAGGCTCGCCGTCTTGGGATGGCGGGTGCAACGGTGTACCGCGGCGTCATGGGCTTCGGGGCCAACAGCCGCATCCACACCACGTCGATCCTGCGCCTCAGCGAGGACCTTCCCGTGTCCATCCACATCGTCGACGTCGAGGAGCGCGTCGAGCCGTTCCTGCGGTTGCTGGACGAGATGGTGAGTGAGGGACTCGTGGCCACGTGGGACGTGACCGTGGAACGGTACGTGCATTCCGGAGACGCCGCGCCGGAGGGGGGCAGAACGTGAGCATCGTCGCGCTGAGCCGGCAGTTCGGATCGGGTTCCCAGATCGTGGCCGCACAGCTGGCCGAGGAGCTCGGCTGGCGCGTGGTCGACCGGGAGATCCTGGAGGAAGAGGCCCGGATGGCGGGCGTCCCGCTGCCGAATGTGATCCATCGGGACGAGAGAGCGCCGTCGTTGATCGAGTCTTGGGCCCGCAAGGGCGACGCCGAGAGGTACTTCCAAGCGCTGATGGCCGCCGTGCGCAAGTTCGCCGACGAGGGACGCGTGGTCTTCGTGGGGCGCGGCGCCGGCTTCATCCTGCGCGACCGCCCCTGCGTTCACGTGCGGCTCGTGGCCGACACCTCGTTCCGCGTTCGCAGGGTCATGCAGGTTCGGTGGGTCGGCGAGGACCAGGCCATGGCGATGATCCGGATGAGCGACGAGGAGAGGGCCGCCTTCCACCGCCGCTTCTTCGGGGTGGATTGGAGCGACCCTACTCAGTACCATGCAACTCTCAGCACCTCGCTTCTGGGGCCGGAGCAGGCCGCCCGAACCCTAGCGGCGATCGTGAGATCCTGGCCGTGGGAGGGCTGAGAACCCCTCAGCGGACGATCTCGTAGTAGAGCGTCGCCTGCCCGTTCGGCGCGCCCTGCACCGTGGCGCGGAAGTACAGGTTGCCTGCCGACCACGTGCTGGGCACGACGCCGACGCGTTGCCCCGCCAGGTCCAGCCGGTACACGGTCGGCTTCGAGGTCCCTCCCAGCGTCAGGCCGATGTTCGCGCTGCCGTTCCGGACCAGGTACGGGAGGCTGCCCCACTGCTCGAGCATCGTCCGGTCCGGCCCGGAGAACCGCGTCCCGGTGTTCAACAGGTCGGTGAGGTGCACGAACAGCATCCGCCGGCTCTCAGACAGCGGGAGGTCGTCCAGCGCAGTCACCCACACGGCGGCCCGGGAACCGCTCGGCGTCGAGGCCAGCCGATTGGCGCGGATCGTGCGGCCCGGCGTGGTGAAGACCCCCTCGGTCTTGGGAGTCAGCACGGCGAAGGTGCCGATGCCCAGCCAGATCTTGACCTGTGGGTGCAGCGACGGGGGCGCCACGTTGACCGACCGTTGCACGTTGCTCCACCGGGCAGCGAACGGATCCACCCACGGGCCCGAGAAGCCTGCGGCCCCCGCCGTCTGCGGCTGGACCAGCACCGTCGCCTCGCCGACCGCCGGGTTCATGTGCCGCCGCAGGAAGAGGCTGACCACGGCCCTCTCCGCAGCCTGCCTCAGCGGGTCGCACTGAAGATCGAACCAGCTGGCCGGCCCGGGCGAGCCGATGTCGGAGGCGCTGTGCGACCACGCGAACCGAAACACCCCGTCCCAGTCCTGGGCCGCGGAAACCGCCCCGAAGAACAGGCCAGACTCCGAACGGAACGGGTTCGGGAACACGTAGTTGAACTCGCTCACCGTGAACGGCTTGCCGCGCATCCGCCCGTAGGCAACGTTGCGGAGCGAACCCCCGAAATCCCTCACCGACAGATCCATCGTGTGCTGCGACGGCAGGGCGAACGCCTGCTGGGGAAAGGAGGGGTGATCCCAGTAGAAGTGGTCGTCGACGTAATCCAGGTCCACCCGACTCCTCACCAGCGCCTGCTGGTTCCTCCAGCCGTTGGTGTCCGTGAGCAGCGCCTTCACGCCGATCGAGCGGAGGCGGTCGCGCATCCACTGGAAAGCCGCACGGTGCAGATCCGCGCCGAATCGCGCCCCTGCGTCCGAATACGGGTCGAACGCGCCCGAGTTGCCAGCGGCCTGCCAGGCCTGATCGAGCCTTGCGCGGAGAGTCGGCCCGCAGGACAGGTACGCCGAGGCGATGTTGTTCTCGTTGACCACGCAGATCCAAGCGATTGCGGGGTCGTCCTTCCAAGCCAAGCCGGTGTAAGGGTTGACGTGCTCCAGCAGCGCTCGGGCGAACGCCCACCAGTTCTCGCGGGCGCCCTGGTCCACCAGCAGCAGCGCCTTGTACTCGTCCGTCCCGATGGTGCCCGGAATCACCTCGTCCCGACGAACCTGCCGGAGAGTGAACAGATCCAGGCTGACGTAGATGCCGTTCGCCTTGAGCCGGCTCACCAGATAGTCCATCCGGTCGAGCACCTGAGGATCCAGGTGGGTGCTGCTGCCGGTCTCCCCAGACCTCCAACCGCCCGTGAGATCCACGTCGAAGTGATGGAGCCGCACGCAGTTGTAGCCCATCCGCCTCAGGCGCACGGCAAGCAGGTCGGCGTCCGCCTTCGCCGGATACGCGCAGGAGAAGACCAGGTTCGGACCGAGGAACCTCTCGGGAATGTCGGGGCTGCTCTCGAACGCGAACTTGCCGTTCACCACCTTCAGCCAGCCCTTCGAGCCGGCCGGCGCGACGTTGGGCGGGGAGAAGTCCAGCGGCGAACCGGGGGCAACGTCGGCAACCGGCCAAAGCGGCACCCAATCCGGGCCCTCTTGGATGGTCACCGGCCCCTCCGGCCACAGCTCGGTCGCCCGCTCGCCCCAGAACGTAAGGCTGACCCGGACCCTCTGGCCGGCCGACCACGTGCCCGAACCCAGGCCACCCATCCGCAGCTCGAATCCTCCGCCCCACTGGCGGCTGTCCTGAAGGTACACAGACGTGCTCGTTGGAAACGAGACCGACAGCTTCCTGTAGCCGATCGTCAACTCGACGGACGTTGCCGAGCCGGAGAAGAGGTAGGGTCCGCCGCTGGTGGCCGGAAGGGAGACCGTCTGGGAGCCGAATTTCGCCGTCCCTCCGGCCCAAACCCTAGCCGGCAGGTCCAACGCGGCGAACGCGGCCTCGATCGGCACGTTCTGGTCCGGCATCGCATCGAGGGTGGCGTTCACCCTGGTGCCGTTCTGCGTCGCGATCCTCGCGAGGGATGCCTTCTGCCCTCCTGGAAAGGCCAACACCGCGTTTCCCGCACCGTCGAGCGAGGGAGGCACGTACACCCAACCGGCGCCGAACGCGCGCATCTCCAGCGTCGCCACTAACAGGTCCTCATCCTGCACGCGGATGCCCTGCAACCGGGTGGGGTAGGCGTCGTAGCCGCCGGGCGCGGACAGCACCAGAGCAAGGAGCCAAGCGTTCATCGTCCCATTGCCTCTCTTTCCGCTCTCTCTCCATGTTACGACCGGAACAATCCGCAGGACCGTTCGATTCGGCGGCCTTCCAGCGCCGGTCCCCACCATCGAGGACCTGCGTCTGGAGGGCTAGTCCTTGTACGGATCCACCACGTCCTCTCCCGCCATCGCGACGCCGATGGGCCGCAGCACGTGCAGAACCCGCACGGACCCCTCATGCTGGCGCAAGACCTCCGACAGGCGCCGGTAGCAGTGGGGAGACTCGTCCGTGCCCCCACCCCGCAGGACCACGCCCGCTCGTCGGACCCACTCCTCCATCATCTCCCGCGAGACCTTGCCGGGCGTGCGCCGCCGGCCCTTCCGGCGACCGGCCGCCTCCGTGCGGGACATCACCCGTCCGGCACCGTGCACGGTTGAACGCAGAGCGAGCCGCGACTCCTCCGAGTCCACCCCCTCCAAGATCACGGACTCGTCTCCCATCGAGCCGCCGACGAAGCACCGCTGACCGGGGAAAGCCGGCGTCGCGCCCTTTCGCACCACCCAGAGGCTCTCTCCCCCGTGTTCCTCCCGCCAAGCGAAGTTGTGGTGGTTGTGCACCTCCTCCACGATGCGCGCCCCGATGAGCCGCGCCACCCGCTCGCAGACCCAGTCGCGCGCGGCGTAGGCGTAGCGGCCCGCCAGCCTCATCGCCTCCAGGTAGTCCTGGCCGAGCGCCGAACGCACCGAAAGTACGACGGGCTCCGCGAACGGGTCGTCCTTGCCCCCTCCGGCGCGCAGGAAGTGGGTGGCCACGCGATGGCCGAAGCCTCGGGAACCGAAGTGGACGCCGATCCACACCCTGTCCCGTTCGTCCGCGAAGAGGTCCACATAGTGGTTGCCTCCGCCGACCGTCCCGAACTGAGACCACGCGAGGTCCCGGTAGGCCGAGCAGACCGGCAACTTCCACCGGTCGTCGTCGAACACGGGATCGTCCACCGGTTCCGGGTTGGCTCTCCCCAGACCGAAGCTGATGGTGCGGCAGATGTCGTCCAGGATCGTGCCGATCCTCGGCAGCACGTCGTCCAAGGCGGCGTCGAGCCGCACGGCCTTGTTGCCGCAGGCGATGTCGAACCCTACCGCGGAGGGGCTGACCGCCTCCCGGTAGGCGACGACCCCGCCGATGGGCACGCTGTATCCCCGGTGGTGGTCGGCCATCATGGCCGCGCGGGCCGCCGTGCGGCGGCAGGTCTGGATCTGCTTCAGCGCGCCCGGGTCGACGGGCTCGCCCCATACGGGGACGTCCCCGAACCACCTCATGGCTTCTCCAACCCTGGAAACGCGGAACCCGGCCCGAGCGATCCCAGTAGAATCGAACTATGGCACAGATCCATCCCTACCCCGTCAAGGTCGTCTGGAGCGGAGGCCGCGACGGTTCCGGCGTCGTCACTCCCGAGCACAGCGGAGTCGAGCTGCCGATCGCGGTCCCGAAGGAGTTCCAAGGAACCGGAGACGGCACCAACCCCGAGGAGCTGCTCGCGTGCGCGGTGGCGGCCTGCTACTCCATCACGTTCGGCATCATCGCGGCCAACCGCAAGCTGCCCGTCGTGTCGCTGGAGACGTCGGCCGTGGGCGAGGTCGAGCAGGCCGGCGCGCAGTTCACCTACAAGAAGATCACGATCCAGCCCCACATCCGGCTGGCTGCCGACGCGACCGACGACCAGCTGAAGTTAACCGAGGATATGGCGCACAGGGCGGACGGATACTGTATCATCACCAACGCGGTGCGCGGCAAGGTGGAGATCGTCGTGGAGCCGCGCATCGAGAGGGGGTAGGAAGTGCGCAAGAAGCTCGTTGTCGGCAACTGGAAGATGAACCTCGTCCAGCCTCAGGCCGTGTCGCTGGTCGAGGCCCTCGTCCGCAAGATCTCGGTGACGGACGCCGTGGAGGTCGCCGTGTGCCCTCCCTACACCAGCATCGCCGCCGTGGTGCAGGCTCTGAAGGGCACGAGGGTCTCGGTCGGTGCCCAGAACGTCTTTTGGAAGGACAGCGGCGCCTTCACGGGGTGCGTCAGCGCTCCGATGCTCGCCGACGCGGGCTGCAAGCTCTGCATCGTGGGCCACTCCGAGACCCGCGGACGCTTCGGGAAGCTCGAGATCGACGCCGAGGACGTCGGTTACTTCGCCGAGACCGACAAGACGGTCAACCAGAAGATCAAGGCCCTGCTGTACCATTCCCTCATGCCGATCCTCTGCGTCGGGGAGACGCTGGCCGAGCGCGAGGCGGGCCGAACGGACGACGTGATCCGGGAGCAGCTTCGGGGCGCCTTGGACGGCGTCGACTGCAGCGAGCTGGGTTGCTTCGCCGTCGCCTACGAGCCGGTCTGGGCGATCGGCACCGGACAGGTCTGCGACGCCAAGGAGGCGAGCCGCGTGTGCGGCATGGTGCGACAGACCCTGGCCGCGCTCTACGACCAGGAGACGGCCGACGCGATCCGCATCCTGTACGGGGGAAGCGTGAAGGGTTCCAACAGCAAGGAGCTGTTCAGCCAGCCCGACATCGACGGCGGCCTCGTGGGCGGCGCCAGCCTGGATCCCGAGGACTTCGCCGCCATCGTGCTCAGCGCGGTGTGACATGGAGGCCAAGCGCGCCGCCGAGACGCGCATGCAGATGGCGCAGGTCGTGACTCCCGGCCACGCCAACATGTACGGCAAGGCGTTCGGCGGCGCGATCCTCTCCATGATCGACCTGGTGGCCTACACGGTCGCCTCCCGCTTCGCGGGCAACGTCTGCGTCACCGCCAGCTTCGACCGCGTCGACTTCCACGAGCCCATCGAGATCGGAGACGTCGTGGTCCTGACCGGCTTCGTTAGCTACGCCGGGCGCACGAGCGTCGAAGTGACCGTGGAGGTGGAGGCCGAGGACGTGCTGACCGGAGCCCGGCGCCACACCAACACCGCCCGCGTCACCATGGTCGCCATCAAGGACGGGAAACCCACGCCCGTCCCCAAGCTGATCTGCGAGAGCCACGAGGAGAAGGTCCGCTTCCTCGAGGGCCTGCGACGCCGCCAGACCCGCACCCAGCGCGAGAGCGAGCGCCAAGCGTTCCACCGAGAGCTCGCGCTGCTCGACGACGCGGAGCTTGACCGCATGCTGCGGGACGCAGGCACCTAGCGGCCGGGGGCCCTCAGCAGGGCAGGCGCCTCGGAGGGGCCGTCCGTTCCTTCAGCCGAAAGCGGGCGAAGGCGATGGCCCGCTCCCAATCGCACGGCAGCACCTCGTGCTTGCCCGGCCTCATGTGCCACTCGACCACGTCCCCGGAGCCAAGCAGGCTGTACACGGGCTTGGCCAGCTCCAGCATCCTCCGCTGACCGGCGGGATTCGCCCATGTGTCCTCCTCGGCGTTCAGCAGCAGCATGGGGCGCGGCGCGCAGAGCGCGATCAGGGCGTGCTGGTCGATCGGCAGCTCGGCCTCTCGGCCGGCGTAGGTGGCGAACGCCGGAAGGAACCAATGGGGAAACACGCGGGTGATGTCCGCGACGGTCTCCCCCACCGACGTTCGGCTGGGGGCCGCGCCGCCGCATCCCGACTGCAACGGAACGCAGGCCGCGAACTTCGCGTCGCGCGCGCAGGCGAGCAGCGCCGCCTTGCCCAGCCGCGAGTGCCCGATCGCGATCGTCTGCTCCGAACGGCAGAGGGGGTTCAGGCTCAGGACGCTGCGGATGCGCGTGAGGGCCTCGGCCCAGCAGGCGAGCGCCGTCGTGCCCGACGCGTGCAGCCGCCCCGCCTGACCGGGGTCGTCTGGGCAGAACCCCTCGTACCAAGCCGTCGCCAGCGCGAATCCCGATTCGAGAATCAGCTCAATCGGCCAGGCGTTCTCCTGCGAGCCCCTCGGGGCCGGGTTGGACGGGTCGATCGGGACGTTGGGGTCGCTGCACACGGCATGGTTGCCGCGGAAGTTCAGTCCCACGAAGAGAGGGAATGGCCCTTCCCCGTCGGGCCAGAACACCGCGAGGTGCACCGCGGGGCCCGATCGGAACTCGAGGCGGTCGACCTGCGTGAAGCCGAACGGGTTCTCCCACACTCCCACCGGAACGACGTCCAGACAGCCGAAGTCCGGTCGCCTCCCGTATTGGATGGCCTCGAAGTGGCCCCAGAGCTCCGGCACGCGGCGCCGCCACCAGGTCTCGGCGTCCCGAACGGGTGTCCCATCGTCGCAGACCAGCAGGTCGGGGTAGTTCGGCTCTTCCACGATGCTGGCCCACCATAGCACACGCCGCGAGGCTCTGAGGCAACGGGCGGTGCATAATGGGGACGAAATGGCAACAAGGCGCGTGTGGGTTGTCGCGATCGCCGCATCGGCGGCTTGGGCGGGCGCTTCCGAAGTCCGGGAGGTGCTGCCCCTAACCGAGAGCATTCTGCTGCTGCACTTCGACGACGGGTACGTCGTCCACCACAAGAAGGGTCAGAAGCGCTCGGACGAGCGCGTGGTGGTACGGCCGCTGGACGTCGTCCAGGCGCAGGACCCCTCGGCCTACTCCGTGTCCTCCACGGACGACCCCGCCTTCGGCATTCTGAAGCCGCTCCGGGTGAGCAGGAAGAGCAAGGGAACCGATTTCGCCTGGTTCGTGGACGCATGGATCGACGGCAGAGCGGTCAACAACCGCCCCGACCACGCGAAGGAGCACTGGATCTACCTCCACCTCCCCCGCCCGCTGACCGAGGGCAAGCGCTACATCGTGAGGGCTCCGGGCTTGGCGGACAACGGCTCCAGCTGGTCGTTCCGCTACGATCCTGCCAGGGTTCGTTCCGAGGCCGTGCACGCGAACATCGTCGGCTACTCGACCGTGGCCCCCCGCAAGTTCGGCTACCTTTCGCACTGGCTCGGCGACGGCGGGCCGCTGGATGTCAGGCCGTTCGTCGGCCGGCGCTTCTGGCTCGTCGAACCGGCCAGCGGCGAGCGGGCTTTCGAGGGCCGCGTGGCGTTCCGCACGGCCGGAACGGAGGCCGAGACGGGTCAGGCGGACGACACCCCCAACCGGAACTTCGTCGGGGCCGACACGGCGGAGTGCGACTTCAGCGCCTTCCACAAGCCCGGAACCTACGTGCTGGCGATCGAGGGCGTCGGTTGCTCCTTCCCCTTCCAGATCCGGCGGGACGCGTACCGCGAGCCGTTCCGCCTGGTCGCCCGCGCGCTGTACCACAACCGCAGCGGGATCGCCTTGATCAAGCCCCACACCGAGTTCGAACGTCCCGCGCCCCACAACCCGCTCCGCACGCCGGGCTTCCGCGGAAAGCTGATGTACACCACCGTCCGGTGGCAGGACTGGGGCTCGGAGGGCGGCGACCGGGCCCAGTTGGAGGCCGGCTTCCAAGGGCCCCTGGATGCATGGGGCTGGTACCAGGACGCGGGAGACTGGGACAGCTACCCCTCGCACATCCGCGTGGCGCAGGAGCTGCTGCTGGCCTGGGAGATCGCCCCGGAGAACTTCGCCGACGGGGATCTGAACATCCCCGAGAGCGGCAACGGCATCCCGGACATCGTGGACGAGGCCGCGTGGCTGCCACGCTTCTGCCACCGGCTGCGCCATGAGCTCCTGCGCAAGGGCTGGGGCACGGGCGGAGTCGGACTGCGCGTCGCCGGGGACGCGTTCGGAGGGGACGGCGAGGGCGTGCCCAGCTACGAGGACGTGAACCGCACGTGGGTCGTCAGCGGAGAGGATCCCGACTCCACCCTCCGCTACGCCGGCGCGGCCGCGCACCTCGCCCACGTTCTGGCCAAGATCGGCAAGAAGGATCCGGGAGGGGTCGACTGGGCCGGGGAGGCTCGGCAGGCGTTCCGCTGGGCCATGGACCACGGCGGTCGCGAGGCCGGAGGGGAGCTGCTTCGCTCGCGGCTGTACGCCTCCGCCGCCCTCTTCCGGCTGACCGGGGATGCCGGCTACCTGGCCGCGGTCGAGCGAGACCTCTCCGCCGTCGGCGAGGACGTCTGGCTGGAGAACCTCCACGGCCCCGTCCTCCTCGCCCTGCCGGGATGGAAGGCCAAGCCGCCGGCGTCCGTGCTCGAGGCCGCGCGCAAGGCGGTGCTCGCGGTGGCGAGCCAGAGCCTGGAGTCCGGCCGCCGGCGGGCGATGCGCTGGGGCGGCAACTTCCAGTTCCCGATGCTGATCGGGCAACAGACCACCCCGCACGCCATGGAGCTGGCGGCGGCATGGAGGATGCTGCGGGACGAGAACCCGATCAAGTCCAGGGAGTTCTACGAGGCCCTGCACACCACCGCCGACTACTTCCTCGGCTGCAACCCGCTCAACATCGCTTGGGTGACGGGTCTGGAGGAGCGGCACCCCGTGAACGTGTTCCACTTGGACGGGTGGTACAACGGCAAGCCCACGGTCCACCCGGGCATCGTGCCCTACGGTCCATGGCGAAAGGCGAAGGACCTCGGCCAAGGCCCGTGGGACTACGACTGGGCGAACCAGACGGTGCATCCGGGCATCGACCAGTGGCCGGGAGCCGAGCGCTGGTTCGAGCAACGCTACGGCGTCCTAACGTGCGAGTTCACGATCCACCAGAACCTTGCGCCGGCCGCCGCGGTCTACGGGATTCTGGCCGGCCCGGCCAGTCCGGCGCGCCGCTGAAACGGCAGGGGCCCCGCCAGAGCGGGGCCCTCTCGGGTTTGGGGATGGATGGGATGGGTTGGTTCGATCGTTGCCGGATCAAGCCGCCAGGCGCAGGTGTCCCGACCCGCCCTCGGCCAGCTTGAAGCGGTTCACGATCTCCTTCAGCTGTTCGGCCATCGAGGCCAGCTCGCTCGCCGAGGCGCTGACCTCCTCCGCCGTGGCGCTCATCTCCTCCGCGCTGGCGGCCGTCTCCTCGCTCACCGCCGCCACGCCCTGGATCGCCGAGCTCACCTCCTGCGCGCCGGAGGCCATCGTCTCCAGCTCCAGCACGTTCCGCTCAGCCGCCGAGCGCACCGCGTCCATCGCCTGCGCCACCGCCAGCGCCGTGCGCGCCACGCCCTCGGCCTGCCGGGCCACCGCGTCCGTGCTCGACGCGATCTCCGCCAGCGAGCGGCCCGCCTCCTCGCTCAGCGCGTTGCTCTCCTGCACCAGAGGCGCCGTCTGGCCGATCGCCTCCACGGTGCGCCCCACGTTGGAGCGCACGTTCTCGATCAGCGCCGCGATCTCCTTGGTGGCCGCGCTGGACTGCTCGGCCAGCTTGCGCACCTCCTCGGCCACCACCGCGAACCCGCGGCCGTGCTCGCCGGCCCGGGCGGCCTCGATCGCCGCG
>CALGMO010000141.1 GCA_937961665.1 uncultured Fimbriimonadaceae bacterium
GAAGCGCCTGGGGGGCATGGCCCACTGGCTGTTGAGGACGAAGGGGTTGTCGGTGATCTTGGCCGGGCTGAACGGGTCCATGAACAGGCCGGCGTTCTTGACGTAGGGGAAGACCAGGACGGCGAAGGAGGGGAGGTTCCATCCTCCGCTGAAGCCGGCGACGGGGCTGAAGACGTCGTCGTTGTCCGCGGAGTACATCAGCTGGGCGAGCCCGAGCTGCTTGGCGTTGGACAGGACGGCGGTCTTCTTCGCGGCCAACTTGGCCTGGGCGAACACGGGGAAGAGGATCGCCGCCAGGATGGCGATGATCGCGATGACGACCAGAAGCTCGATGAGCGTGAAGCCCTTTCTCAGATTGCGCATGGTGCGTTCCGTTTCGTGCCGGCCGCGACCGGCGGGACTTGCCTCGGAGGAACGGACCCTCCTCGGTGGGACGATCGTGACGCCCAAGAGCCGGAGGCGCTCCGACGCTTGGAGAAGATGACAATCCAATCATAACACAAGGTGTGCCAAAAGAGCGGATGCGTTGCGCAGAATGGCGCCAAAACCGCCCAGAAAGACCGAACCCGTCAGAGCGGGCAGGGGGCGCGCGGGGCCCGGCGGCGCTCCGGAACCGGAATGGACTTCTCGCCCCTCAGGTAGGCGGCGGTCTCGCAGTCCAGCCTCAGGAACTCCTCGAGCGTTCCTTGGGCCACGACCTCGCCGCCGTGCTCGCCCGCTCCCGGTCCCAGCTCCAGCAGCCAGTCCGCGGCGCGCATCGTTTCCTCGTCGTGCTCCACCACGAGCACGGTGTTGCCCAGGTCCCGCAGCTTCAGGAGCGTCTCGATCAGCTTGCGGTTGTCCCGCTGGTGCAGGCCGATGCTGGGCTCGTCCAGGATGTACAAACACCCCATGAGCCCGCTGCCGATCTGCGTGGCGAGGCGGATCCGCTGGGCCTCGCCGCCGGCCAGCGTGCGCGCGGACCGGTCGAGCGTCAGATAGCCGAGACCGACGTTCGCCAAGAAGCGCAGGCGCTCCAGAATCTCCTTCGTGGTCCTGGACGAGATCGCCCGCTGACGCTCGTTCAGCCTGCTCGGCAGCTCCTCGAAGAACCGGAGGGCCGCCTCGACCGACAGAGCGGCGACCTCGGCGATGCTCAACCCGGCCACGCGCACCGACAGCGTCTCCTCCTTCAGGCGCCGGCCCTTGCAGACCGGGCACGGCTTGGTGCTCATGTACTGCTCCAGGTCGCGCTTGACCCACTCGCTCTCCGTCGTCTCGTAGCGCTTGCGCAGCACGGCCAGCACGCCGTCCCAGCGGGTCTCGAACGTGCGCTCCCTTCGGCCGTACCGCACGGTGACCGTCACGGGATGGTCCAGGCCATACCAGACCGGCCGCATCTGGTCCTCGGTCAGCTCCCGTGCCGGGCGGGTGGCGTCGAACCCGCACGCCTGGCCCACGGCTCGCAGCACGTCGGGCCACCAGTCCTTGGTCTCGCCGGACTTGTACACGAACGGCGCGATCGCCCCGGCGCAGAGGGGCTTGGAGGGGTCGGGGATGATCAGCTCCGGGTCGAACTCCGTCTTGACGCCCAGACCCGTGCACTCCGGGCACGCGCCGTAGGGGGAGTTGAAGGAGAACATCCTGGGCTCCAGCTCGGGCATGCTGAAGCCGCACTCGGCGCAGGAGTACGACTCGCTGAAGGTCTCGTCCGTCCAGTCCTCCTCTCCCGGCCTCTGGCGGCTGAGCACCACCACGCCCTTGCCCATCTTCAGGGCCGTCTCCACGCTGTCGGTCAGTCGCGACTCCACGCCCGGCTTCAGGACGATCCGGTCGACCACCACCTCGATGGTGTGCTGCTTGTACCGATCCATCGGGATGTCGTCGGTGACCTCGTACATCCGACCGTCCACCCGCACGCGGACGAAACCGGCCCGGTTGACCTCCTGCAGCTCCCTGCGGTATTCGCCCTTGCGCCCCCGCACGATCGGCGCCAGCACCTGCAGGCGCGTTCCCTCGGGAAACGCCAGCGCGGCGTCCACGATCTGGTCCGTCGACTGCCTCTCGATCGGAACCCCGCAGGTTGGGCAGTACGGAACCCCGGCCCGGGCGAACAGCAGCCGGAGGTAGTCGTAGATCTCCGTCACCGTGCCCACCGTGGACCGCGGGTTGCGCGAGGCCGACTTCTGGTCGATCGACACCGCCGGCGAGAGGCCGTCGATGTGGTCGACGTCCGGCTTGTCCATCTGTCCCAGGAACTGCCGCGCGTACGCGCTCAGGCTCTCCACGTAACGCCGCTGGCCCTCCGCGTAGATCGTGTCGAACGCCAGGCTGGACTTGCCCGATCCGGACAGCCCGGTGATCACCACCAGCTTGTCCCGCGGGATCTCCACGGTGATGTTCTTCAGGTTGTTCTCGCGCGCGCCGACGACGACGATGCGATCCTGGGGCACGGCCTCAGGATACCCGCCTTCCGGCAGACGCCCGTCTACCTCGCGGGGACCGTCCTCAGCCTCACCCGGGCGGTCTTCAGTCCCGGCGAGGAGGCCTCCAGAGTCACGACGCCGGCCTCGCCGGTGGACCTCAGCACCGCCAGAGCCCGGCCTTGCCACGCCAGCCTCCGCGGCTTTTGGAAGCTCTCGACGGACCTTGGGTCGCCGTTGTCGACGGCGGCCAGCACCGCGGGCCCCGCGACCCGGAAGCGGATGAGCCGATCGGCGGTCGGGCACAGCCTGCCTTGGGCGTCGAGCACCCGAACCCGCACGAACGCCAACCCGCCGGGAGTCGCGCGGATCGCGCCCGATTCCGACTCGAGAGCGAGCGCCGCCGGCTCGCCCGCGGTCTCCAGCTCCTCTCGGGCCACGACCCTGCCCCTTGCGTCCAGACCCTCGGCCTCCAGGCGGCCCGGGGCGTAGGGGATCCGCCACCCGGCCGTGCATCCGTTCTCCAGCGCGGTGGGCCGCACGCCGAGGTCTCGGCCGTTGAGCCGCAGACGGACCGACGCAGCCGAAGAGTACACCCGGACGAGCATCGGCTTGCCGCCCAGGCCGGGCCAGTTCCAGCTGGGTCGCTCGTCGGTCCAGCCCCAGGCGCTCACGCGGTAGTCGGTCGGCCACGGCTCGGCGAACAGCGCGAGCGTGCGCGGCGCCTGGAACAGCGCCTTGCGCAGCAACGCCTGTGGCTTGGGGTGCAGCGTCCGGTCGATCTCGCCGGACCCGGTGGTGACGAACGGCCACTCGCCGAAGAACGCGTCCGGCTCCCCGGGCCGGATCACCCGCCCGACGCCGACCTCGCCGAGGTAGTCGATCGCGGCCCATACGAAGTCCCCGGCCACGTTCGGGGTCCGCCACAGCTGCAGAAGGTCGCGCCGCATCCAGGGGGACTGCGACTCGGTTTGGATGAGCAGCCGCTCGGGGTGCTCCCGCAGGATCGCCGGAAACACCGAGGCCATGTAGTTGTGGCCGGCGATGTCCAGATGTCGGTACAGGGGCTCCAGCGAGCGCCATCCCTCGCCCACTGGGAACGAGGCCATCGTCACGGGGCGCGTTGGGTCGAGCCTGCGAACCTCGTCGGCTAGCATCGCGCCGATCCTCTCTCCCTCGGGATCCGCCTGCTCCGGAATCTCGTTGCCGATGCTGTAGGCGACCACGCTGGGGTGGTTGCGATCGCGATGGATCCACGACCGCAGGTCCTCGCGCCACCACCGGTCGAAGAACTCGTCGTAGTTGCTGCCCTTGGGACGCTTCCAATTGTCGAAGATCTCGTCGAGCACCAGCAGGCCGAGCCGGTCGCAGGCATCGAGCAAGGCCTCGGACGGCGGGTTGTGGGCAGTGCGGATGGCGTTGTAGCCGAGCGACTTCAGCACCCGCACCTTGCGCTCCTCGGCGTCCGGCAGCGAGACCGCTCCCAGCGCTCCGTTGTCGTGGTGCACGCAGCCTCCCAGGAGCTTGACGGGCCTGCCGTTCAGCAGCAGACCGGCGCCCGCCCTCCACCCTAGGGTCCGCAGGCCCACCCCGCGCTCGAGGGAATCCAGCAGGCGGCCGCCCTGCCACAGCTCGAGGCGCAGCGTGTGGAGGTTCGGGCTTTCGGGGGACCACAGCATCGGGTCCTTCACCGCGAAGACGACCGTGCGGACTCTCGGCTCGAATCCGCCCTCCCACACGGTGCGCCCCCGTGGATCGGCGAGGCGGGCCCGGAGGCGCGTCCCGGCCGGCGGCTCGGCGCGGAGGGCCCAGTCGAGTCGCACCCGGGCCTCAGGACCGACGGAGAGCGTGCGGAGGAACACGGCTCCGTCGTCGATCGAAGCCGGATGCCGCACCTCCAGGCGCACCGGCCTGTAGATTCCCGCTCCGGTGTACCAGCGGCTGTTGGGCGGGGTGGCGTCCACGTCCACCCTCAGCTCGTTCGGCTGCGCGTAGGTCAGGCGATCGGTGAGGTCGGCCTCGAACGGCACGTAGCCGTAGGGACGCTCGGCCACCAAGTCGCCGTTCAGGTACACGCGGGCCCTCATGTACACGCCGTCGAAACGCACCACGACGCGTCGCCCTTTCCAGCCTGGGTCGGCCCGCAGGGCCAGGCGGTAGGATCCGGGCCCGGGCACGGTCCAGCCCGTCGAGAGCCCGTCGGGAGCGCCGCGATCGAAGGGGCCGGAGCGCAGAGGGCGCTCGGAGGCCGCGTACCAACCGCCTTGGCCGCCACCGTTGTACACGCGCACCGCCAAGAGGTCGGAGCCGTCGCCGCGGGCCAACCCGGGCGGCACCCGGTACAGCCGGATCTGCGACCAAGCCGTGCGGTAGTCGGGAGGGAAGGAGCCCAGACCGCCGATGCGCACCCCGTTCAGGAACGCCTCGTCGACGTCGTCGAGCTTGCCGAGCGGCAGCACGAACCCCTTGCGCGCGAGCCCGGCCGGAATCCGGACCCTGCGGCGGTACCACCCGAAGGCGTTCGTGGCGGCGTCCCCGTGCGCGTCCCATGTGGAGGGGACCCGGACCGTCTTCCAGCCCGAATCGTCCAGGGAGGGGTCCTTCCACGATGGGTCGTCGCCGAGGCGGAAGCGCCATTCCCCGGCGATGGGCTCCAACTCCTCCGGCACCTTGGGCGCGGGCGGCAGGTCCTCGATGGCGAAGTCGTGGGGAACGGTCACCTCGCGCCAGCGCTGGGGGAACTCGTAGCCCGGCAGCGGGCCGCGGCGGAACTCCCATCCGGTCTCGAGGGGCAGCACGAACCTGCCGGTCGGCCCGGCGGCCGCGAGCGTCAGCAGCAGAATCGGGACGGTTGGCACGACCCGATCCTACCTGCCGGGGCCGGTGATTCAGGATCGCTGCACGTCATGGATCGCGGCCTCGAGCCTCTCCCGGTCCAGCGGGCGGTTACCGTCGCGGTCCAACACCCTCGCGACGGGCGGGACCTTGCCGAAGCCGCCGGTGGCCGAGTCGAGGTCGGCGGCGATGTCGAGCAGCACCAGTCCCTCGCGCAGCACGTCGTCGAGCGGCCTCCGGGTGAACGGCCCCTTGGTCCGCTGCAGGTACTCGAACACACCCCGGATCCGCTCGGATCCGCTGCCGGCGCAGGCGTAGGAGCCGTTCTCGAACCGGGCGCCCGCTCCGTCGAAGAAGTACACCCCGAACGCGTCCTTCGAGCGGTCGTAGGCCGCCACGATCGGCAGGAAGAAGCCGACGCCGGCCATCGCCTCGGCCTGGTTGGCCGCCAAGGCGCGGCTGATCTCCATCAGCTTGCCCTCGAACGACAGCTCCTGCAGGTGCATGCGCGCGTAGAACTTGAAGCTGTGGCGCAGAAAGCGGCAGACCTCCAGCGAGCGCCCGTAGGCTCCGCTGATGCCCACCACGGTGTGGTCGTCGAGCGGAAGGACCTTTTCCGCCTGGTCGTACATGATCAGGTTGCCCGCGGTGGCTCGGCGGTCGGCGAGAACCAGAGCGCCTTGGTCGAAGCGCAGGGCGAGAACCGTGGTGCCGTGCGTCTCCCCGGGCACCACCGGCCCAAGGCACGCCGGGTAGCCCACCAGCTCGGCGAACGAGCGCGCGCGGGCCTCGATCATTGCCCGGACCGCTGGCGATAGCGCTTCGCCTGATCGGGGTCGACCTTGCGGAGGCGGCGAAGCAGCTCGTTGTCGCCTCCCGGCTTGCCCACCTTCGGGGTGGAGGGGCCCCTATCGTCGGCGTGCTTCTTCAGCGGGTCTTGCGGGATGGGTCGGGTCAAGCGGTCTTCTGGCATGGCACTCCGGCCTCCTGAAGGATTCGGACAAAACACTCTACGTCTCGGCAGTCCGCGAGTTGCGGCGGTGCGTCGAGATCGGGAGGAAGGTCGGCGACCACAGGTCCGTCCGCCGTACGGACAACGACCGTGCGCCAGCAGGCCGACGCCACGCTCTCGGGGAACCTCTCCACCGCGAGGCCTCGGGCGACGGCGCGGGTCGGGTCCAGGGGCCGCGCGAGCGCGGGCTCCAGCTCTTCGGCCGCGGGCTGCTCCGCGAAGGCTCCGTCGATCTCCAGCGCACGGAACAGGTTCGAAGCCGGGTCGCAGTCGTGGAACGCAAGGTCGTAGGCCTGGTGCTCCGGGCTCCCCATCGGCACGCCGGTCTCCTCGCTCAGCTGCTCGAACACCAGCTTCTTCGCGGCCCACTCCACCTCGCGGGCGAAGCGCCCCGTGTCGGATTCGTAGGCGTCGAGCAGCGCCCCGCAGTCGCGCATCCAGCCCATCAGTTCCGGATCCCACTCCGGGTCCAGCCGTGCCAGAGCGGTTCCTAGGAGCGTGTCCAGGATGGAACGGGGCGTGGTCCAAGACCCGTTGGCCAGCTCGATGCGGCAGTCGCCGGAAGGGTCTCGGCTGGCGTCGCGGAAGGCTCGCACGGGGTCGGCGAGGCGGAACGGAACCGGCTCGCCCATCCACGCCAGCATCAGCGCGGCCTTGGCCAGGGCCACCTTGCGGCACACGGCGCCGAACGTGGGGTTGGCGTCGCCGGAGATCACGTGCACCCGCATCCATGCGCCGGGGTCGGCGTGCGGCTCGTCGCGGGTGTTGAACAGCGGGCGTCGGTACAGCGTGTCCACGCCGATCTGCTCCGAGAAGAAGTCGGCCCGCTGCGTCAGCTGGAACGCCGGACCGGGGCCGCCCTCCGTTCCCACCTTGCCCGCGCCGCAGAGGAACCCGCGGACCGCCAGCACCGGCGCGAGCCAGTCCCGCGCGCGCTCCCAGCCGACCTCGCGCGGCAGGAGGTAGCTCTCGTGCGTCCCGTAGCTCGCTCCGTGGTAGTCCGTGTTGTTCCGATACAGCCGCATGGCGCGGCCGCTCGCCTCCGCCATGCGGTGCAGAAGCAGCGCTCCCGCCAGATCGCTGAGCGCGAGGGATCGGATGGACCTGCACTCCGGCGTCGCGTATTCCGGGTGGCCGTGGTCGTTGTAGAGCCGGGCGCCGTTGGGCAGCACGCGGTCCGAGCGGACGTCGCCGTCGGGAGGAATCTCCGATTCGGCCTCGAACCGCATGTCCTCGGGATCGACGGCCAGCTCGTCCGCGACGAAGCCCCTCAGGTCGGCCCTCGGGTTCTCGAACCGGTAGTCCCAGCCGCGCCTCCCGATCGGACAGGATCGAACGAAGTCGGCGACGGCGGCGACCAGCCCGGTCGGGCCGACTCCTTGGATGTCGATGCCGTACTCCGTCTCGATGCCCGCCAGGATCGGTCGCATGCGTCTTTGCTACGCTCGCCGAGCCCGGGGAGGTTGCACGGGCCCCGCGCCCGGCGGGCGGATGCGCCGGGAGCTCTCAGGCGGCGGATCGCGGCCCGCGGCTCCGTCCTAGGACCGAGCCTCCCCGGCGGGGCTTCCAAAGCCCTATTCCCTTGGGGGCCCTCGGTGCCGCCGGCCCCATTCTTGACTTTTCTGTAAACTTTTCCCGCCGGGCGAAGGTAGAAACCGATCGGAAGCAGAAGAAAGCCATGTCCAACGAGATTCTGGAGCAGTTCGCCAATCGCGAGTACAAGTGGGGCTTCGTCAGCGACGTCGAGAGCGAGTCGCTCCCGCCTGGCCTGAACGAGGAGGTCGTCCGGATCATCTCGGAGAAGAAGGGCGAGCCCGAGTGGATGCTGGAGTGGCGCCTCAGGGCGCTCCGCCATCTTGCCCGGATGCAGGAGCCGACCTGGCACAACGTCCGCTACGCCCCCGTGGACCTGCAGAGCATCGTGTACTACTCGGCCCCCAAGCGCCGGCCGAAGCTGAACAGCCTGGAGGAGGCGGATCCGGAGCTCCTCCGGACCTTCGAGAAGCTCGGCATCCCGCTGGAGGAGCAGAAGATCCTGGCGGGCGTGGCGGTGGACGCGGTGTTCGACAGCGTCTCCGTGGCCACGACGTTCAAGGAGAAGCTCGCCAGCCTGGGGATCGTGTTCTGCTCGATGTCCGAGGCGATCCGAGAGCACCCGGACCTCGTTCGGCAGTACCTCGGGTCGGTCGTCCCGTACAGCGACAACTACTACGCCACCCTCAACAGCGCGGTGTTCAGCGACGGCTCCTTCGTGTACGTGCCGAAGGGCGTGCGCTGCCCGATGGAGCTGTCGACGTACTTCCGCATCAACGCCGAGAACACGGGCCAGTTCGAGCGCACGCTGATCGTCGCGGACGAGGGAGCCTACGTGAGCTACCTCGAGGGTTGCACGGCTCCGATGCGCGACGAGAACCAGCTGCACGCGGCCGTCGTGGAGCTCGTTGCCCTGGACGGCGCGACGATCAAGTACTCGACGGTCCAGAACTGGTACCCCGGCGACAAGGACGGCAACGGCGGAATCTACAACTTCGTCACCAAGCGAGGCCGGGCCATGCGCGACGCCAAGATCACCTGGACCCAGGTCGAGACGGGCTCGGCGATCACGTGGAAGTACCCCAGCGTGATCCTGCAGGGCGACAACTCGGTCGGCGAGTTCTACAGCGTCGCGCTCACCGCCAACCGCCAGCAGGCCGATACCGGCACGAAGATGGTGCACATCGGCAAGAACACCAAGTCCACGATCGTGAGCAAGGGCATCAGCGCGGGCTTCGGTCAGAACACCTACCGCGGCCTGGTGCGCGTGAACCCCGGCGCGGACTACGCCCGCAACTACTCCCAGTGCGACTCGATGCTGATGGGGGACAAGTGCGGCGCCCACACGTTTCCGTACATCGACGTCCGCAACCCGACCGCGATCGTCGAGCACGAGGCGTCCACGTCGAAGATCGGCGAGGACCAGATCTTCTACTGCAACCAGAGGGGCATCAGCACCGAGGACGCGGTGAACATGATCGTCTCCGGCTTCTGCAAGGAGGTGTTCCGCGAGCTGCCGATGGAGTTCGCGGTGGAAGCCCAGAGACTGCTCGGAGTGTCGCTGGAGGGCAGCGTCGGCTGAGGCCGAGCCCGAGAGCCTGAGAGGAAAGCCATCGAATCCAGAGAACCAACCATGCTGAAGATTTCGAACCTGCACGCATCCGTCGAAGACAAGAAGATCCTCAAGGGGATCGACCTCCAGGTGAACGCCGGGGAGGTGCACGCGATCATGGGCCCGAACGGCAGCGGCAAGAGCACGCTGGCGCAGGTGCTGGCCGGCCGCGACGCCTACGAGGTCACCGAGGGCTCGGTCGAGTTCCTGGGGCAGGACCTCTTGGAGATGGCTCCGGAGGAGCGGGCCCGCGAGGGTCTGTTCCTGGCGTTCCAGTACCCGGTGGAGATTCCCGGCGTGAGCAACGCGTACTTCCTGCGCTCCGCCGTGAACGCCGTCCGCAAGCACCGCGGCGAGCCGGAACTGGACGCGATCCAGTTCGGCAAGTACATCCGCGAGAAGATGAAGCTGCTGGACCTCGATCCGAGCCTGCTGAACCGGTCGGTGAACGAGGGCTTCTCCGGCGGCGAGAAGAAGCGCAACGAGATCTTCCACATGGCGGTGATGGAGCCCAAGCTGTGCGTGCTCGACGAGACGGACAGCGGTCTGGACATCGACGCCCTGAAGATCGTCGCGGACGGCGTGAACGCCCTGCGCAGTCCGGACCGCGGCATCCTGGTGGTCACGCACTACCAGCGCCTGCTGAACTACATCGTCCCCGACTTCGTGCACGTGCTGGTCGACGGGCGCATCGTGAAGTCTGGCGACAAGAACCTGGCGCTGGAGCTCGAGGAGAAGGGTTACGGCTGGCTGGAGGCCGAGGCCGCGGCGAGGGCCTGAGGAGGCGAAGATGGCTCTTGCTCTCGATTCCCGCACCCCGTTCCAGAAGCTCTACCGGTTCGATGCCGGAGCCCCTTGGGAGCGCCTGCGCCGCACGGCCGCGGAGTTCTTCGAGTCGGTCGGCGTGCCGGGCACCAAGAACGAGGAGTGGCGCTTCACCAGCCTGCGCGAGTTCGCCGAGCACGAGTTCGCTCCGGCGCAACCCCGCGACTGGGACGGCCGGTTCGGCTCCGCCGACCCCATCGTCGTGCAGGACGCCCTGCGCCTGGTCGTGGTGGACGGCGTGTTCCGCCCGGACGCCTCCTCGCCCGACATCCCCGCCGGTCTGACCGTCGGCTCGTGGTCGCAGACCAAGGACGATCCCGCATGGAGGCGGTTCGGCTCCACCGTGCAGGTGGATCGGCATCCCTTCGCGGCCCTGAACACCGCCTGCTTCTCCGAGCCGATCCTGGTCCACGCGGCGCCCGGAGCGACGATCGAGAGGCCGATCCACCTGGCCTTCGTGAGCCAGCGTTCGGACGCGGCGAGCGCCGTGTTCCCTCGCGTTCTGGTCGTGGTCGGCGAGAACGCCGAGGTCAAGATTCTGGAGACGCACTCCGGCGACGGCACCTACTTCACCGCGCCCGTCACCGAGGTGTTTGTGGACCAGAACGGCCGGCTCGAGCACACCAAGGTCCAGCAGGACTCGCTGGACGCGTTCCACATCGGCCATGTGCGGGCGACCCAGGAGGCTGGAAGCGTGTACGCCTCCAACGCCGTGTCCTTCGGCGCCCGGCTCAGCCGCAACGACATCGACATCTGGCTGGGCGGCGAGCACACGGAGACCTGGCTGAACGGCGCGTACATGGCCTTCGGCGAGCAGCTGACGGACAACCATACGCGACTGGACCACGCCATGCCGAACTGCCACAGCTTCCAGGTGTACAAGGGCATCCTCGGCGGCGCGGGCGCCGGAGTGTTCAACGGCAAGATCTACGTGCACCCCGACGCCCAAAAGACCGACGCCAAGCAGACCAACAAGGCCCTCCTGCTCTCCCCCCAGGCGACGATCAACACCAAGCCCCAGCTCGAGATCTTCGCGGACGACGTGAAGTGCACGCACGGGGCGACGGTGGGCCAGTTGGAGGCCGACAGCCTGTTCTACCTGCGGTCCCGCGGCATCGGCCTGGCGGAGGCCCAGGCGATCCTCACCTACGCGTTCCTCGCGGAGGTGCTGGAGAAGATCAGCCTGGAGGAGGTCCGGACGGCGCTGGAGCGCGTGGTGTTCCGACAGGTCGCCAAGGTGGAGCCGATGCCGGAGGAGTGAGGCCCCGTGGTGGTAGATTCTGAGGTTGTGCTGGATGTGGAAGCCTTTCGGGCGGAGTTCCCGGCTCTGCGGCAGCAGGTCCGCGGGTTCCCGCTCGCCTACTTGGACAACGCCGCCACGACCCAGAAGCCCAGGCGCGTTTTGGAAGCCATCTCCCGCTTCTACGAGCGGGACAACGCCAACGTGCACCGCGGCGTCCACGAGCTGAGCGTCCGGGCCACCAAGCTGTACCACGAGGCCCGGGCCACGGTGGCCTCCTTCCTGGGGGCCGAGCGGCCCGAGGAGATCGTCTTCCTCCGCGGCTGCACCGAGGCGATCAACCTGCTGGCGCACTCGCTTGGCTCCCGCCTCCGCCCCGGCGACGAGATCGTCCTCTCGGAGCTGGAGCACCACTCGAACATCGTGCCGTGGCAGATGGCCTGCGAGCGGACCGGGGCCAAGATCCGGGTCGCGCCGATCCACGACGACGGCACGCTGGACCTCGAGGCCTACCGGGGTCTGCTCAGCGAGCGCACCAAGATCGTGTCCATTCTGCACGTGAGCAACGCGCTGGGCACGATCAACCCGATCCGCGAGATCGCCGAGGCCGCGCACGCCGCTGGGGCGACGGTGATCGTGGACGGCGCCCAGGCCGCCCCCCACCTGCCGATCGGCGTGCGTGCCCTCGGAGCCGACTTCTACGCCTTCAGCGGGCACAAGGTGTACGGCCCGACCGGCATCGGCGCCCTGTACGGCCGCTACGAGCTGCTGGAGGAGCTGCCCCCGTTCCTGGGCGGAGGCGACATGATCGCCAGGGTTACGTTCGAGGGCACCACCTACGCCAAGCCGCCGGCGCGCTTCGAGGCCGGAACGCCGAACATCTCCGGCGCCGTGGGCCTCGCCGAGGCCATCCGCTTCGTCCAGGAGATCGGCCTGGAGCGGATCGGACGCTGGGAAGAGACCCTCACGAAGCTCGCGCACGAGGCCTTGGGCGACATTCCGGGCCTCACCATCCACGGACCGAAGGACCGGAAGGCCGGCGTGGTCTCCTTCTCCCTGCGGGGCGCGCACCCGCACGACATCGGCACGATCCTTGACACGCAGGGGGTCGCCATTCGCGCCGGCCACCACTGCGCGCAGCCGCTGATGGCCCGCCTGGGGGTTCCCGCCACGGCTCGGGCCTCGTTCGGACTCTACAACACCCCTGAGGAGGTCCAAGCCCTCGCCCGCGGCCTCGAAGAGGTGAGGAGGGTGCTCGGGCTGTGAGCGACCTGAGGGAGCTGTACCAAGAGGTCATCCTGGACCACAACCACCGGCCCCGCAACCAAGGGGAGCTTCCGGACGCGAACGCCGTCGCCGAGGGCCACAATCCCCTTTGCGGCGACCAGCTGACGCTGTACCTGAAGGTGGAGGATGGCAAGATCGCCGACATCCGCTTCCAAGGCTGCGGCTGCGCGATCTCCACGGCGTCCGCCAGCCTCATGACGGAGGCCGTCAAGGGCAAGAGCGTGGACGAGGTGCGGGAAATCTTCCACCGTTTCCACGCGCTGGTCACGGGAGAGGCCGAGGGCCAGGAGTTCTTCGACGAGTTCGATTCGCTGATGGCGCTGGCCGGCGTCAAGGAGTTCCCGGTCCGCGTGAAGTGCGCGACGTTGGCCTGGCACACGCTCCAGCAGGCGCTGGAAGGAGGAGGAGTTGCCTCGACCGAGTGATCCGTCCGCGGCCGGCGGTGGGCCGCTGAACCCCATCGAGCGCTCGATGCTCCAGAACGAGGTGGTGGAGGCCCTCCGAACGGTCTACGATCCGGAGATTCCCGTCAACATTTACGACCTTGGACTCGTATACGAAGTCGAGGTTGCCGAGAACGGGGACGTCCGGGTTGTGATGACCCTGACCTCTCCGCACTGCCCGGTGGCGGAAACGCTGCCGGCCGATGTGGAGATGGTGGTCCGCTCCGTCAAGGGCGTCGGCGACGTGAAGGTGGAGCTCACTTGGGACCCGCCCTTCACGATCGACCGCATCCCCGAGGAGATCCGCCAGTATCTCGGCCTGTACTGAGCCGGACGATGAAATTCAGCGCGCAGGAAGAGTACGGGTTGCGCTGCCTCTTGGAGGTGGCGCGCTTGAGGGAGGGCCAGTCGCTCACGATCCAGGAGATCGGCAGGCTCCAGGGCCT
This sequence comes from uncultured Fimbriimonadaceae bacterium, assembly GCA_937961665.1. Taxonomy (GTDB): domain Bacteria; phylum Armatimonadota; class Fimbriimonadia; order Fimbriimonadales; family Fimbriimonadaceae; genus UBA8783. Next base: position 13,636 of record CALGMO010000141.1, read on the forward strand.
GTCCCCCGCCAACGTCGCCAAGCTCATGGCGATCCTCCGCAAGGCGGGCTTCGTCGAGGCCACGCGCGGCCAGAACGGCGGCTACACCCTTGCTCATCCTGCAGATCGGATCGTCGTAGGAGAGGTGCTGGCCGCCCTGGGAGGCCGTCTCTACGAGGAGGGGTTCTGCGAGCGGTTCGCGCGTTCCGAGACCGACTGCTCCTGCAGCGTCAGCTGCGCCCTGCGAGTCCTCTGGAGCCGGGTTCAGCAGGCGGTCGACTCGGTCGTGAACCGCGTCACGATCGCCGACATTCTGAGCGCCGACGACCGGCCCCTGATCCGTCTGCAGCCGCGGCCGTCCGCCGCGCGGGAGGACGCCCGTGTCGGCTGAGTTCCCGGTGCGCCTGACGCCCGAGGCCGTGGATCGGCTCGCCAAGCTGCTCGCCAAGGACGGCCGGGAGGGCGTGTTCGTTCGGCTGGGCGTGAAGGGTGGGGGCTGCTCCGGGATGGAGTACGTCCTGCGCCTGGACACGCGGCCGATCGAGGGCGACCTCACCGACGAGCAGGAGGGCATCCCCCTGCGGTGCGACCCGAAGTCCGCCCGCTACCTGCGCGGCTCGGAGCTGCGCTACACGGGCAACCTGATCGGCGGAGGCTTCCGGTTCGAGAACCCGAACGCCGCCCGACGATGCGGCTGCGGGACGAGCTTCGCTCCGAAGCCCCGCGGCGGGGCGTGACCCCTCACCCCAGCGACACGGTGTCGAACATCGTGCGCGCCCGGGGAAGGAGCTCCCCGAAGTCGGATTCGTCGTCGGCGTCCAGGATCATCCTCCAGATGCCCGACTCGGTGCGGCTGCCCCGCACGAACACGAACGCCGCCCTGTCCGGCGCGCGGAGCTCGACGCGCCAGCCGCCGGTCTCCTCGCCGGAGCGCTCGGCCGACACGGCGGTTCCCTCGTAGTTGACGAAGCGGTACGATTCGAACCTGTCCCGCAGCTCTGGCCAGAGCCGGTCGGCGAAGTAGGCCTCGAGCCGCTTCTTGACCACCGCGTGCGGCAGCGGCGGAGCGGTGAGCCTCAGCGACACGTTGGGATTGGCGGGGATCGAGGCCACCAGGCGCGAGAGGGGGATCGGCTGCCCCGGCTCGCACCCGTTCGGATCCGATGCGCCGGCGTGCAGCAGCCAAGCCTCCGAGACCTCCGGCTCCGACTCTGCCAGCGCGGCGGAGAGGGCGGCCTGCAACCCATCCCGGCAAGTGCTGGTCTCGAAGATGGTGCCGCCGTTGGCCCCCTCGACGCCCACCGGCACGTCGTAGCCGTCGCGCCGCAGCTGATGCATGCGCGTCACGACGTTGATCTCGCCGGTCTCCACGTAGACCACCTCGGCGCCGAAGCTGCGCGCGACCCTCTCGCTGGCCAGCGAGGTGGAGTCGGACATCACCACGGCCAGCGGCTTGCCCTCCTTCCGGCGCAGCATCCTTCGGGTCAGCGCAAGGGCGATGTTGAACGTCGCGACCTTCTGCGGAGGGATGATCGCCTCCTCGGTGTGGCCGGGCAACACCAGATTGCCCCGGTCGGCGTCGTAGTCGAAGGCGACGCCGAAGTGCGCGCGCTCGCGGGCCGCCGCTCGGGCCACGCGGAGCAGCATGTGCCTCCCGCTGGCAGGGTCGATGCCGTCCGTGTCGATCGCGTGCTCCGGGTAGCCGACCTCCGCGTTGACCTCGATCACCTTCACGCCGAAGTGCTCCAGCACGCGGGCGTCGATCCCGCAGCCGGCGCCGCCGTTGGGATCCAGCAGGGCCGGGCCGAGCGTGAGCGGCTTGAGGCAGTGGGGCGTGATGCCCCAGTCCGCGCCGATCACGTCCAGATAGGCCCGCTCCGCGGCGACCCTGGCCTGCTCCTGCTCCCGGCGGTCGGACGGCAGTGGCGCGGCGTCGTCGTCCTCGAGCCCGATCGGCCCCTCCCGCTCGGCCAAGAGGGCCACGCTCCGGATGACCCTCTCCATGTCGGTCGCGGAGAGCAGCGCTCCGGGGGGCGCGGCGCCCGGCCGATCCTCCATCCCGACCCCGGTGAAGAACTTGAACCCGTTGTGGTCCAGCGGGTTGTGGCTGGCGGTGACCATCACCCCGCCCTGGGCTCCCAGCGCGCGCACGGCGGTCTCGGCGAGCGGCGTGGTGATGATGCCGAGGTCCGCCAGGCGCAGCGGCACGCCGACCAGCCTCGCGCCGGCGGCGAACCCCCGCACGAGAGCGTCGGCCAGCGCCCGGCCCGTGGGTCTGGGATCCCTGCCCAGCACGAACAGAGCCTCCTTGCCGGGCCGCAGCACCTCCCGCGCGTAGCACAAGCCGTAAGCCCGAGCGAGGGCCTGGTGCTCGGGGCTGATGTCCGGCCCGGAGCCGAACACGGTCCGCACGCCCGAGAACGACTGCACGAGCTGACGATCCAAGAGCGCGCTTCGGAGACGGTGGATCACGGCGGTCACC
>CALGMO010000142.1 GCA_937961665.1 uncultured Fimbriimonadaceae bacterium
CCTGCAGTCCGGCGCGGCGCGCGATGGCGGCCCGGAACTCCTGCGTTCCGAGCACCAGCTCGAAGACTCCGATGCGCCCTTTGTATCCCGTGCCGCGGCACTCGGCGCAACCCTCGCCCTTGTAGAACGTCGCCGCGGCCAGCTCTTCGGGAGTCAGTCCGAGGGCGAGCACTTCCTCGTCGCTGGGCCGGTAGGGCTTGCGGCACTTGGGGCAGTTCAGCCGCACCAGGCGCTGGGCCATGATCGCCACGAGCACTCCCGCGATCAGGTAGGGCTCCGCCTGCATGTCGATCATCCGGCCGATGGACTCCACGGCGTTGTTGGTGTGCAGGGTGGTGAGCACGAGGTGTCCGGTCAGCCCGGCTTGGATCCCGATCGCGAGCGACTCCGGGTCGCGCATCTCGCCCACGAGCATCACGTCGGGGTCTTGACGAAGGAAGGTGCGCATCACCTTGGGGAAGGTCATCTTCTCGGTGACCTGGACCTGCACGATGTTGCGCTCGTACTCGTACTCGATCGGATCCTCGACGGTGACGATGTTGCGCGACTTGCTGTCGAGCTGGTGCAGGCTGGCGTACAGGGTGGAGGATTTGCCGGAGCCGGTCGGACCGGTCACGAGGATCAGGCCGTAGGGAACTTGGATGGCCCGTTGCCAGCGTGTGAGGACGTCCTCCGGCATTCCCAAGCGGTCGAGGTCGACGCGCATGGCGGCCGGGTCGAGGATCCTCATCACGAACTTCTCGCCGTTCAGGCAGGGGATGCAGGATGCGCGGGCGCTGAGTCGGCGGCCCATGAACTCCATGTCGATGCGGCCGTCCTGTGGTTCCCGCGTCTCGTCGATGCGCATTCCGGCAGCCAGCTTGAGGCGCGCCAGCACGTTGGCGGCCTGCTCGGGGGGAAGCTGGCCCGCGTCCACCAGCACCCCGTCCTGCCGGTATCGGATGCGCAGCTGTTCCCGTTCGGGCTGCAGGTGGACGTCGCTGCTCGCCGACTCCAGGGCGTTGATGAGGATGTTGTCGACGATGCCGACGGCCAGCGACATCTCCTGGCCGCCCATCTCGCGAATCACGCCCTGCTCCCTCAGGATCAGGCGGAACCGCTTGGCGGCGCCGAAGTTGGTCTGGGAGTAGTCGCGCAGGTTCATGGCTTCTCGCTCGGGGGACGGTTCCGCCCGCGCCCTTCGTTCGCGATGATGCCATACTGTGCGGTCGTGCCGTTCCGCCGGTCCGCCTTCAGCCTCCCGCTCGCGGCCACGATGCTGTTCTGGGCCTTCAACTTCGTCGCCGTGAAGCTGGCCTATCGGGAGGTTTCGCCGGCGGCGCTGGGCCTCGTGCGGACCGTGGCCACGTACGTCCTGATGGTCGCCTTCTGTGCGGCGCTTGGGGAGCCGCTGCGATATCCGAAGGGTTCGGCGGCGAGGTTCCTGGCGATGGGGTTCGTCGCCTCCGGTCTGTACATGGTCGCGTTTCTGGAGGGGATGGGGCGGACGAGCCCGGCGGAAGCCGCGATCCTTCTGTCGACGTCGCCGCTGTTCGTGATGCTGCTCTCCGCGTGGCTGGGCTACGAGAGGCTCCGCCGCGGCACCGTTCTGGGCGCTCTGGTCGCGTTGGTCGGGGTCGCGCTGGTGGCGGCCCCTGAGCCGGGGTCGGCCGGCTCGCACCTGCTGGGCAACGCGCTGATCCTTCTGGGCTCGGCGCTGTGGGCCGTCGGCGTGATGCTCGCCAAGCCGCTCTCGGAGGCGCACTCTCCCTATCGCGTTCTGATGCTGAGTCTTCCGGGCGCGATGGTTGTGATCGTCCCGTACGGCCTGGGCGCCACGGTGCGGACAGACTGGGCCGCGCTGCAGCCGATCACGCTGGCGATGGTGGCCTACGTCGCCGTGTTCGCCGGGGGTGTGGCGTTCTCGCTGTTCTATCTCGGGGTGCGCCAAGTCGGACCGACGGGCGCCATGCTGTACCAGTACGCCGTGCCTCCCGCGGCCGCTCTGCTGGCGTGGGCGATTCTTGGCGACGCGGTGGTCCCCAGCCAGGTGGCCGGCATGGTTCTGACCTACGCGGGCCTGACGTGGGCGCTTCGGAGCCGGGCCGCTCACCGGCCGGCTGGGGAACCATAGGTAGAATTCTGTTTGTTGGATCTAGGGGTGAGCATCCTTGCGCAAGCACAAGCACGAACAACCGAGCGATGAGATGAAGACGGTGCAGGAGACCGAGGCCGCCACGCAGGAGACGCCGGTGCCGGCCGCAGGCGACGCCCCGAGCTCCAACCTCGAGGAGGAGCTGGCTCGGGCGCGGCAGGAGAATCAGGAGCTGAGGGACCAGCTGCTGCGCACGATGGCCGATCTGCAGAACGTGCGCAAGCGGCACGCCCAAGAGAAGCAGGCCCTGCAGAAGCTCGCCGCCGAGGATCTGATCGTGGCTCTCCTGCCCGTGCTGGACAACTTCGAGCGGACCCTGACCGCGATCCAGTCCGGCGCGAGCCTGGAGAGCGTTGTGGAGGGCATCCGGGCGGTGGACCGCCAGCTCCGGACGACGCTCGAGGCTCGGCACCTGGTGCGCATCCCGGCGGTCGGAGCGGAGTTCGACGAGGCCGTCCACGAAGCCGTCGTGCTGCACCCGACGGACGAGGTGCCCGACGGCACCATCACGGACGAGCTGGAGCCCGGCTACATGCTGGGCGAGAAGGTGATCCGTCCGGCCAAGGTGCGGGTGGCCAAGGCGCCGTGAGCCGGAAGCACTTCGGAACGGACGGCGTCCGCGGTGTGGCCAACGTCGGTCTGACCCCCGAGTTCGCGTTTCAGCTGGGGCAGGCCGCCGGGCGCACGTTGAAGGCGCACGGACTGACGCCGAGGGTCGCGCTCGGCAGGGACACGAGGCGCAGCGGTCCGATGCTTGGCGCCTCGCTCGCGAGCGGGTTCTGCTCGGTGGGCGTGGACGTTGTCGCCCTCGGGGTCGTTCCCACGCCCACGGTGAGCTTCGTCGCCCGCACCGGGGAGTTCGGCATGGGCGCCATCGTTTCGGCGAGCCACAACCCGGCTCCGGACAACGGCATCAAGTTCGTGCTCCACGACGGTCGCAAGACGCCGGACGAGTTCGAGGCCGAGATCGAGGCGCGGCTTTCGGAGTCGTCCGGTCCTCGCCCGAAGGGCGCGGAGGTCGGCTTCCTCGAGAGCGACCAGGAGCCCGTCGAGGCCTACGTGGCGTTCCTCGAGTCCACGGTGCCCGAGCGCTTGGACGGCATGAGGGTCGCGGTGGACGCGGCGCACGGCGCGGCGTATCGGCTCGCGCCCCTCGTGCTGAGGGCGCTGGGCGCGGAGATCGTCGTGGTCGGCGACCGGCCGGACGGGGTCAACCTCAACGCGGAGGGTGGCGCGACCAAGCCGC